>VGYW01000883.1 GCA_016872875.1 Planctomycetota bacterium | reverse complement strand
CAGGAGACGTGCCGGTGGCCGAATGCGATAAATCCCAGGGGGTCTGGGGGACTGGTCCCCCAGAGGCGAGTTTGCCTTTGCGTTCCCGCGGCGCGGAGAGCGTCGCCCGGGGAGGCTCAAGAACTTGGGACGTTCCCAAAAGATTGTAACGACTTCTGGCTCTTGCTCCGACCGGCAGTTGGCCTCAACCCTCTTGTCCTCTTGTTTTGTTTTGTTTCCGACAAAACACAAAAACAGAAAAGCACACCTGGCAGCGCGTCAGGGCCGCCTCATCCTCGCCCGCGACCTCGATCTCCCTTTGCGGCGCGTGGCCCCCTCCCCTCCAGGCGTAGCGCTCGTGCGGGCACCCAATACCTTCCACGCTCTTGCAATCCTGAGGTTGGTGCAGGAGGGGCTTGCGAAGGTCCCCGCCGAAACCCTCCCCGGCAACATCACGGTCATCAAGCCTGGACGTGTCCGGCAGCGGCCGCTGGCCTCCTCCCGCTCGCACTGAAAGTGCCCCCGAACACCATACCCCCAACACCGAACACCTCTTTCGCCCTACTCCGCCCCCACCCTCTTCACCCGCACGTTCCGCACCGCCGTCGCGCCCTGGTAGGCCGACAGGGCCAGGGGCTTGAGCGCCGCTCGCTGGTCGTCCACCGCGAACTTGTGCCCCGCGATCGGCAGGTTGATCGGCTCCGAGCCGTCCACCCACACCCGCACCCGCCCCTCCGCCACCCGCACCCGCACGGCATACCAGTGGTTCGGCTCGAACTTGAACTGCGTGAGCGCCGGGTTGTCGCGGTAGCCCTTGCCGTCCACCCCGTCCAGCCCCACCAGCTTGCCGCTGATCCCGCCCAGCACCAGGTCGCACCAGCCCCCGCCCGCGGGGAAGTAGAGCGACGCCAGCCTGTGCCCGCTCACCAGGCTCGTGTCGAACGCCACCTCGTAGTCCCCCTGAGGCATCGAGCCCGTCCAGCAGAGCGCCATGCGTCGGCTCGCCGAGAGCACGATGGCCCCGTCCTCAATCTTCGCCTCGCCCCGCCTCAGGTCGTCGTGCTCCGGCACCTTCCACCCGTCGAGCGACTTGCCATCGAAGAGGCCCTGCCACTCGCCCGGCCGCGGGTCCTGCGCCGCCGCGGCGGCGCCCCGGGCGGCCACGCACACGCGGAAGCCCAGGTCGCGGAGGGCGCCGCGGTCGGTCTGAGTGGTCATGTGCCGGAAGGCTGAGCGGCATTGCCCGGGGCGCCCGTTCCAGTAGCCGCTCCGCAGCACTCGGTTGGTGCCCGCGGCGGGGCCTTGGGGGTCGGCTTGCGGCGCGTCGCCGTACGGCCCGAACCAGTCTTCGCACCATTCCCTGAGGTTGCCAGCCATGTCACACAGGCCCCAGGCGTTGGGCCTCACCTTGCCGGCGGCCTGCGGCGAGCCGCCCGAATTGGCCTCGAACCATGCGTGCTGCGGCAGGGCGGCCGGGGCGTCCCCGAAGTAGAACTCCGTAGCCGTCCCCGCGCGGCAGGCATACTCCCATTCCGCCTCCGT
>VGYW01000882.1 GCA_016872875.1 Planctomycetota bacterium | reverse complement strand
TGCGCTCCGGGCGCATCGGCTGCGTGGTGGTGGGGGCGGACCGCATCGCCGCCAACGGCGATGTGGCCAACAAGATCGGCACTTACTCCGTGGCCGTGCTGGCGCACGAAAACCAGGTGCCCTTCTATGTGGCCGCGCCCATTTCGACGCTGGACCTGACGCTGGCCTCGGGTGAGCTGATCCCCATCGAGCAACGCCCTGGCGAGGAGGTGACCCACGTGTTCGGCGTCCTGGTGACGCCGGACGGGGTGGGCGTCGAGAACCCCGCCTTCGACGTCACCCCGCACCGCTACGTGAGCGCCATCATCACCGAGCGCGGCGTAGCGCGAGCGCCGTACACCGAATCGCTGCGGCGGCTGGCGGAGGGCGCGGGGCAGGACTTAGTAGCCGAGGATCTCCAGTTCCGGGATGCGTCTGAAGTGCCGAGGATTGCGGGTGACCAGCGGCAGGCCCCGCTCCAGGGCCGTGGCGGCAATCCAGAGGTCGTGATCTCCAATCACTGAACCGGAAGCCCTCAACTTGCGCGAGAGGCGCGAGGCGCGCCAGGCCATGGCTGGGTCGGGCAGGATCAACGGGAACGTCGAAAGAAACAGCCGGCAGGCGTCCTCCTTCTCCGGCGGGTAGCCTTCGGCGAATTCCATCCAGGTGACCAGGCTGATCCACGGCGTCGCTTCCGGGTGGCTGCCGAAGAACCGGACCGCCCCGCGCGCGCGGCCCCCCGCCAGCTCGCGCTGCAAGTCGATCAAGAAGCTTGTGTCGAGCAGCATGGCGCCCTAGCGATCCCATTGCGAGGTTCGGCGCGCCGTCCGCTTGCGGCGGTCCATGGCGCGCAAAGCCTCCGGCGTTAGCAGCACCTCAGGCTGGTGGCTCACCAGTGTGCGCAGATCCGCGAGCAGTGTTCGGGCATCCGGCGGCAGATCGTCAAACCGGGCGCGGCGCACCACGCTGGAGAAGGAGTCGCGGGGACCGCGCTTGGCCCGGCGCAGCTTCTCGTAGGCGTCGAGCTCGAGGCTGATGGTCTTGATGGCCATGCATTAATCATGCATGATAACCGGGTCAGCCGTCAACGACCGCTCCCTGCCGGTCGCGGCTCGGCCAGGTGCGTCGAGGCCGTAGCCGAGCCGCGAGCGTAAGCGAGCGGTCGCGGTTACACGGTCAGCCGCCCCAGGATGGCCGCCCGGCGGGCGCCGGTGGCGGAGGGGAGGTTGCCGGGGCGGCGGCGCCAGGTCCGCCAGGCCAGAACCGCGAAGGCGATGGCCTCCTTGGCGTCGATGTCGATGCCGAAATCGGCCGACGTCGCCACCGCCGCGCCGGGCAGCAGCGCCGCAAGCTGTCCCATGATCTCCAAGTTGTGCGCGCCGCCGCCGGAGACGATCAGCTCGTCCACCGGCATGCGCGGCCGCACGAAGCGCTCGATGCCCACCGCCACGGCGGCGGGGGTGAGCGCGGTGGCGGTCGCCACCAGGTCCGCTTCCTCCAGGCCGGTGGCCACCAGCCGGTCTACAAACTCCTTGCCGTGTTGCT
>VGYW01000881.1 GCA_016872875.1 Planctomycetota bacterium | reverse complement strand
GCCCATTGAATCGCCCCGCTTCGGGGGCTCTACGCTGGCGGGGCCTTTTCCCAGGGCTCCCTTCGGTCGCCCTGGGCTACGGCTCAAACGCCCCCATTCGGGGGCTAAACCCCAGCCCCCAGAAGATGTGGGCAAAGATCAGGGCGAAGCCCTGGGTGAGGCGAGGAGGCCGACTCAGCCCTGTAGGGGCGTACTAGCCGCCACAGGCAGGCTGGGCGTTCTTGACCACATAGTACGCCCCTTCAGGGCTGGCCTGTCTGTCGCGGCGTTTCCCAGGGCTTCGCCCTGGGCTGTTATAGTACGCCCCTGTCGGGGCTGCGGAGCAGCCTATCACGAACGGGCGCCACACTCCGCGTCCATGGCCTCCTTGCGTTTCCGGGTGCGCCCACGTATTATAGCGGGCGGCCCAACAATGACAAGCGGGCCTTGGCCTCGTGCTCGTCGTCGTCCTCGTCGTCGTCGTCGAACCCAATCAGGAGGCACGAAATGGCTCGATGCTGGACGGTGCTGGCGTTCGCTCTCGGGGCACTCGCCGTGGCCACGGCAGGAGAGGAGAAGATGAAGGAGAAGTCTGGCGTGTTCCGCCTCAACCTTCGCAGCCGCGTGGAGGAGCCGAAGGGCAGCGGGCAATGGAAGGAGGCCGTCACGGCGAAGGAACTGCTCCCGGCGGAGACGGCGCTCCTGCTTTGCGACGTGTGGGACCTCCATTGGTGCAAGGGGGCCAACGAGCGGCTGGCGAAGATGCTGCCGCGCATGGCCGAGGTCGTCCAGTTCGCCCGCTCGAATGGCGTGCAGATCATCCACGCCCCGAGCGACACGATGAAGTTCTACGAGGGGACGCCCCAGCGGAAGCGCGCCCAGGCCGCCCCGCCCGTGAAGCCGCCCGAGCCGAAGAAGCTGCCCGACCCGCCGCTGCCCGTTGACGCCTCCGACCAGGGCTGCACCGAGGACCCGCCCTGCCGGGTCTCCACCGCCTGGAAGCGCCAGCACCCCGCCGTCGAGGTCGCCGAGCCGGACGCCGTCACCGACAAGGGGGCAGAGGTCTACAACCTCCTCCAGCAGCGCGGCATCAAGACCCTCATCATCTTCGGCGTCCACACCAACATGTGCGTCCTCCACCGCTCGTTCGCAATCAAGCAGATGACGCGGTGGGGCGTCCCGTGCGTCCTCGTCCGCGACCTCACCGACACGATGTACAACCCCAAGCGCCCGCCCAATGTCCCCCACGACCGTGGCACCGAGCTGGTCGTCGAGTTCATCGAGCAGCACTGGTGCCCCACCGTCCTCAGCGACGACCTGCTGACCCTGCGCCCCCCGGCACAAGCGGCTCAATGACCCCACAGGTTGGGCGTGACCCCAACGACGCTTGACAATGGGAAGACGGCGGCATAGAATGCCATGGGCACGGGCCGCCACGGACTCCAAGGGACAGCGGGACAGTCCCTGCGTGGCACCGTGGCTGTGCAAGACAAGAGGGCCTACCTATGAGCGTCGCAACCCAGGTAACTGCCGAAGAACTGCTCCTGATGTCCCGCAACGAGGGCGACTACGAGCTCATC
>VGYW01000880.1 GCA_016872875.1 Planctomycetota bacterium | reverse complement strand
GTGCGCTTCCCCGTGAAACTCGTTGGTACCGCTGGTGGTGCTGACGTTCACCACGGAGCCCATGGTGTGGCCGACGCCCGCGTCGTACGCGGTGGTCTGCATCTTGAACTCGCGCACGGCCGCGATGGGGGGGCTGAAGGCGATGCGGGCATAGCCGCGGCCGCGGTCCGCCGCCATGTTGTTGATGCCGTCGATCTGGAATTCGTTGTTGTAAGTGCCGGCGCCGTCGGTGGCGATCTGCGAGGTGGCTTCCGGGGCCATGGCCTTGCGCAGGCGCATGTCAGTGGCGTTGACCACGCCGGGAGTCAGCAGCGTCAGCTCCATCGCGTTGCCGCCGCGCTGCGGCAGTTCCAGAATCCGGCGCTGATCCACCACCTGGCCGAGCGAAGAGCTCGAAGTCTCGAGCAACGGCGTGGTGGCCGTCACCTCGACGGTCTCGGTGAGTTCGCCGACCTCCATGCGGATCTGAAGATCGACGGTCTCGCCGACGCGGACCTCGATCTTGTCCCTCACGAACCGCTTGAAGCCCGCCAGCTCGGCGGCAATGCGATACACGCCGGGCAGGAGAAAGGGAATCTGGTAGCTGCCGGCGGCGTTGCTCACCGCCACGGCGGTCACTCCGGTCTCGACGTTGGCGGCCCGCACCGTAACGCCGGGGATGGCGGCATCGGTGGAATCCGTCAGGGCGCCAGCAATAGCGCCTCGCGGGTCCTGTGAAAAACAGATCGCGCCGGCCAGCAGGACGGCACAGACAGAGATGGCAGGCAGAGGGAAACGCTTCATGGTGATACTTCCTGAGACACGAGACTGTCTGCACAGCATTATATCAGCCGGAGCTTCCATTGCGCTGCTCCGCTGAGCACGGGCTATGATACCAGGGAGACGCCATGCTGCCCTTGCTGCTCGCCTTCATCGTTCTGACCACCGCCTCCGCTCAAAGGCTGGACCTGGCCCCCTTCGCGCGGCCCTGCTGCGCGCAGGACGAGCATCGCCTCCAGACCACGTTCGATTACGGCCACCCGCGCGGCGTGGTTCAGGCCCCGGACGGGAGCTGGATCTACGGCCTACAGTGGGCCGAGGAACGTGACCTCCTCGAAGTGGCGGTGTGCTTCCGCCGGCCGTACGATGCCGCGCGCATCGGGGTTCAATACTGGCACCACAACTGGCCGCCTCCGCCGCCGCGCATGCCCACCATCGAAGACCCGGTGGACGATCCGTGGCAGGGCGCCTGGCTCACGGCGCGGACCAATCTGGCGCGCGAGGGCCTGCGCTGCCGGTTCACCTTCCGTCCGCTCGAGGCCGCGGAGAATCCGCGCGCATCGAACCTGCCGGGCCTGCGCTACCGCCGCGCGGTCCGCTTCCGCCTGGTCTTTCCGAAGGGCGAGCGCCCGGAGGTGGAAACCGTCGAGGTCTTCAGCGAGACCACGCTGCGGCGGATGGAGCTGCGGGTGACGGCGCCGTGGGACAGGCCTTCAGCCTGTCGCGCCGCGGGCGAAACCGCCTGCGCCACGGAGCCCGATTTCCGGGCCTACAACGGGCACGTGCGCGAGGTTCGACGATTCGA
>VGYW01000879.1 GCA_016872875.1 Planctomycetota bacterium | reverse complement strand
GGGCGTTGGAGGACGGTGGCCAGCGTGGGCGCCCCGGTTGTGGCGCTGGCGGCCGGCGCTGATGCTGTGTTCTTCGTTGCGGAGGCGCGGCTGTATCGCCTGGATAAGGACCGGGCCGTGGTCATTGCATCAATCCCTACTGAGGCGAAACCGCCCTTCGTTCTTGCGGTGGCCAGCGGACAGCCGCTGCTGGGCAGCGCCGCTGGTCTGTTCAAGTTGGAAGGCGCGGCGCTCGTCAAGGACAGCGGGTTCGCCGCGCTGGCGGCCGCTGGCCCGGAGGTCCGCCAGATCGCGGTGGGGCCGGACGGCGAACTGGCGATGGCGGCGCTGGCCGGGCTGTTCGTGAAGCGGCCCGGCGGGAATTGGCGGGCTCTGTATCCGCGTCAGGCGTCGCGGAGCTGGGCGCCCTACGATGTGCGCGGCGTGGCCTACGACGGCGCGGGCCAGTTGTGGTTCGCCAGCCCGCAGGGAGTCGGGCGCCGCGGCAAGGAATGGACGCTGTACACTCCCGAAGAGGGCCTTCCCTACGACGATTTCACCGGCGTGGCGGCCGGCGTGCACGCTGCGGTGTGGTTCGGAACTCGCATCGGGGCCATCCGCTTTGACGGGCGGGTCTGGGAATACCGCCAGGGTTTGCGCTGGCTGCCCGACGATCAGGTGCGCTCCGTCGCTGTTGAGCCGAATGGCAATGCCTGGTTCGCCACCGCCAAAGGAGCCGGTCTGATCGCGCGGAAGCCCTTGACGCTGGCCGCCAAGGCAAAGTTCTTTGAGGACGAGATCGACCTGCGCCACCGGCGGACCGAGTACGGCTACGTGCTGGGCGTCTCCTTGAAGAGACCCGGCGACAAGAGCGAATGGACGCAGCACGACAGTGACAACGACGGACTTTGGACCTCGATGTACGGCGCCGGGGAGTGCTTCGCTTACGCCGCGACCGGCGACGAGCTGGCGCGCAAGCGCGCACGGGCGGCCTTCGAGGCGCTGCGCTTCCTGGGAACGGTGACGCAGGGCGGCAGCCATCCCGCCCCGCGCGGCTTCGTCGCCCGCACCGTCCTGCCGGCCAGCGGCCCGAATCCCAATCTCACCCACTACACGCGCGAGCGCGACGAGCAGACGCGCGCCACCCGGGACCGCCTGTGGAAGGTCCTCGTACCGCGCTGGCCGCTGAGCGCCGATGGCAAGTGGTACTGGAAGACCGACACCAGCTCGGATGAGCTCGACGGCCACTACTTCTTCTACGGCCTCTACTACGATCTGGCGGCGCGGGACGAGGCCGCCAGGCAGCCCGTACGCGAGCACGTGGCCGCGCTCACCGATCACCTCATGGACCACAACTTCCAGCTTGTGGACCACGACGGGCAGCCCACGCGCTGGGCGGTCTTCAATCCCGAGAACCTGAATCGCGAGGTGAACTGGTGGGAGGAGCGGGGCCTGAATTCGCTAAGTATACTCTCGTATCTCGCCACCGCCGGGCACATCACCGGTGAGGCGAAGTACCGGGAGGCCGCCCGCCGCCTGATGGAGCGGCACAACTACGACGTGAACGTGCTGATCCCGAAGACCCC
>VGYW01000878.1 GCA_016872875.1 Planctomycetota bacterium | reverse complement strand
GCGGCCATTTTCCTGTTGGGGTGCCGGCGGCCCGAAAGCGGAAAATCCTGGGGGTTCGGGGGCAAAGCCCCCGACGGACCGGCCGCAGGCACACCCACGATCTCAAGGACTTGGGACGCTGTCAATTTTTCACTTGACAGGGCGGCGGCCAGTGGTATAATACACTTGCATGACCTGGCGGCCACTGGGGGGAGGGATGGAGAGAAGGGATGGAGACGTTCCGCGACTACCTCGACGTGTTGTGCCGCGCCCGCAACGTGTCGTACTCGGACCTCGCCAGCCGCATCGGCGTCACCAAGAGCTACATCGGCCAACTCGTCCACGGCCACTCGAAGCCGGCGCCGAAACGGCGCGTGGAGCAGATGGCGGACGTCCTCGGCCTCAGCCCCGCCGAGCGCCAGCGCCTCGTTGACCTCGCGGTCCGCGAGCGCGCCCGCTCCGAGGCACGCTCGAAGATCGAGGAGCTCGACGGCGCCGTGACCACGCTGCGCTCGGCCACGGGCGAGGCCCTCGTCAGCATGCTCGCCAGCCTCGCCGCCGAGGGACAGCCCCTCCCCGATGCCGTCAAGCAACTCATCGAGCAGGACGAGTTCCTGGCCGGCCTCCACGCCGCGGTCAGCGCCGAGGAGCCCGACGCCGCGGCCGTCAGCGCGCGCCTCGCCAGCGTGCCGCCGGCGCGCCTCGCCAGCGCCCTCAACGCGCTCGCCGCCGCCGCAGGCCCGGGCCTCCGAGGCGCCAAGGGCGGCGCACCACTCCTGCGCCAGCCCGACATCCCGGTCATCGGCTACGTGGCCGCCGGCGAGACCGACATCGCCTTCACCGACGCCGGCCTCCCCGCCGGCGCGGGGCTGCCCGGCGAGGAGCCCATCGCGCGATGGCCCGGAGCAGGAGCGCACTCCTACGCGCTGCGCGTCAGCGGCGAGAGCATGCTCCCCCTCTGCCCCCCAGGCACCACCATCGTCGTCGACCCCGACCGCACGCCGCGCAGCGGCGAACCCGCCATCTGCCAGACCGTCGAGGGAAAGACCTACTTCAAGCTCGTCCAGTTCGAGACCAGCGGCCGAGTCCGACTCGTCTCCACCAATGCCGCCGAGCCCGAAATCATGCTCCAGCGCGCCAGGGTGCGACGCCTCCAGAAGGTCGTGGCCACCATCTATCCGTGATGCGCGAGGAAGCCGCGAGCCTTGGACAGGGTGGTCCATTGTCACTCGTGCGGGCTTTGCGCGCACATGGCAAGAGGAATGCTGAATATCCAACGCTGAATGTCGAATGTCGAATGACCAACCAAGCCAAGAGCCCGCTCTGTTCTTCACAGTTCGACATTCAACATTCGGCATTCATCATTCAACATTCCGGCCCTTTGGTTGCAGGCGGCAGGCGGCGATGTCCCGAACTCCGTTGAAATAGGCGGCGGCCCGGGGGCTCATCTTAGGCCACCTCCTTCCCGAGCGCAAGCTCGGCTTGCTGGGGGCCGCGGCCCAGAGCCGTCAGGAGCTGGCCCAGGTCGCGGTGGCCCTTGATGCGATGAAACCGCTTCTCGACGTCCAGGAGTACGGCTCCCGCCCAGCGCC
>VGYW01000877.1 GCA_016872875.1 Planctomycetota bacterium | reverse complement strand
GGCCGTCTGCCCCCGCGCCGTCGCGCCCAGTACCACCAGCCCCGCCCCCGCTGCGGCCCCCGACCTCATGAAATCGCGCCTGGACACCTCGGCCCGCCTGCTCATCGTGCTTCTCCTTGGCTTCACGCGACCCATCCGGCACCGAACAAACGCCCCCCACGTTACTCCCCGCCGCCATTCTTGTCAAGCACCATCCATCCTCGAGTGCGTGGAGTCGCCTTCGCTGGGCTTGTCCCCGACTTGCGCACACCCGCCGCGCGTCCTTGTGGCCAGGCCGTCGGGAAGAACATTGCAGAGTTGTTCAACTCCGCAATGTTTCTCCTGCCCACTGCGCGCTCACGATCTCCAGCAGGCGGCCGTGGAGCAGACTCTTGGCCTCCGCCGCGGCCCGGCACACCAGGCGATGCTTCCGCCGCACCGCCTGTACATACCCCCGGCGCACCAGCTTGGCGACGTGCCGGCTAACCGCTGCGTCCGACATCCTGAGCTCTCTGCCCAGCGTTGGCCCGTCGGCCTCCTTTCCCCCTGTCAGCCGACGCAGGATCTGGAGGCGCCGAACGTTCGCGAATGCGGTGGCGGCGTCGAAGACACCCGCGAGTGTGTCGTGGCGTGTTCCAGCCGCGAGTTCGGCGCTGGCTCCTGAACGCCTGCCTGGCGTGGCCGGCTGGCCACGGAAGGCATCCTGCAGCCACAAGGAGATATCGCCGCTCAGCGTGTTCCGGCTGTAGGGTGACTGCGCGGTGTAGTAGCAGCGGGCGCCCGACCGGCGGCGCTGCACGAGACCCGCCCCGTCCAGTCGCGCGAGGTGGGCGCACACGAGGTCAAGGCGCAGGCGCAGATCGCGGGCAAGCTTGGTTGGTGTCGCCTCCCCCCCTGCAACGAGACGCGCAAGGATGCCAAGCCGCGCGCGGCACGCCACTGCGCGCAAGATGCGGACCGTCAGTTCATCCATCATGGGGATTCCTCCTGTCACAGCGGTGTAGAGCGGAACAGCATCGTGATCTCACCCCCGCTCGCACTCCCTCAGGCGCCCCGGCAGGCGCCGAATCCCAGAGCCTCCCGCGTCCGCCGCAGGCCGCCACCCCAAGCAGCGCGGAGCAACATTGCGGAGTTGAACAACTCCGCAATGTTGCTCCTCCCGTGGCCAAGGGCCAGCGCACCCCTTGGGCAACCTGACCGCGGCCGCTGCGAGCGGCACGGAGGAACTTCGCGAACTTGAACAACTCCGCAATGTTCGCGCTCCTGCTCTTCGGGGACGAGCGGAACGCTTGCGCCAGTTGCCCGCCACCGGCGCAAGGGGCGCTGGCAACTTTGCACAACTGAACGGCTCTGGCGTGGTCCCGGTCCCCAGTCGAACAACCAGCGGCCCGCTTGGGCGCTCCCGGCGCCGCGGGTCCGAGGGTGCTGAGCAACATTGCGGACCTGCTCAACTCTGCAATGTTGCTCTGCGCAGCACTGTGGACTTTGGCGCTTTTCCTTTCCCTACGCTGCGGTGGAAAGGGCGGTTTGCAGGGCGCCGAGTATTTGGGACCTCTCGCGCCGGCTCAATGACATGGCGCTAATTCGCTGCCGCCAGT
>VGYW01000876.1 GCA_016872875.1 Planctomycetota bacterium | reverse complement strand
CAGCTTGTAGGGGCTGAGGTCGGCCTCCGTGCTCACCACGTCGGCCCCCACCCCCAGGCGGTGCAGGGCCTGATGGTAGCGTTCGAGCCACAGGCCGAGGCTGAAGCCGGGCACCTGGGGCTGAATCTGGAGCGCCCAAATCTGATCGTAGGAATAGAGCAACGCCACGTCGTTTTCCGGACTGGTGCCCTCGAGGTCGGGGGCGAACTGGCGGAACTCCCTGCCCAGTTGCGCGATCTCGCGGTAGCGGCGGCCGGGCACGGCGTCGTGGTTCAGGATGCCCTGCCAGAACTGCTCCGTCCCCGAACGACAGCTCCGCCAGCGGAAGAACACCACTGCGTCGGCCCCGTGGCCCACCGCCTGCCAGGCCCAGGCCCGCACCTGGCCGGGGCGCGGGATCGGCCCCATCGTGTTCCAGCCCGCGTGGCCGCACTTCTCCTCCATCACCCAGAAGTTCTCGCCCTGGATGCCACGCATCACGTCGTGCGGCAAGGCCGCCGAGCCGCCGGGGTAGTTGTCCCACGACACGAAATCCAGGTCCCTTGCCAGGTCGTAGTAGTTGATGGCGTCGTGCAGGCCCATGAAATTGTGGGTGACGAAGTGCTCTGGGCAGTGCTCGCGGAGGATTTCCACCTGCTCGTGCTGGAACTCGACCGTGATGTCGGAGGCGAAGCGGCGGTAGTCGAGGAGCAGCGACGGGTTGTGGGCCATCGGGCCGCAGGTGGTCTGCCAGGGGAGCGGCACCTGGGTCCAGGCCGTGTACTCCTGGCTCCAGAAGGGCGTGCCCCAGGCGCGGTTCAGGGCGTCGAGGGAGCCGTACTTGCGCTCTAGCCACTCGCGGAAGCGCGCCGCGCACACGTCGCAGTAGCAGCGGTTGCCCGTCAATTCGTTGTCGGTCTGCCAGCCCAGGACGCTCGGATGGGCAGCATAGTGTTGGGCCATGGCGGCGGTGATGGCGCGCGAGTAGTGGCGAAACGTGGGGTTGGCCAAGCAGCGGTGGAGGCGCGCGCCGAAGCCGAGGGGCCGGCGCCACTCGTCCACGGGCAGAACCTGGGGGTGCTTCTCGATGAGCCACGCGGGCGGGGCCGCCGTGGGCGTACCGAGGACGGCCTGGATGGCCCGCTCCCCCAGCACGCCGAGCGCCCGGTCGAGCCAGGCGAACTGGTAGTCGCCCTCGCGTGGCTCGAGCTTCGACCAGGCGAATTCGGCGAGGCGGACGACGCTGATGCCCGCCTCCTGCATGAGCTGCGCGTCCACCGGCCACCGGGCCTCGTCCCAGTGCTCCGGATAGTAATCTACTCCCAGGATCATCCTGTCTTCTCCTTTCGGGCCGCGGACGGGCGGCCCCTCGTATTGTATCTGCGATGCGTCTGGGTGCAAACCCGTCCCATAGCCGCAACCGGCCGTGCGTGGTTGGCGAGGAGGCAACCATCCCCCCTCTCCCCCGGGGCTGATCTTTGCCCACATCTCTGGGGATGAAGGCTCCCAGCCCCGCCAGGGGCGTCAGAAGGTAGCCACGGGCGTAAGCCCGTGGACTTGGCGGCCCCACGGTCCAGCCCCCGCAGGGGGCGGCAGAAGCGTCGGCCACCGGGGCATTCTACCGCCCCCTGCGG
>VGYW01000875.1 GCA_016872875.1 Planctomycetota bacterium | reverse complement strand
CCAGAGGGGGAGAGGCCCATCGCCCCGTAGCGACCGCCGCTGCCCCAGCGGGCGGGCGGGGGGGGGGGCGGAGGGGCGGCCACAGAGCTTGTGCGTTGGGCGATTTGGGCGGGCTGTGGGAAAATGGGCTTGTGGGCTTGGGGCTTGCCGCGTCACAGCTCGCAGATGTCGGTGCGGCAGATTCTGAGGAAGGCCAAGACATCGGGGGTCTTGGGGTGGCGGGGGCGGAATGGCTCGCGGGCTGGTTGCCGCCGGTTGGTTGCGGCTGTTGGCCTGGGGCGCCCAGGGGGAGCGATTCGTGGAGCGCGTGGCCTTTTGAGGGCAGTGGGAAGCCCGAGTTGCTTCCGGAGGGCATACCAGCGGGCGTTGCAGATGTGGTGTTTGCGGGCTTCCACGAGGGGAAGTTTGGCGACTTCCAAGAGCTCATCGGGTGTCAGGCGGCAATGGCCTCTGTGGGGCCAAGCGGTCAGGGGCGGGGCGATGTCAGGGAACATCAGCCTGACCTTGAGCCAGCTTGTGCGTCCGAGGGGAAAGAGGTTGCGAGCCTCTTGGTAGGAGAGCCTGGCGATCATCCTGAGCTTGGCGGTTGACAGCGAGCGGTAGGACCTCAGCCAGCCGACTCGGCAGCAGGTCTTGGGTGCGAGGGATGCCCGGATGGCCTCTAGCTGTTGTGGTCGGGGCATACCTGCATTCTACAGGATGGCGGGTTGGGTGTCAAGCGGGGCCTCCGGAAAATCTTGGTTTTCTGTTGAAAATTCTGGTTTTTGGGTGTTTTGTTTTGTTGGCTTTTGGTGGTCGTTTGTTTTGTTTTTCGGGAAAAGAAAATGCGGGCGGGCGGGCGGGCAGAGGCGGGCGGGCGGGCGGGCAGCAATCGGGCGGGCGGGCAGCGGCTTGTTTTGTTTTGAATTCAAGGAAAAGGAAAGTTCGGAAATCTACACCTGGCGCCCTGCAAGCTCCGCCGCATCGTGACGCCCGCCGCCCGCGCCGACGAGCGGGCCGAGGCCGGCCTCGCCCGCGTGGACTACGAGCACCCCGTCTTCGAAGTCTTCCAGCGCCCCCACCACGGCGACCTCTCGACCGCGCGCTTCACCCAGTTCTGGGAGGTCACCGACTCCCAGCTCTCGCGCGTCCTGGCCCGCTTCGACGACGGCCGCCCCGCGCTGCTCGAACGCCAGGTCGAGGCCGGCACCTCGATGATGCTCACGAACCCCGCCGATCTCCAGTGGAGCAATCTCCCGCTCCGAGCCATCTTCCTGCCCCTCCTTCACCAGACCGTACGCTACCTGGCCGTCCGCACCGAGGGCAAGACGGCCTATCGCGTCGGCGAACGCCTGCCCGTGCCAGATGGCCACACGCTCCGAGGCCCGGACGGCAAACCCGTCGAGGCGGCGGAGGCCGCTGCCGCGCAGCCCGGCCTCTATGCCGTGCTCGACAAGGGGGGCAAGGAGGTCTTTCAGTTCGCCGTGAATCGCGATCCCGCCGAGGCCGACCCCGCGGCGGTCGCGCCGCAGGAAATCATCGCCGCCCTGGAACGCGTCCAGGGCGAAGTGCTCCCCGACGAGGAGGGCGCCCAGGAGGGCAAGCGCCCCAGCCGCGACGACGAGGCCGGGCTCTGGTGGTACGTGCTC
>VGYW01000874.1 GCA_016872875.1 Planctomycetota bacterium | reverse complement strand
GTCGGGCTGGCCGGGTTCGGGCGGCGGATCTGTTTTGTTTTGATTTTGGGAAACAGAAGTTTCGGAAAAGCACACCTGGCCATGGTCCTAAGGCGGCCCGTGGCCGCAACCAAAGAGGATGATTGGATGTATGGATGAATGGATGATTGTCTGACACCCATCCACTCATCCATTCATCCCCCAACATGCGCGCAAAGCGCGCACAAGTCACGACGGAAGGTTCTAATGCGGCCACAGGCCGCAACCAAAGGGGAGGATTGGATGGGTGGATGAACGGATGATTGTCTGACACCCATCCACCCATCCACTCATCCATTCATCCCCCAACATGCGCGCAAAGCGCGCACAAGTGATGACGGAACAATGTAAGACGATCGCAGCCGTGACCGTCCTTTCACTTGGTCTTTGAGGATTGGATGTTGAGTGTTGGATATTGGACTTTGTGCGTGCACGAGTCACGACCGATGGGTCTGTTCTACCCCGCCCAGAGCCTCCTTTCAAGCACATTGCGTGCGGCCTAGAAGTTCAGGTGCTTGATGCAATTGACAACCAGGGCCCGGGAGAGCCTGCGGTCGAGGGGGAGGATGGCGTAGGTGCCGTGGGCGTCCTTGCTGTCGAGGATGACGGTGTGAGGGTTGGGCTCGGTGTGGCCGTCGCGGCAGGGGTGGTGGCCGATGACGATGAGCTGGGCGCCGACCCTTCGTGCGAACTCGGCAGCGACGGGCGCCGAGAGGTCGCGCCCCCAGGCGAGGTGGAACATGGCGCTGCCCCGGCCACTGCCCGACCCCGGCCCAGCGTGCGTGAAGAACTCGCGGCTGAAAAGCTCCACGTACTTCGCGTCAGGCAACGAGTGGCAGAGGAAGACCCCCGCGGCCATCGAGGCGGCCCAGGGCAGGGAGCTCAGGAAGCGGGTGTATGCCTTGCGGACGACGTCCTTGTTGAACTGGTAGGCTTCCTCTAGCGCGGCGTCGAAGACGCGCAGGACCGAGCGCCCCTGCTTCATTATCTCCTGGCCGTGGAGCTCCGCGAGATCGTGGTTGCCCAGCAAGATGTGAACCTGTGAGGGGTAAACGGTCTTGAGGACCGCGACGTCTTCGAGGAGGCGGAACGAGGAGTCAGGGGTATCGCCGTACATGGCGTGGAGGACTTCCTGAAGGATGAGGTGGCGGTTTGGGTTGTGGGGGAGGTCGGCGATGCGGATGATGCGCTGGAAGTTGGAGGCGTTGCCGTGGAGGTCGCCGGTCACCATCACGTCGCCCGTGCTGGGGAGCTCGATGAGGCGGCCGCGGAGGGAGGCGTCCTGCTCGTTGAGGGCGGCGGCCCTCTCCATCAGCTTCATCACGTAGTCGGCGGGGCGGGGTGCAGTGTCTGGCATGGCGGTGTCTCACCTTTCTCTTGGGGCCAGGCGCTCGCGGAGGAGCGCGTGGCGCGCGCGGATGCGGTCGTTGCGGACGGCGATGGCCACGGCACGCGTCGTGCCCACGAGGACGACGAGGCGCTTCCCGCGCGTGACCGCCGTGTAGAGGAGGTTCCTCTGGAGCATCACGTAGTGCTGGGTGAGCAGGGGCACGACGACGGCCGGGTACTCGCACCCCTGGCTCTTGTGGATCGATATGGCGTAGGCGGGCACCAG
>VGYW01000873.1 GCA_016872875.1 Planctomycetota bacterium | reverse complement strand
ATTTCCTTTTCATTTTTGCCTTTTGCCTTTTGCCTTTTGCCTTTCAGCTCATCTGGCCCGTAGGAGTCCGTGAGCAGCATGCTGCGTGATCCATCCACCATCACGCTGCACAGCGGCTTCTGGGGGTCGGGCCAGGTGCGAATGATCTTCGGGCCGAGCACGATGCCCCCGAGCATGAGCGCGGCGGCGGCGTAGAGCGCCAGGATCACCCGGCGCACCATGCCCCGAAGGTGCGCGGCGTCGCGCGCCTGGAATGCCAGCACGACGCACGCCGCCGCCAGCGCGCCGGCCGCCACCACCAAGGGCGGCAAGGGGCAATCGAAGATGACCTTCGTCGTGATCATCAAAAGCAGGTGTCAGGTGTTCGGTGTTAGGTGTTGGGGTACAGAACCAAGACCGCTTCCACGGGCTTGGCCGCACCCCAACACCTGACACCTGACACCCAACACCATTCCTCTACTCTCTCTTCCCTCCCGCGCTCGGCCGGCCCATGCTCCAGGCGAGGATGACCTCGCTGAGAAGAAACGCCACGGCGAGGGCGGCGAGGGGGAACGTGGAGGCGGCCGATTGCTCGCCACCGCCCTGGCCCAGGCTCTGCGCGCCGCCGTCAACCCGCAGATAGCTCACCGCCACGCCGGGCAGGAGGCCCTGAATCGTCGCCGCGTCAATGCGCTCGAGCTCCGATTCCTGCGCGGGCGCGTTGAACGCCGCGGTCGGCGGCGCGGCCTCGGGGTCGGCGGGTGCCACGGTGCCCGACACCAGGCGATAGGTGCCTGCAAGCTCGGTCTGAGCGAAAACGGCGTCGCCCTCCGCAGGGCGCATCACCGGCACGGCTCGCCGGTCAGGCGTGAGCATCACGTGGGCGCCGGGCGGCACCGCGAGCTTCAGCTCGCTGAACGTCGGCAGCGAGAGCGGCGCCGCACCATCCACGAGGTGCGTGTGGACCGCCCGGTGCAGCACGAGCAGGAACGGCGGCGTGAAGGGGAAGTTGGAGAAGTCGGCCTGCGCGGAGACCGCGAAGACGTAGACCTTGCCCCTGCCGACCTGTGCGCGGACGAGGAACGGCTCGCCGCGCTCCGTGTGGATGAGGACGTCGGCGGGAAGCCCCGCGATGCCGAGCCGGAAGAGCTTCGAGACGAGCACGCGGTCAAGCCCCTCGGCGGGCAGCGCGGCCACGACCGGGTGGGTGGGGGCCACCTGGCCGAGCTTGATCTGCTTCTCGCCCTCGGCCTCGATGAGGCCGTCGAGGCGGACGCCGGGGAACTTCGATTCGTTCCAGGCCGCGGCGTCCGTGTGTGCGCCGGGGAAGGCGATGGCCAGGCCGCCGGCCGTGGCGTAGTCGCGCACGCGAGCCAGCGCGTCCGGGGCGAGGCGCGGAACGTCCGCCAGCACCACCGCGGCGAACCGCGTGAGGTCGGTCCCCGCGAGCTCCTGGGCTGCCACGGTCTGCGCGGCGAAGGCTGACCGCTCGCCCAGGCCGGGGTCGGGCGGCTGAATCGCCAGCTTCACGAAGTCGCCCGCCCCCTCGAAGGGCACGGAGGACGGCGCGCCCTCGACGATGAGGACGGGCAGCCGCGCCGCCACGCTGAGGACGAAGTAGTGCCGGTCGTCCCCTGGGAGCGCGTCGGGGCTGAGCTCCAG
>VGYW01000872.1 GCA_016872875.1 Planctomycetota bacterium | reverse complement strand
GCGACGAACTCGCCGAGGATGAGGCCGTAGAAGAAGAAGGTGGCGGGGCGGTAGGAGGTCATGCCGCGGTAGCGGAGGAGGACGGCTTTGAGGAGCCAGGCGGCGAAGATGCTGGGGGCGAAGAGGGCCATCGACCAGGAGCCGGAGACCGCGAAGCCCGCCGGGTGGAACGGCCACCAGGCGAAGCGCGCGCGCATGGCCGCCAGGAAGGTGGTGAAGGCGAAGCCGACCAGCGTGGTCACGATGGTGTAGACGTTCGGCTCGGGGCTGCGGCGCAGCCAGCCGTCCAGGCGGCTGAAGGCCTCGAAGCCCTTCCAGCGGATCCGCTCTCCCCCGTAGCGGTGGCACATCTCCAGCAGGAACCCCCAGCCGAGGAGGATGCCGAGCACGGTAGCGATCAGCAGCGCGACGGACAGCCCGCGCTGGGAGGTGTGGGTCTCGGCGGCGAGCTTCATCGATTCGAGCTGGTGAGGCATCGGGTGGCTGCGATGGGCGCGGGTGAGCGACCAGAAGTAGCTGAACAGGATGAGGTTGGCCTTGCCCACGCGCGGCGGGCCAAAGGACTCGGCGAGGATGACCTCGGGGCCGATCTTATGCAGGTCGTGGACCGGGCTGCCTAGCTCGGCGCGGATGCGGGCGACCGCGACGGAGATCAGCAGATACCCGATGATGAACGCGAGGGCGAAGAAGGGCGTCATCCCGGCGGCTACGCACCAGATGACCAGGAACGTGGTGCCCAGGATCAGGCCATAGAGCGCCCAGGCGTACGGCAGCGGCTCGGCGGAGTCGTCGAACCCTCGTTGTGGCATGGGCGGCCTCGCCCATGAGCTGCCGCCGCCCTCACGGGCGAGGCCGCCCGTGCCACGGCCGATGCCACTCAGGATGGCGTGCCGCAGGTGGTGGCGGCTGGCGTAGAGGCAGAAGGCGGCGAGGGCGATGTAGGCGCCGAAGGACTGCTCGTCGATCCACGGCGCGCGCGGGATGTCGCCCCAGCCGGCGGCGACCGTGCCGATGCGCACGAACTTCCAGAGCACGTAGAAGAACCACGAGCTGAACGCGACGTCCTGGGGGATCAGGAAGGCCAAGCCCACGCCGAAGGGCATCACGTTCAGCGGCGTCCAGCCGATCGCGTTCCAGGGGGGCTCGCGGACCATCGTCCCCAGGTCGTTCGCCGCGCGCTCGCCCCACAGGTCCGGCACCATCGGGTACATCACGTGCAGCCCGCGCATGAGGTCCACGAAGAACGCGACGCCGAAGCCGATCCACAGCAGCCGGTTGCGGTACAGCGGCGAGTTCTCGCGGGCCATCTCCAGGGGTAGCTGCACCACCGGGAAGGAGAGCTTGGCCTCCTCGGTCCACTGCTTGCGGAAAAGGACGTTCAGGCACAGCATGACCACCATCAGCGCGAAGACGAACGCCATCCATGCGCCGGCGGGCCTCAGCCAACCGTGCCAGGCGGTCGTCGCGAGCATCGACTGGTGGGAGTCATAGTAGGCCTTGAGCGTCTCGGGGTCCTTAGGGCTGAGCCAGCCCGGCGTGTCCCTCAGGAACAGCTGCTCCCACTTGTTCTCATCGGTCGCGTAATGGTGCGGGTAGGCGACGACGGGCATCATCGTCTGCACTTGGTCGAGCCCGCGGAGCGCCGA
>VGYW01000871.1 GCA_016872875.1 Planctomycetota bacterium | reverse complement strand
CAGCAGCCGCCCCGCTGCCGCCGCAACCCGAAGGGACGCCGCGACTTCTGGCCGCAGGCTGTGTCGTTCGTCGTCAGTCCTGAGCGTAGCGAAGGATGCTCTCCGTTGCATCGCCTCCTCCGTCCTCCTAGCCTGCGGCCAGACGGTGCCGCTCGCTGGCGAGCGGCGCGGCGTCGCAGCCCGCGTGGGTTTTGAGATAGTTTCTAAGCCCGTGGCGCTTGCCAGGATAGCCATCATGGATCATGTGGTCCCGAATCGTCGCCGTTGTCGTCGTCGTCCTCGTAGTCGAATCCCCCCGGTCGGCGTGGGCGCCATCGATCTCGACGACGACGACGAGGACGACGACGAGCACGAGAGAGGCAGGACAGCAAGAGCCGCGATGGGGCGCGGACAACTCAAGTTCCTCTGGAATTCCCCCCGGCGAGTCGCTATACTATCCAACAGAGGGAGGGTGTGGGCACACCGAAGGTGGTTCAGGAGTAAGCGCCATGTCTTCCCGCTGCTTGCTGGCCGGCTGTGTCCTGTGGCTCGGGCTGTCGGTGGAGGCGGACGTCCTGAAGCTGAGCACGGGCGGTGAACTGCGCGGCACGGTGCAATTGGTGACGTTCCTGGTGAAGGACGTCCAGACCATCTACCCCCGCGACGAGCTCGTGAGCGTGGAGCTCGGCAAGGGGGGGGCCGATGTTCTGGACTCCCGCAGCGAGGAGAAGCAGGAAGGGAAGGTCGTCTCCGTGATGTTCGAGGCCGCTGACGGCCTCCGCTCGGTCGCCCGCGACAAGATCGCCGCCATCACCCTCGACAGCGCGACCACGCTCGACACCCTGAAGACCCAGCAGAAGACCGAGGCCGACGCCAAGGAGGAGGAGAAGTCGCAGCTCACCAAGGAGCAAAAGGAGTCCCTGCTCTCAAACCGCGCCCTCTACCAGGCCTACCGCGAGGCCGCCGAAACGTCCAAGAGCGACGGCTACGCGGCGGTGAAGACGCGGTACAACGACCGCGTCCGCGATGTCGTTCGGGACCTCCAGCGCCTCGAGCGCTCCATCCAGAACAAGATCCTGCGCCGTGAGCAGGCATCCACCACTACCCGCTCCCAGTCGGGGTCGAGCACCTACTCGCAGATGAGCGAGCGCGAGCGCCTCGAACGCACTGACAACCTGGCTCAGGACCAGCGCGACTACGAGCGCGCCAAGTCCACTGCCAGCAAGCTCAAGACGACCATCCGCGACGAGGAGAAGAAGGTCAAGGAGAAGTTCGACCAGCGCCTCTCCCGACTCGATGCCAGCTACGCGGGCAACCGGGCGAAGGTCTTCGAGGGCAAGACGCTCACGGAGGATGAGCTGACCGCCAGCTACGACGCGGCCATACGCCTCCCCGGCGAGAAGCCCTTCAAGATGCCCAAGGCCCCAAAGCCCACCATACCCACGGCCCCCAGGCCCGCCAAGTCCTCGACCGACCCGAAGGCCGACACCAAGGCCGACACGAAGACCGGCAAGGTGCAGCAGAGCCTCGGCGACCTGAAGGGCGAGTAGCACGGGAGGCATCCGCGGGCTCGCCGAACCTTGGGGAATAATTGATATTTGCCGCTTCGGGGTTCTTTGTGGGTAGCCCCCAGGGGTTGTGGTTGTCGGTCGGCGCGAGCAGCTGGCGATCCAGCGCCGGCACAGGTGTATTTCGGCGTAAGTCC
>VGYW01000870.1 GCA_016872875.1 Planctomycetota bacterium | reverse complement strand
CCCCCGATCACGGCGCGAAATGAGCGGTGGGTCCTGGAAGTGGCGAGGAGCTTGGCGACCTCGGGCACGAGGTAGGCGTTGCGGGACCCGGTGTGGAAGAGGGTCCAGCACTCCCGCCCACCCACCTCGATCGCTCTTCGGACCCCGCCCATCGGTTCCCCCTCACGGGGCGACACAGGCAAGATGCCTGTGCCACCTGTCCGTAACGGAATGTCCCCATCCCCGCCCGCCCAAACAAGTTTGGGCGTGGCGCCCGGGATTCCCCTACGAAGGCCGGAGGTGCCACGCCCAAGCTGCGCTCGGGCGTGTCTCCTGAAATGGAAACTACTTCGCCTCGGCGTCGCAGGCGATGCGGAAGCCGATGAAGCCCATCTTGGGGAGCCACCACTTGCTCTTGGGCTCCTGGGGGTCCTCGTAGCGCCAGAAGGGCTCCTCGAAGACGCGTGCGGCGGAGCGGCAGTCTGTGGCCTTGGCGTTGTAGGCGCCGCCGCGTGCCACGTGTGCGAAGCCGCCGGCGGTCTTCGCCACGCCCTCCTTTGGGCCGGTGGGGTTGGCCGCGGGGTTGGCCTTCGCGGCCTCCTCATACGCCTTCGGGCTGTAGAAGTCCTGTGTCCACTCCATCACGTTGCCGTGCATGTCGTAGAGGCCGAAGGCGTTGGGCTTCTTCTGGCAGACCTCCTGGGTCTTCTCGTCCGAGTTGTCCTCGAACCAGCCGAAGTCCTCGATCTTGTCGGGGTCGTCGCCGAACGAGAAGGCGGTGGCGGACCCCGCTCGGCAGGCGTATTCCCACTCGGCCTCGGTGGGGAGGCGGTACTTCTTGCCGGTCTTCTTGGCGAGCCACCTACAGAAGGTATCGGCGTTGAGGTGGGACACGCCGATGGCGGGCCGCTTTCCCGCGCCCCAGCCGAGGGTGGGGTCGCCGTAGAGCGGGGTGGGGCCGCTGACGGCGTCCACGCCCTTCTTTTCGGCTTCCTCGGCCTGCTTCTTCGGCGCATCCTTCCAGTCGCCGCGCTTCTCCTGCACCGTCTCGTCGTAGTAGGCCATGAACATCTCCCACGTGGCCTCGTGGGCGCAGAGATAGAAGGGCTTGATTTCGGCGTCGAACTGCGGCCCCTCGTGCGGCTTGCGCCCCTTCTCGGCGGCGGGGCTGCCCATCTTGAACTTGCCGCCGGGCACGAGCACCAGGTCGAAGGCCACCTCCTTGCCCTGCTTGTTCTTGATCTTCTCGGTGAACTTCTTCGCGGGCTCCTCGCCGAAGGCGAGAGAGGCGAGAGCCGCCGCCGCGCACCCGAGCCCAAGCCATGGCCACCGGCCCGCCCTGGACTTCATCCCGTTTCCGCTCCTGTGATAATGCCCGATAAACGAGCGGCCGGCTGGCATTCCGGACCAGCCGCCGCGGCTGCCTACTCCTCTTTAATCATCGCTTTTCCGGCGCGAAAAGTCAAGCGGTGGTTGAGGCATGGGTCCAATAACGGATTTGTGCAGGTGCCCGCCTGCTGTAGCGGTTGATCAAGAATGGGGGAAGGCCCGGGAGGCGCCCGGAGCGCTAGGCCGCCCATAGTGTGCCGAACATCAGTGGCGCACTTGACCCACTATGGGAGAAACGGCCCCGGATGCGTCCGGATCGCCAAAACGCCGACGGGGGTGTTCGCCTGGTGTTCTATTCCGTTTTTGTGTTTTCCAA
>VGYW01000869.1 GCA_016872875.1 Planctomycetota bacterium | reverse complement strand
CGTGGTGTTGCCCGCGACCCTGGGGGCTTGCTTTGGTCATTGAGCATTCCGGGCTTGGAGATTGTTTGGTGCTTGGCGTTTGGCTCTTGGGATTTCCCGCATTTCGTGAGAAATGCGGGTTAGGTGTCAGGTGTTGGGGGCTGGGGGTTCGTTCCTGCATTCCTGCCTTCCTCATGAAAGTCGGTGGCACAGGCATCTTGCCTGTGACTCACCTCAAGAGCCGGGCCGCGCCCCAGTTGGCGACGTCGGCCTGGTCCAGGTCGTCCGTTGGCTCGGCCGAGAGCGTGAGCTCCTTGACGCCCTCCACCGACACCTGCACGGCCGGCACCTCGCCGTTAATGCGGGCGCGGACTACCAGCGGCTCGCCGCGCGGCACGCGCCAGCCGGTGGCCGGCTCCTGAACCGCGAGCCGGGTGCGCTGCGGCCAGTAGACGGCGGCGTAGGGCATCAGGATGCGCCGCACGCCGATCGAGAGATACGAGGAGCCGCTGAGCGGGTCCCGTGGGAAGAACATGGCCGGGACGCATGGGGCCGCCGCTGCCCCGGCGAGCTTGCGCCAGGTCTGGACCGGCTGCCGGCGAAGCAGGCGCGAAACGTCCACCCCCCTGGCCCTCGCCGATGGCACGGTCAGCGTAGCCGAGCACCGCCGAGTCGGTCCACGTGCGGCGGAAGGGACGGAGAAGAGAGGCGACGACGACGACGAGGACGACGACGAGGACGAGGGAGGAAAGAACACGCAGGTCAGAGCTGAAGCGGAAGCGCCAGTCGGCAAGGACGAGGGCTGCGAGGGCCGCGAGGACTGTGAACACGCCCTGGAGCAGGCCATACTCGATGAGCGGGCGGCGCAGCCTGGCCCGGAACTCGTGCGCGATTGTGGACAGCCGCGAATCGGCCGACTCATTCGACTCAATCGACTCAATCGAATCAATCGAGTTTGGGGCTTCGCCGGGCATCGCACTCACCCCAGGTACTGCGGGATGCAGCCCAGGGGCGCCTGGAGGACCATCGCCGAGATGGCCGTGGGATACACCGTGTTCCCGCGAACGTCCTGCCAGGTGGCGAGTCGGTCATCTCATCGAGCTGGGCGCGGCGGTAGGCCTCGGCCACGCGCTCGGTGCAGGGCTTCACATGCTTGTGGCTGTAGAGGCCGCGGGTGAAGAGGGCCATCAGGCCGGCGCTAGTAACCGACGGGCTGCCCCGCTCGGGGAAGACGATGCTGCCGACCACCCGGCGCTCGAGCTCCGCCGCGTCGCCGCCAGGCAGGCCGACCTCGGAGTCCTCTGCTGCGGCACCGGCATCGGCATGTCCATCTCCGCCAACAAGGTGCCCGGCATCCGCGCCGCCAACTGCCACAACGACTACACCGCCGAAATGGCCCGCCGCCACAACGACGCCAACGTCCTCTGCATGGGCGGCCGCGTCCTCGACGACCGCGCCATCGCCGAGCTGGTCCGCCGCTTCATCCGCACCCCCTTCGACGGCGGCCGCCACGCCCGCCGCATCAACAAGATCGCCGACATCGAGCGCAACCCCACCGTCTGACCTGCGCGCGAAAGCCACAACCTGTTGACAGCGTCCCAAGTCCTTGAGATCGTGGGTGTGCCTGCGGCCGGTCCGTCGGGGGCTTTGCCCCCGAACCCCCAGGATTTTCCGCTTTCGGGCCGCCGGCACCCCAACAGGAAAATGGCCGC
>VGYW01000868.1 GCA_016872875.1 Planctomycetota bacterium | reverse complement strand
CGCGGCTGGCTCCGTCCACTTCGCCCGCCAGGTGTGGCCCCAGGAGAGGTCGAACGCGACCTCGCTCTGCCCCGCGGCGGGACCGTCCGCCCGGCGCACGTTGGCGATGCGGACGTGGTTGACATCCGCCGCTCCGCCCTTGAAGCGCGCCTCCGCATCGGCGCTCGTCTGTGGCGGCTCCTGGACGCCGGGGGCATCCTGCGCCATGACCGCCTCGATCTTCCGCGCATACTCGACAAAGGCGTCGAGCGCCCAGGTCCAGTAGAGGAAAGACCTTCGGGCATCCGGGTGGTTGGCCAGCTCGGCCAGGGCCTTGTCGCGCAGCGCCTTCATCCGGGCCACCACGTCGGGAGGCCAGATTTCGCGGAACAGCTTGGGCGGGATGCGGTTCTCGCCCACGCGCAGCGGGCGCGAAAGGGACGTGCTCTCCCATCGTTCGCACTGGAGCCGCAGGAGTTCGCGGGCGCTGGCCGCCGCCGGCCCGAAGAGCCGCCGGCACATCTCGTCGAGCGTCGCATCAACGTCCAGCTCAGGGTTCCACAGCACGCGGTTCCAGACGTAGTACGTGGGCGCCGCTGTGATGAAGCAGGCCCCGCCGTAGCTCAGAACCGACGTCCCGGCCAGGAAGCCACGATTCTTCAGGTAGAAATCCTGCACGAGGTGCGGGAACTGGACCGGCCCATACGTCCAGTCGCTGGGGCTGGCGAGGTCAATCCACGTGCGGACGGGGCGGCCGGATTTCGCGCTCCAGGCTCGCAACCTGCCCTCCTCCTCGCGGCGGACAACGGCCTGGTGCATCAGCCCCATCGTGTCCAGATTGAGGTGGCTCACGACGAGGTTGTCGGGGAACTCCAGTCCCTCGGGGCACTTCGGGATGGCCCAGGGGACATAGATCACGGTCTTGTCGGGCCAGCGCCGCTTGACCTCTTCGCACAAGCGCTTCACGAACAGCCCGATGACCAGTTCCTCGCCCCCCTTCGCCAGTGTTGCCCGGCAGGCCGCGCAGTGGCAGGCAGCGCCGAGGGACCTGGCGCCGATGTCCATTGGGGACCAGATGGTGACGCTGTTGCGGGTGATGCCGCCTGGTCGGGGGCCTGCTCCGCCCTTGCCCCAGGCACGTTCCAGGCCATCGAGGTAGAAGGCGAGCGTCTCCGGCGCGCTGTAGCAGAGCACTTCGAGATTCCGGCTCCCGTCTTCCCTGACGGCGAACAGTGCCTCGCTGGTCTTCGGCACCTGGCCGATGAACTCGTAGACGCGCGCCCCGTGCTGCACGGCCTCATACGGCCAGCTATTGCCCTGGCGCATCAGCCGGAAGTGGTCGCCCATCCAGAGCGTCTGCGCCCCCTCGGGCAGGACGCCCGGCGGCATGGGCAGCAGTTGCTCGTCGAACGAGCGCGCCTGGAGCCAATACCAGTCCTGATACATGGTGCGATGGGCGAAAACGGGCCGGTCGCGATAGTGTGCGGGAGGGATAGCGAGCGAGGCGCGGCGGGGCACGGACCGCCCGCCGTACTGCGCCGGCCAATACCAGCGCACGCCAACGAACCGCTCCAGGAAATCCGCCACCGCCCATACCGTCCCGTTGTTTCCCCTTGCCTCCTGCGTGCTGCCGACGAGATGGACTCGGTTCGGGGCGGTCTTGACGACGAATCCCTCGACCGGGAGTTGCGCTGCGTCAATGCCCGCCTTGCGCGTCTCC
>VGYW01000867.1 GCA_016872875.1 Planctomycetota bacterium | reverse complement strand
GCCTCAGGAATGTCCGCGAAGCCGAGCCCCTGACCCTTCCGGCCATCGTGTCAGAGCCTTGCTGGCTGCCCAAGAGCAAGCGCTATGACGACGACCGCGACCCCGAACTCCGCTTCCTCCAGTTCGGCCTGAGCGACGAGAAGGGGACGCCGCTCGACCTCGGCCCGGAGCCCGAGCAACGCAGGGAGCGTTGGGAGCCCCACGGCCGGCGCCCCGTCGTGGCCAAGAAGGTGGAACCCGCCCCGGTCGAGCTTCGGCCCGGCGAGACCCTGCTCCTGCGCGCGACGCCCGCCTGGCGGGGCAGAAAGCTCCGCCGCCTCCTGGAGATTGACGAGCCTTCGGCCCCGCCCGCCATCGCCAAGGGCGGCAAGTTCGCCCTCTCGGTGGCCATCGAGGTGCCCCGGGACGCCAAGCTGCCCGCGAACGTCTGGCGCGGCAAGGCCACGGCGCGGCCCGCCGAGTTCGAGGTCGAGCCGTTCAAGAAGACCGAATGGGAGCTCCGCGCGGAGCGCCGCGAGGAGGAGCCAGACGATAAGGCCCTTGGCCTCGACCAAATCCGCCTCCCCGGCTCGCCGCCTCCTCCGGCGGAGAAGAACCCCCTGCCCAAGCAGTGAGGAGCACTGGATGCCTTCGTTCACGACCGCCCGCGAGATCGTCACGGGCGTTGGCTGCGTTGCCTGCCTCGGCAACCAGGCGGCGGCGCTGGGCCGGCGGGCACTTCTGGTCACAGGACGCTCCGCCGCACGGAGGAGCGGGGCCACCGACAAGGCGCTGGCGCTCCTCGCGGCGGAAGGCGTCGAGGCGACGCTCTTCGACCAGGTCGAGCACGACCCCGACGTGACGACGGTGGACGCCGGCCGCGCCGCGTGCCACGAGGCCCGGTGCCACTGCGTCATCGGCCTCGGCGGCGGCAGCGCGCTCGACGCGGCCAAGGCCATCGCCGCCCTGGTGAACGAGGCGGAGCCGACGGCCGACTTCGTCCTCGGCAAGCCCATCGCCCAGCCCGGCCTGCCCTTCCTCGCCATCCCCACCACCTCGGGCACGGGGGCCGAGGTGACGAAGAACGCCGTCCTCAGCGACCGCTCCCGCCGCCTCAAGCAGAGCATCCGCGCCGAGTGCATGATGCCGGT
Organism: Planctomycetota bacterium; assembly: GCA_016872875.1. The sequence goes on along the minus strand of VGYW01000867.1, from coordinate 587 downwards.
GGCCGCGATCGTGGACCCCGAGCTGACCCTCTCGTGCCCGCCGCAGGTGACGGCGGCGGCCGGGATGGACGCGCTGGTGCAGGCCATCGAGGCGTTCACCTCGATTCACGCGACCCCACTCACGGACGCCCTGGCCTTCGAGGCGGCCCGCCGCCTCATCGGCTCGCTGGCCGCGGCCTGGGAGGATGGCACGAACCTGGCCGCCCGCGAGGAGTGCGCCTACGGCAGCCTCATGGCCGGCATGGCCCTCGCCAACGCACGCCTGGGCGCCGTCCACGGCATGGCCCATCCGCTCGGCGCCCGCTACGGCCTGGAGCACGGCGTGGTGTGCGCCCTCTTGATGCCCCACGTGATGCGCCTCAACCGCGGCCAGGTGGGCGACAAGTACGGCCGCCTGTCCGTCCTCGCAGGGCGCGAGATCATCGCGGCCATCGAAGGGCTGGGCGAGCGCTTTGGCCTGCGCCGCGCCCTCGACGGCGTGACGATCCCCCGCGAGGACTTCGCGGCCATCGCGGCCGAGAGCCTGCCCTCGGGCTCGCTGAAGGCCAACCCCCGCAAGTTCACCGAGGGCGATGTGGTGGCCGTGC
>VGYW01000866.1 GCA_016872875.1 Planctomycetota bacterium | reverse complement strand
CGCCATGTTGAAGTAGCCCGTGTTCGGACTCCGCGCCAGCGTCCTTCTCTCCCCATTCACGAAGAGCTGTCTCAGCGGCCAATCGCGCGGCACCTTGGCCGTCCATAGGCCATCGTCGCCCTTCTTCCAGCCCGTCACCTCGACGCCGCCGGAGACGATCGCCTTCTCTCCCTGATAGGCCGCATAGGTGATCGGGCAGGCTTCGCTGCCGGAGTCCTGCGGCTCGAGCACCAGCGGCTCAGCGAGCGAGTAGACGCCCTTGCGCAACACCACCTCAACCGGCTCCGTCAGCTGGGCGCCCCCCTTCATCGCCCGGATCATGTCCCGCGCGGTCGCCAGCGTGCGCAGCGGCCCATCGGTCTTCGCGGCATTCGCTGCAGGCAGCTTCCCGGACCAGTCATCGTTGCCATCCGGCGCAACGTAGATCGTCACCCCCGCCTGCGCCACGGCGACCGTCAGCACGCAGGCCAGGCTCAACACAGGGCCGTGAGTCCTCATGGTTGCGTCTCCCCCCTTCGGTCTTCCCGCCGCACGAAGCCAATAGTGCAACAGGCTGTTGCACAGATGGCCTTCAGCGCCCGCGCCTTTCTCCCCCGCTCCTGCCGCCACCTGTCGTTCCCCCCCTGCCGGTCGCCCGCTGCTGTCACGTCGTTGTCGTTCCCCCCTTCTGAAGGAAGGGGGGCAGGGGGGTAGGAAAGACTCCCGCCATGTACACCGTCTCCCCCGAACGCCTCTTCGCCATGGACTTCGCGCGGCGCGATGGCCGTTACCTGATCCTCTTCTCCAAGAGCGCCAACGTGGACTTCCTTCTACCCCTGGAGCACCGCGGGCACACGATCATGCTCTGGACGCTCACCACGCGGTCGGTGAGCCGCGACATCGAACCGCGCACCGCGACGATGGAGGAGCGCCTGGAGGCGGCGCGCCGCTGCCAGGAGGCCGGCTACACGGTGCGCTTCAAGTTCAAGCCCATCGTGCCCCTGAAGGGCTGGCGCGAGGAGACTACGGAGATGCTCGAAGCGCTCTTTGCGACGGTGCAGCCGGACAACCTGAGCATGGAGGTCGTCTTCTTCGATTCGGTGGCGGAGATGGACGCAAACCTCGGCCTCGACAACCTCGACCCGCGCTTCGTCGATGCAGCACAGGCCGCCGAGCGGGACGCCGACCCGTGGGACCAGGCGGCCCACGGCCCGCGGCCGTTCACCTTCGAGGTCAAGCGCGAGATCTACGAGCACTTCCTGACGGAGAGTCACCGCCGCAGCCCCTCAACACCCATCACCCTCTGCGCCGAGACCCAGCGCATGTGGGACGCCCTCGGCGCCACCATCGGCCAACAGCCGCGGCACTACGTCTGCAACTGCGGCCCGCACTGCACGCCGGGCCTGCGGAAGCTGACGGCGGTCGATGGGCCGGATGAGGAACGGGTCATACGGAGACAGGCGGGCGCTGTAAGAGCGTGTATGAGAAGCACGGCATCGGGCGTGGTGAACCACGCCCCTACGGTCGGGCACGATGAATCGTGCCCCTACATGACGGCGATGTACGGTCGTTTGTGGCGTAGGGGCGCGATTCATCGCGCCCAATTGTGTAGGGGCGCCATTCATGGCGCCCGCCCACCCTTTACATACACGCTCTAAGAGCGTGTATGAGAAGCACGGCATCGGGCGTGGTGAACCACGCCCCTACGGTCGGGCACGATGAATCGTGCCCCTACATGACGGCGATGTACGGTCGTTTGTGGCGTAGGGGCGCGATTCATCG
>VGYW01000865.1 GCA_016872875.1 Planctomycetota bacterium | reverse complement strand
GGACTTCTACTGCGCGAGCGACCCGGGGCTGGTGCATGAGGTCGTGGACCGCATGACCTTCGACGAGTTCACACTGGCCCACGTGACGCCCTCTACGCGGGAGGGCTTCCTGGAGGACCTGCAAACGGAACTGGCGCTGGGACGGGAGTTCTTCGAGCCGAAGGTCGTCATGGGCGGCGACGGAGACCTACCGGAAGCGGCCGCCGACCTGCTGCGCGAGGCGTTGGGGAGGGTGCGCACGGAGTGGATCGAAGGCGGGCACCTGGATGTCGCAGTAGACCTCCCCGACATCAAGCGAGCGCCGGACGATGAGGCGCTCGTGATCCACTGCGGCTCCATCGACGCGATCGGCATCTACGAACTCGCGGTGGACCTCGTGCGCGCGCGAGGGGCGGCGCTGCGGCCGGCGCTGCTGATCTTCGCCGATGAGTTGAACCGACAGTCGGGCCTCGAACACCCGCTGTGGACGCGGCGCGAGATGTCGCAACCGCTGAGTTCGCTGAACCTGGTGGCGATCGTGTAACGGCAAGCGCGAAGTGAGAAGTGCGAAGTGATGAGTAGACGGCACACCATAGCCAAGGGAGCGACGAGCATGGTGAGGAGAGTGACGGGATGGACAGTGGTTGCCGTGGCGGCGTGTATGGCTGCGGCGCTGATTGTGCCGCAGAAGGCCTTTGCGCACTGCGACACGCTGGATGGTCCCGTCGTGAAGGACGCACGGCTGGCCCTCGAGAGGGGCGACGTGACTCCGGTTCTGAAGTGGGTGAAGCCGGAGGGCGAGAGGGAGGTGCGAGAGGCGTTCGCCCGGACGCTCGCAGTGCGCCAACTGGGGGCAGAGGCGAAGGGCCTGGCCGACATGTGGTTCTTCGAGACCCTCGTCCGAGTGCACCGCGCGGGAGAGGGAGCGCCCTACACAGGCCTGAAGCCGGCGGGGACGCCGCTCGAACCGCCGGTGGCCGCCGCCGACAGGGCGCTGGAAACCGGCTCGGTGGACGCTCTGGTGAGGATGGTCACCGACGCGGTGGCGAAGGGCATCCGGGAGCGCTTCGCCCGTGCGATCGAGGCCAAGAGGGACGCCGACGAGAGCGTGGAAGCCGGGCGGGAGTTCGTCGAGGCGTACGTGATGTTCGTGCATCATGTGGAGCGCCTGCACCTGGACGCGGCCACGGACGCCGAGGAGCACGCCGCGGCGGAGGCGAGTCACGAGCACTGAGGGTCCGCCGGGGCGGGAGCGGCGCGGCCGGGGCGTGCCGCAGGCACGAAGGGCGACGGCCCATGCCAACCGAGGAGGGATGACGGATGCGACCGACGGCGACGTTGAGGCACGAACACGATATCATCCTGCTCGTCCTGAACGGAATCGAGCGAGGAGCGGGAGCCTTGCAGGCGACGCTGGCTGAGGACTCGGAGTGGCTGGACACCATCGTGGACTTCGTCCGGAACTTCGCCGACCGGTGCCACCACGGCAAGGAAGAGAAGCACCTCTTCGTCAGGCTGGAAGCGCGGGGGATCCCGAGAGCGGGCGGACCGATCGGCGTCATGCTCCAGGAGCACGAGCAAGGACGCGCGTTCATCCGGGCCACCGCGGACGCCACGCCGGCGGCGAAGGCCGGAGAAGCGCCGGCCCTGGAGGCGGCGCAGGCGAACCTCCTGGGGTATGTGGAGTTGCTGCGGGCGCATATCGCCAAGGAGAACGACATCCTCTTCCCCATGGCCGACCAAGTCCTGACGGAGCAGGATCAGCAGGAGCTTGAGGACGCGTTTGAG
>VGYW01000864.1 GCA_016872875.1 Planctomycetota bacterium | reverse complement strand
GGCGTTTCACGCCCATTGAATCGCCCCGCTTCGGGGGCTCTACGCTGGCGGGGCCTTTTCCCAGGGCTCCCTTCGGTCGCCCTGGGCTACGGCTCAAACGCCCCCATTCGGGGGCTAAACCCCAGCCCCCAGAAGATGTGGGCAAAGATCAGGGCAACGCCCTGGGAACGTGGCGACCCCAAGCTAAGCCCTGAAAGGGCGACGTAGCGGCGCTCTATCTCGCCCTTTCAGGGCTTGCCCATATGTGCCCCTGGACCCAGGGCGTTGCCCTGGGCTTTGCCATAGCGCCCCTCTGGGGCTACGGAATGCGCCCACAATCCCGGCCCGCACCCGCTCTCGGGGTGCAATAACACATTTGCGCAGCCTCTCTGCCGCCCCCACGGGGCTCGCCCCGCCGAGGCAAGCTCGGCAGAGGCGAAAACATGATCCGGCAGGGTGTACAAATGCGTTATTGCACCCGCGCCCTGCGGCCATTTGCATTTTCCGGGCGGGTTCGCTACTATTCTGGGCCGGGGAGGGTCGGGGAGGGCGCGGTGGGCCTCGGGCTTGAAGGAGTGTGGCATGGCGAACAGCGCGTGGACACGACGGAACTTCCTCGCGGGGGCGGGTGCGGCGTGTGGGCTGGCAATCGTGCCGCGGAGCGTCCTGGGCGGGCCAGGCGAGACGCCGCCGAGCCAGAAGCTCGGCGGCGCGCTCATCGGCTGCGGCGGGCAGGGCGGCGGCACCTTCAGCCAGATGAGCAGGCTGCACGGAAGGCCAAGGGAGGTCAAAGGCCCCGACGGCACGATGGTGCAGGTGAAGGCGCCCTTCACGGTCGAGCGCCTGGCCTCGTGCGACGTGAAGTTCAAGGCGAGCGCGGACAACAAGGCGACCTACAGCGACTTCCGCCGCGTGCTGGAGCGGAAGGATATCGACCTCGTGGCCATCGGCACGCCGCCCCACTGGCACGCCCTCATCAGCATCGCCGCGATGGAGGCGGGCAAGGACGTGATGTGCGAGAAGCCGATGACCCGCTTCGTGGCCGAAGGCCGCGCCGTGGTCACCGCCGCTCGCCGCTACGGCCGCATCTTCCAGGTCGGCACCTTCGGCCGCTACGGCGCCGCGAACGACAAGGGGAACGTCCTGAAGCACAAGGCCTTCATGCGCGGCGTCCTCAAGAACACCGACATGGTCTACCACATCAGGGGCGGCTTCAAGGTGAAGGAGTGGAGCGGCATGGTCGTCGCCCCGCCCCAGCCCGTGCCCGCGAGCCTGGACTGGGATATGTACTGCGGCCCGTCGCCCCTGCGGCCCTACCATCCGCACCGCTTCGGCGGGTCGCATCGCGGCTACTGGGACTACGAGGGCGGCGGCCTGGCCGACATGGGCCAGCACTACCTCGACGCCTTCTGCTGGACCTATGGCCGCGAGAACACCGCCCCCGTGGAGATCGAGGCCTACGCCCCGCCACAGCACCCCGAGGCCACCGGCCTCTGGGGCTGGGTGGAGCTGAGGTACGCCGACGGCTTGCTCCTGGTGCTCGAGAGCGGCGAGTGGGGCAAGCCCTACGACCGCGCGAAGACCAAGGGCCTCAACCTCGACGCCGCCCTCGACGCCGAGGCGAAGAAGAAGCTGGCCGAGCTGCCCGACCCCGAGCCCCTCGTGCCCTTCGCCGAGGCCGTCGTCACCCGAAAGCGCGGCGAGGGCAACGATGCCGAGGGCTTCCATCGCACCGCCTGCATCCTCCACCTCGCAAACGTCGGCATCCGCATGGGACGCAAGCTGCGCTTCGACCCC
>VGYW01000863.1 GCA_016872875.1 Planctomycetota bacterium | reverse complement strand
CGAAGACGACAGCGGCGAGTGCCGAGGCGTCAACTACGATGTCCGGCATCGCGGTCCTCCCTCACCATGGCCGCTGATTCGGCAGGGGTGCTGATGCCTTGTGCCCTTCCCTCGGCGACGAACGCGGTGAAGGTGATGGGCCTTTCGTCAAAGACAGTTGCGCGCAGAATGCCCAGAACCTCTTCCTGGACCGACCGGTGGTGTCGGACGGCACGGCGACGCAGGGCCTGAGCCAGAGAATCAGGCACGCACTTCAGCGAGATGTCCACTGCCATGGCAATCTCCTTGGAGTCCGAGCGTCCCAAGAGGGATTATATTGCGGGTTGCACGGAGGATCAAGAGCAAGTGGACGTGGTGGACAGTGTGGACGCTGTGGACGAGCGCGTCGGGTTTGCCAACCGACCGGGGCGGCGTGTCCACGATGTCCACAGTGTCCACCACGTCCACGGTGTCCATCAGCTATCAGAAATCAGCAATCAGAAATCGGCTGCCCTTCGCCGAAGACCTCCGCGGTGTAGACGAGGACCTCGGCCTCGCCCGTGCGCCAGGCGTCGGGTGGGAGGCCGGCCTTGTGGGCGCAACAGGAGGAGAGGAACTCCTCTTTCGTCATGTTGTGCTCGGTGGCGACCTGGGGGAGGTAGGTGCCCGCACGCCCACCCTTGCCGATGACGTAGATGCCGTGGACGCCCAACTCGATGTCGAGGGGATTGGTGATCTTGGACATTGGGGAGAGGACTGAGATTTCGACGCGGAGGTCGGGGAGCTCGGGCACGCACAACTGCTGGCCGAAGAAGCGGAAGTCCTCGGTGGCGGAGGAGCGGGCCATCTCGGAGACGGTCTTCCAGAGGGGCTGGCTGGCGGTGAAGCGTCCCAGGCAGCCGCGGAGCCGCCCGTGGGTAGTGAGGGTGACGAAGCAGCCGCTCTGGACCTGGAGCTCCGGGGCGTCCGTGTGCGCGGGCGGCGAGGGCTTGTGCCGCACGGCCGCCTCGACGCTCGCGCGGGCGATTGCGAGAAGACGCTTTCGTGCCTCGAGGCTGAGCGAGCTGGCCATTGGGAGAGCCTCCAATGGAGCCGAACGGCCGAATTCTCAATCCTCAACGTTCAATGCTCAATGTTCAGGTAAGAGCGTTGAGGTGGCGCCTGCTCTTCCACTTGGTCATTGAGGATTGGATATTGAGTATTGGACATTGGACTTTCCGCGCCTCGCCCGAGGGGTTTACCTACCCTCGGGCAGCACGACGGCCTTGAGGGCCTTGAGGAACTTGCCCTCGGGGTCGCCCTTGGTGGGGGCGATGTAGCCGCCCTCGCCGAACTCGTTCCAGGCGTAGATGACGGCGAGCTTCTCGGCGGTGGCCTGCTCGGGGTGCTTCTCCATCCATTCGATGGCGCGCTGAACGTGGGCGGCGAACTGCTCGGGCGTGCGGTCGGGGAAGAACCAGCCGGGCTTCTTGCCCCCGCCGCCGAAGAGGTCGCCGGTGGGGCCTTCCCAGGGACGGCAGTCCCATCCCCCGATGATGCAGGGGATGCAGGGCTGCTCGGGGCGGCCGCCCCAGGCGCGCTCGTGGGCCTCCACGATTTCGCGGAACTTGTGCTCCTCGCCGCCCCCGACGTAGCCGGGCACGATGTTGTAGCGGGTCGTGTGGGTGTAGCCAACGTCGGTGGAGCCGCCGCCGCAGGCGGCGATGGCGAGGCCGGGGAGGCCCGCCTTGCGGGCCTCGTCCTGGACCGCGGCGAAGCCGTCCTTCTCGCCGCCGCGTGCGTCGAAGATGATGACGAGCGGCT
>VGYW01000862.1 GCA_016872875.1 Planctomycetota bacterium | reverse complement strand
ACCCTGGGCCCCTCGAAAAAGGCCGCTTGAAATCTCTCCGAAAAACACGATTCTGGATGTTTGTAGGCCTACGTTACCTCCCGTCCTCATTTGCGGCCTTGCCCCTTGGTTGCGGCTTGCCGCGATGGGCCGTCTGTGGCGAGAGTCCCACATCTTCTCCCCTCACTCCCCCTGCTCAGGGGCCATAGGTCTCGCGCATCGCCCGGCACGTGGCGAGGTGGATGTCCACAACGTCCTCCGTGCGGCGGGCGTAGCCGCCGGCGAGGACGAGCGCGATGGGCAGGCCCCGCTCGCGGCAGGCGGAGAGGACCAGTTCGTCGCGGCGGCGGAGGCCGCCCCTCGTAAGGCCCAGGTTCCCGAGCTGGTCCTCCTCGAACGGGTCGGCGCCCGCAAGGTACAACACCAGGTCGGGGCGGTGGGCGTCGAGGATGGCGGGGACGTGGCGCTCCATCGCGGCAAGATAGGCCGCATCGCCCGCCGCTTCGTCCAGCCCGACGTCCAGGCTGCTCTCCGCCTTCGGCATGGGATAGAGCTCCTCTTGGTGGATGGAGAAGGTGAAGACGTCGGGGTCGCCGCGGAAGATGGCCGCTGTGCCGTTGCCCTGGTGGAGGTCGCAGTCAATCACCGCCACGCGGTGAGCGAGGCCGCGGGCCTGGGTGACTCGGACGGCGACGGCGACGTCGTTGATGAAGCAGAAGCCCTCGCCGTGGTCGGGGAAGGCGTGGTGGAATCCGCCGCCGAGGTTGAGGGCCGCCGTGCGGCTGGCCAGCGCACGCTCGCAGGCCACAATGCTGCCGCCGGTCGCGTAACGAACGGCGTCGGCCACCTCGCGCGGATATGGCGCCTCGAACTCCAGCATCGCCGCCAGCGGCCGGTCCACCAGCTCCTCGAGGCGGTCGAGATAGGCACGGGTGTGGACCAGGAGCAGCTCGTCGTCCGTGGCCGACTCTGGAATGACGAACTCATCCTCCCTCACCAGCCCCTCGGCGATCAGGCGGTCGTGGAGCAGGCGGTACTTCTCCACGGGGAAGACGTGTCCGCCCCACTTGAGCTCGTAGCGGGGGTGGTAGACGAAGAGAGGCATGGGTGTCACCTTACTGGATAGGGCGCCGCGGGTCAAGCGAGAAATGCGCGATGGCGTCTTGACACATGCGCATGTGCAGGTGTATAATGTGGGACGGAGGCCAGGAGGAGAGCAATGGGCACGCTCGAACGAACGCAGATCCTGTTGGAACGCGAGCAGAACCAGGCGCTTGCGGAGATGGCCCGCCACTCGGGGCGGAGCAAGTCCGAACTCGTCCGCGAGATGCTCCGCGACCAGCTCGCCCAGAAGGAACGCGAGGACAAGAAGAAGCAGGTGCTCGAGGCCCTCGAATGGCTCGACCGCTTCTGCGAGGGGGTGAAGGCCAAGCACGGGGTCATCACCAGAGACTTGGTGGAGGAGGTCAGGGAGGAGGCCGACACCTACACCGACAGATTACTCTTGGGCCACGAATGAGCGTCGTCTTGGACTCCAATCTGGTGGCGGCGTTGCTCCTGCCTCTGCCCCATAGACCGCAGGTCAGGGCGAAGCGTGCCGAGTGGGTCGCGGCGGGGGAGCGACTGGTTGCGCCTACGTTGATGGAGTATGAGGTCTGTAGCACGCTGCGCAAGGCGGTCCTCGCCGGGTGGGTCGAACCGCAGGAATTGCCCGAGCTCGTCACCCAGATGCGGCGGCTTGACATCGAGATCGTTCCCCCGACGCTCGCTCTCCACATTGCTGCACTGCGGTGGGCGGAGCAACTGGGAAGAC
>VGYW01000861.1 GCA_016872875.1 Planctomycetota bacterium | reverse complement strand
GATCGAGCGCCCCGCGCCGGCTCCCGTCCCTCAGATCGTCGAGCGCACGCCAAGGGTGATCGAGCGGCCCGCTCCCGCCCCTGCCCCTCAGATCATCGAGCGGACGCCCAGGGTGATCGAGCGGCCCGCTCCCGCCCCTGCCCCTCAGATCATCGAGCGGCCGGCCCCCCGCGAAGTGCCAGTTGCCCCCAGAGCCTTCCCAGAGCGGCCCACGCCGGCTCCCCAGCCAGCCCAGTCAGCCCAGCCTCAATACGGCGCCCCGCCGGCACCAGTCTACGGCGCGGCTCCCTCCACGGACCAGAGCAGGTCCGAGCGCCGCCACGGCCGCGACCGCTCCCGCTGACCCCCTCCCGCTCCTCCTGGCCGTGGTAAGGGGCCAAAGGTCAGCGCCAGACCCCCAATGTGGATGGGCCTCAGACAACGTGCGGCAGCCTTTGGAGTGCGGTCGCTTGAGGCCGCTGTGGGCTGTCGAAGCGCTCGGCACGACGCCACCCATGGCCCCAGGGATCGCATCCGCCAGCCAGGCTGAGGGCCCTTCTGGAGAGGCCCCGCAAAAGCCCACAGCGGCGTCGAGCCGCCGCACTCCCACAGGCTGCCGCATGGGATTGATCGCCTGCATACTCACCGGCGTTCGGGGTGCGCTTCAGCCGCTACCATAGCTGGGGGCCATACTCCCTTGGGAACGCGCTGCCTTCCCGGGAGCATCAGCCCGGGGAGGGCAGCGGGCATGACGTGGCGTCACAGGCAAGATGCCTGTGACTCAACCGGGCTGATTGCCCCCAAGCGCGCCTGGCGCAGGGGCTACCTCGTGTCGGGCTTGGCGCCGGGCGTGGCGTTGAACTCTTTGGGCACTGGGATAGTGACCTGTCCCGTGGCGGCCCACTCGGCGCCGCGGGCGAGCAGCGTGGCCGTGTCGGGCACGCCGGTCGAGGCCGCGTCGTGGCCAAGCACGCTCACGAACACCCTGGCCTTGCCGTAGGCGACGGTCCAGACCATCGGCTCGTGCATGCCGGTGCCCTTCATCTCCTTGGAGCTGAAGGCGGTGGCGAGGATGCTCACGTTCTCGCATGGGCCGCGCATGCCGTGGTAGAGCTCGTCCTTGACGTGGAGCCACTTGTCGGGCACGCCCTTCATGACGGGGTGCTCCTTGTCGCGGGCGATGACCTCGAAGGCGTGAGCCGGCCCGTGGCTGCTGCCGAGGCCCTTGCCTTTCTCCTCACGCACCACCTTGCCGCTGTCGTCCAGGGCGATGCGGTCGCCGAAGTTCGCCGGCCGCCAGCCCATGCCCATCATCTTGTTCCACTCGGGCCAGCCCTGGTGGGAGAAGACGGCGGCGTGGTAGAAGACCAGCCCGCCGCCGCCCTCGATGAACTTCGTCATCGCCTCGTTCACCTCCTTGGGCCAGGCCTGGCCGTGGTAGTTGATGAGGACGACGCCGTACTTCGAGAAGTCGGGACGGAACTTGTCCCAGTCCTCCTTCGGGTCCTTCGCGGCGGGCGTGGTCGCCACGTCCACGGTGAACCGCTCGGTCTTGAGCAATGCATCCTTCACAACTGGGGTAGTCGCCTTCCAGTTGTGGTTGTGCTGACCGTCAATGATCAGCAGGTTGATCTTCTCGGCGGCCTGCGCCTGTCCTGCGAGCGCCGCCACCAACGCCACACACACCACCAGCCAGCGACACATTCGTCCCATCCTCAGCACTCCTTTCGCCGAAGGGATGAATGGGATGCCACAGCAGCCGCCGTAGCGTATAGGATTGCCCCGGGAAATGCAAGGGGCCTACTTGCCGGCACGCCCCCGGTT
>VGYW01000860.1 GCA_016872875.1 Planctomycetota bacterium | reverse complement strand
ACTACGTGGTGTTGCCCGCGACCCTGGGGGCTTGCTTTGGTCATTGAGCATTCCGGGCTTGGAGATTGTTTGGTGCTTGGCGTTTGGCTCTTGGGATTTCCCGCATTTCGTGAGAAATGCGGGCTAGTTCGGGGATCTGGGCTCGAAGCCCCAAACTCTTGCGCAACCAAGGCAGAGGTAGCATGCGGACTGCTGAGCGCCCCCGACCACCGCAGTGGCAAGGGTTCGGGGTGGGGACCGCCATCTCGGCCGGTCCCCAGCACGGGGCCTTACTCGAGGAACTACCTCATACGGCTTGCGCCTCGGGTTCGCGGCGTGGGACCTCGAAGAGCGCGGGCGGGCGGGTCAGAGGAGCAGCGTGACCGCGTGGCGGCCGGGAGGCAGTGGGATGAAGGCCCAGTGCTGGCCGAACTCGCGGGGGGACTCGAAGGGGGCGGGCCGGGCGTCCACGGCGCACGCGCGAGCGGGGGCGGCGCCCGTGGGAACCTTCACCACAAAGCCGTGGCGGTAGTGGCACTCGGCCTCGAAGGTGAGGCGGCCAGAATCCAGAGATGCCCGCCGCACTGAGGCCTTCGAGCGGGCGTCCCACCAGCGGCACACCTCATCCGGCCCAGCGAGCGCCGGCGGCACGGGCATCTGGCCCATCAGCCGCACCAGCTCGTCAACCGCCTTCTGGCAGGCCGGGTAGCGCGCGATGTAGATGGGATGCCAGAAGAAGTCGAGCGTGAGCCGATAGCGCGTCGCCAGCGCCAGCGCTCGCTGTATCTGCTCGGGGCGGAACTCGTCGGCGAGATACCCCACTTCGTAGGCGACCATGGGAATCTCGATGAAGTCGAGGCGGGCGTTGGCGTGCGCCGCGTCGTCCCAGAAGTGGCGGGGGAAGGCGGAGCCGAAGGCGAAGCCCACCAGCCCCACGGGGTTGAGCGGGGGCGAGGTCCAGTGGACGAAACTGTTGTCGGCTCGCCCGCCCTGCTCGGCTATCCAGCGGGCGGGGTCCGCCCAGCCGGTCCAGCGGCACCAGTGGAGGACGCTGCACACGGAGTCGCGGCCGAAGGTCTCGCGGAAGAGCTGGGCCTGGGCCGCCACGTCCTCGCGCGTGAACCCGCAGGGGTGGGGGAAGCCGTCAATGAAGTTGTAGTGGAGCGCCACCTCGTGGCCGTTGGCCTCGATGTGCGCCTTCTCATCCCGTGAGAGCGCGAAGCGGCCGTTGAGGGGCATGACGTTGATGTGGTAGGGGAGGCGGCGTGCGGCCATGAAGTCGCTGGCGAGCACCTGGTTGCGCGGCTCGCCCTCGTCGTCGCCGCCGAAGCAGAGGAGCGCGGGGGCGACGCGCCCGTCGCGCGGCGGCACCTGGTGGACCATCGGGACGGGGCGCCGCCCGATCATGTTGGCCAGCAGGAAGTGCAGCGCGTCGGCGTAGGGCACTTCCAGGCTGTTCTGGCCCAGGACGCAGGCGTCGGAGGCGCGATGATAGCCATCGCCATCGTAATCGGCGTCCACAGGCCGGCCCTGGTGGAGCGCCCATAGGGTTTGCGGGACGTTGAAGGCGAAGTAGAAGGCGTGGCCGCGTCCCACGGCGCGGTGCGTGATGGCGGCGTAGGCCGTCCCACGGGCGCGGTCCCCAAGGTTCGGCTCCGCCCCATCGCACAGGTAGAGCCGGGCCAGCCGCTCGCTGCGCGGCGTCCAGACCAAGCGGACAGGCGAGATGATCACCAGCCGCTGCTCAGGGGCGGCCTCCGCACGGCAGTCCTCGGCCACCGAAGAGCGGCCAAGCTTGAAGTAGCCGTTGATCGAGAAAGGCCCTCTGGCCTGAGGAACGC
>VGYW01000859.1 GCA_016872875.1 Planctomycetota bacterium | reverse complement strand
ACGCTCACGATCACGGTCCTCGACCCCAACCCGCCCGCCGCCCCGAGCAACCTCGGCGCCGCCGTCTCCGGCACCACGGTCACCCTGGCCTGGACCGACAACTCGACGAACGAGACCGGCTTCCACATCGAGCGCGGCGTCACCGTGCGGAAGACCACCACGTGGACCCGCATCGCCACCGTCGGGCCGAACGTGAAAACCTACACCGACGCCTCACTCGCGGCCGGAACCTACACCTACCGCGTCCAGGCATTCAGCTCCACCACCGGCAAGGTCTCCGCCTACTCCAACAGCGTCACCGTCACCATCCGCTCCAGCGGCCGCAAGTAGTCCCATTCCCGAACCTCCCGCAGGCTCCGGGAGCCTGCGGGAGGCTGCCGTGGAAGAGCAACCCAATGGCACGGAGCAGGACGAGACAGCTTCAGAAGGCCGCAGGCCCCTCGCGCGGGCCGTCACCGGCAGTGTCGCCGGTGCCCGTGCCGCCTCCGCGGCTGCCCTCTCGGGCTGACGCTACGCACCCCTTGTCCTGCTCCTGCCACGTTTCCGAAACAGAGGGGGTGTATAGCAGATTTGTGCAGGTGGGCACACTAGAAACCAAACCCAGTTCCTCTGGGTTTGGTTTCCTCTTCGCGCCAGCATCGCCCAGGCCACGGACACCAGGCTTACTGAACCGACCGCGGAGCCGCTCGGTTCAGTAAGGTGTGCCCACCTGCACGAATCTGCTATGCACCCAAACACAGGAGACAGCGATGAAGACGATCATAGTGGTACACGACGAGCTCGGCGCCCGCGGCGCCCAGCCCGGGCTGTCGCCGGACGACTGCTACGAGGTCCGGCACGTCGAAGGGGCCGGCGGAGCGCTCCGCCTCCTCGAGGCGCCCCGGACCGGCCCGGTTGTCCTCGACATCCGCATGTCAGGCCACCTCGGCCGCGAGCTCCTCGCCAGGGTTCGCGGGCTCTACCCCCACGTGGCCGCCATCCTCCACGTGGCGCCCGCGGCCTTCGACGCCATCAGCCTGTCCTCCGCGCCGTTCGCCCCAATCGCCGCGGCGGCCCCGCCGCGGCCGCCCAGGGCCGCCAGGCCGCACGGACAGCTCCGCAGAGCGCCCCGTGGGCCGCGAGCCGCCGTGGCGGCGGCCGCCCCGGCAGAACCTCGTGCCTCGTTCGCCAGGTAGCAGCAACCCTCTTCCAGGAGAATCCGCAGTGAACGCCACGACGGTGCAAGTCGCCGCCGGATGCCCGACGGCTCGCCCCTGCCCGAGCCCGCGGCAGACCCAGGGCAGGACGCCCGAGGACGCCCTTCGTTCGGCACAGACCGCCCTGGTCACAAGCGAGCAGGTCTGCGACGTCGCCTCGCGGCGCGGCTTCCGCCTGCGCCAGGCGCCAGGCCCGGACGAGCAGGCCGGCCTCACCGCAAAGCTCCTCGCCTGGCTCCACGAGAAGGGCCTCATCCGCGGCTGCGTCACCCTCGCCCTCTGCCGGGAGGGCACCGCCCTGCTCGTGGCCGACTGGCAGCGCAACAAGCTCTACGCCGTCCGGCTCCACGGCGGCCACGCCGCCGCCTGCTGGCGCAAGCTCTGCGGCAAGCTCGACGTCCTCCTGAGCACCTGGCTCAACATCTCGAACCAGCAATGGCCGCCCAGGGTGGGACCCTCCAATGACCCGGCAGCCGCCTGCACTGCCAGGGCCGTGCAATGGGTCGTCTGGCTCCTCGGCTTCTCCCCCGACAAGTGCCGCGCCACCTACCGCGAGCTCGGCGCCGTGCCGCCCGCGCCGAAACCGTAGCCTGCCCCTGGCCTCCCTTAGAGCGCCTGACTTGGG
>VGYW01000858.1 GCA_016872875.1 Planctomycetota bacterium | reverse complement strand
TCGGCCTCGAAGGAGGGGTTGCGGGCGAGGTTCTCGGCCGCAGCCGCCCCGCCCGCAGCAAGCGCGAACATCAGGACCGCGAGGAATCTCGCCATCGTCGTTTCCTTCCAGGCAAACACTCCCCCGCCTGTTGGCGCCGACAGTGTAGCAGGTTCCGAGGCGATTGTCACGGCGCGGCTTGCTCCCCGGCCCGCGCGCGGGTAGAATCGTGGTGAGCTTGCCCCGCTGGCATTGCCCGGGCCAGCCGGCGATCCGATAAGGAGAGCGCCATGCGGATTCGAACGGCCAGCACACTGCCCGCGTGGCTCCTGTGCGCGGCGGCGCTCGCCGCCACGCAGGAGAAGCCCTTCGCAGAGCTTCTGAGGGACGAGTGCCGCGCTCAGCACGACCAGCTCGCCAAGGACCTCAAGCGCCTCGACTGGTTCAGGCGCGTGGCGGCCCAGGCGTTCAACGCGGAGGCACTGGTGACCGAGCGGGACCGCGACCCGGCCGACATCGTGCTGCGGCGCACCGCCGCCCTCCTCGCCGACCTCAAGGCCCTTCGTGTGGCCGGTGGCACAGGCCTCCGGCCTGTGTTATCCACAGGCGGGACGCCTGTGCCACCGCCTGTGCCACCGCCTGTGCCACCAGTGGTGCCGGACCTTGCGGCGCTCGGGCGACAACTGGCCAACCTCCGGGCGGCAAACGCTAAGATTGACCCGAAGGACAGCGACGCGCGTTTCGACCTCTATGTCCAGGCGTGCCGCCTCCGCCGCCAGATCGCCTTCGCAAACCCGCTCCTCGACTTCACGGCCATCCTCTTCGCCAAGCACCACCGCTCGCGGGCCGACCATATGTGCGACCAGTACTTCGGCTGGACCGCTGCCCCCGGCGGCGGGATATTCGTGCTCGAGGGCGCCTTCGGGGCCGAGCCGCGCGTGCGGGACCTTTTGGCGGATGCGGTTGTGAAATCGGGCCGCCTGAAGGGCCGAAAGCTGGCCGGCGGCTCGTTCCTTCAGCCCGCGCTCTCCTACGACGCACGCACCATCGTCTTCTCATACACCGAGTGCGGCCTGGGCGCGCCCAAGGCAGACCGTTGGAGCCCCGAGCGCTCCTACCACGTCTTCAGCGTCGGCGCCGACGGCTCGCGCTTGAGGCAACTGACTGACGGCGGGTGGAACGACCTTCACCCGAGCTGGCTCGCCGACGGTCGCATCGTGTTCATTTCCGAGCGGCGCGGCGCCTTCGGTCGCTGCCACCCGCGCCAGGTGCCGCTCTACACCCTCCACGCGATGGACGCCGACGGCGACGGCATGATGCGCCTGAGCTACCACGAGGCCAACGAGTGGCACCCAAGCCTCAACAACGAAGGGATGATCGTCTACTCGCGCTGGGACTACGTTGACCGCGGCCACAACCAGGCCCACCACGCCTGGATAACGACGCCCGACGGGCGCGACGCCCGCGCCCTGAACGGCAATTTCAAGGCCAGGCACGACGACAACCCCGACATGGAGCTGAGCGTCCGCGCCATCCCCGGCTCGCCACGCTACGTGGCAACCGCCGCCCCACACCACGGCCAGGCATTCGGCTCGCTCATCACCATTGACCCGCGCGTGCCCGACGACGATGCGATGGGGCCGCTGAAGCGCCTTACGCCCGAGATGGGCTTCGTGGAGACCGGCGAGCGCGGCGCCCAGGCCTACGGCACCGCCTGGCCCCTCAGCGAGAACTACCACCTGTGCGTCCTCGACCGCGGCGGCGGGAAGTACGGCATCTACCTCCTCGACGCCTTCGGGAATCGCGAGCTGCTCTATTGGGACCCGGCCATCGCCTGCCTGGGGCC
>VGYW01000857.1 GCA_016872875.1 Planctomycetota bacterium | reverse complement strand
ACACCGCCAGCCCGAACACCTCGTCGGGGCACTTGAGTTCCTCGCAGAGGGCAACGTAGCCTGTGCCAACGCTCTGCGGCTGGGCGGCGTGAAACGCGGCGAGGCGCTCGCAGATGGCATCGGCAAGCTCGGCCACCCGCTCGCGGTGCGCCCAGCGCCCGTCAGGGGTCCTCAGCAGGACGCCTTCGGCGGCGAGCTGTGCGCCCAGGGCTTCGGCGGCCGCCGCGGGCAAGAGGGCGGCACGCGCGGCGTCGGCGGGCGCCACGGCGCCCGGAGCCCGCCGCACCGCCTCCGACAGGAGGGCCTTCGGGTCGTCGAGTGCTTCCCGTTGCCGTTGGAGGTCGGCGACGAGCCGCGGGCGGCCCTTCAGGTGGCGGCCCGATGTCCCCACCAGGCGGCCCCCGCCGACCACGCGCAGGCGCGAGTGGGCGTCAGGCCCGCGGATGACGAACCTGTCGCCCGGCCCCACGACCAGCGGCTGCTCCAGGTGCACCTGCGCCAGCGCCTCGCCACCAGGCTCCAGCGGCGCCGAGCGGTCCAGGAAGGTCAGCCGCCCCATCGTGACCATCGTGCCCGTGTGGAAGTGGACCTCGGCTCGGTTACGCAGGGGACGCACTTCCGGGCGGGCGACCAGGCGGAGCGAGAGCTCCAGGTGCCGAACGGGCTGGACGTAGCCGGGGGTGGCCAGGACGCATCCCCGGCCGACCTCGGCGGGGCGGGTGCCGACCAGGTTCACCGCCACGCACTGGCCGCAGAGCGCCGCCTCCGCCTCGCGGCCATAGACCTCCAGGCGTCTGACCCGCACCTCGTGCGCGTTCCCGTGGAGGTCGAATGCCTCCAGCGTGTCGCCCACGCGGACCTGTCCCGAGCACGGGATGCCCGTCGCCACGGTGCCGAAGCCCTGGGCCGAGAAGGCGCGTTCGGCGGCCAGCCGGAAAATCCCGTCAGCCGGCCGCGGCTCGCACCGGCTCGCGACCTCCCCGAGCACGCGGTGGAGCTCGCCGAAGCCGTCGAGGGTCTCGTTCGACACCGGGCAGATGGGGGCGTCCTTCAGCGGGGTGCCCGCCAGGAGCTCGCGCACCTCCTCGGCCGCGAGCGCCGCGTGGTCGGGCGTCACCAGGTCAATCTTCGTCAGGGCCACCAGCCCGTGCCGCACCCCGAGGAGCAGCAGCACGTCGAGGTGTTCGAGGGTCTGGGGCATCACGCCGTCGTCGGCGGCCACCACGAGGAGGACCATGTCGATCCCCGTCGCGCCCGCGACCATGTTGCGGATGAACCGCTCGTGGCCCGGCACGTCCACGATGCCCACGATTCGCTCGTCGGGCAGGCGGCAGGGGGCGAAGCCGAGGTCAATGGACATCCCCCGCTCCTTCTCCTCGCGGAGCGTGTCCGTCTCGCAGCCCGTCAGGGTGTAGACCAGGCTTGTCTTGCCGTGGTCCACATGCCCTGCCGTTCCAATCATGATGTTGTCGCGCTTTGCCATCGCACCTCACCTATCGGGCGAGCGCGGCGACGACTTCGGCGTCCTCGCCGGGCTGAAGGGTCCGCACGTCGAGCAGGACCTCGTCGTGCTCGATGCGGGGGTAGATGGGCGGGTCGTTGCGCCGCAACGTGAGCGCGAGGCGGCTCGCCGAGAGCTGCGGGCTGGCCAGGGCGACGACCCAGCTCGGGAACGGCAGCCCCGGCAGGGAGCCGCTGCCGACGTACGTCACGTCCTGCCGCGCGCTGACGGTCAGCGTCGGCTGGACCTCTCGGATTCGCGCGGCGAGGGCGTCGGCCTGGGCGCGAAGGTCGTCCAGCGGGCGGCCGAGCATTCGATAGGTCGGGAT
>VGYW01000856.1 GCA_016872875.1 Planctomycetota bacterium | reverse complement strand
GAGATCAACTCCGCCCTCAAGCTGGTTGCGGTCGAGCCGACCGAGGCGGCGATACTCTCCGGCAGCACCAACATGGAGGTCCACCCGATCGCTGGAATTGGTGACGGCTTCATACCGGAGATCGTGGACACCGAGCAACTCGACTGGACCGAGGCGGTGCCGGGTCTGGAAGCCGTGGCTATGGCCCGGCGTATCAGCGTCCAGTTCGGCATGATGGTGGGAGTCTCCTCCGGCGCCAACGTGCTGGCCACCATCAACGTACTGAAGAAGCTGGGTCCGGAAGCCAACGTGGTCACCGTGCTGCCCGACCGGTCCGAGCGCTACTTCTCCACCGACCTCTACTCGGGCAGGTTGAGCGAAGTCGTCCGCAACTGCCGGAAGGGATGTGAAAACGCCTTCTGTGAGTTCCGCTCCGTGTCCTAGCCCCGGCGTCCCGTCACAGTCGCTATGAGTCGCCCATCAACCCTGCCCCAAGAGAAAGGAAGCTCCATGCCCGCAACGTTACTTGACAAGCTCCGTCCTCAGGTGGTCGGCATCGAGGTCGAGGCCCCGCTCCTCTCCGGCGGCAAGCGTCGCTTCGTCAACCTCGACAACGCCTCGAGTACCCCCACCTTCCGACCGGTAGCGGAGAAGGTGGACGAGTTCATGCGTTACTACTCGAATGTCGCCCGCGGTACCGGGTTCAAGAGCCAAGTGGCCTCGTGGGCGTTCGAGGAGTCGCGCAAGACCGTGGCCCGTTTCGTCAAAGCCGACCCCGCAAGCGACACCATCATCTTCACCCGCAACACCACCGAGTCCCTGAATCGGTTGGCGGCTTTGTTTCCGTTCAAGCCGGATTCGGTAGTGCTCACCACGATGATGGAACACCACTCCAACGACCTACCCTGGCGTCGCCGGGCCCAGGTCGTGCACGCCCGCGTGGATGCCGACGGTTCTCTGGACGTTGATGACTTCGCCGCGAAGCTGGCGAGATACCGCGGCCGAATTACGCTGGTCGCGGTCACCGGGGCCTCGAACGTAACCGGTTGGGTCAATCCGATCCACGGCCTGGCACGGCTTGCGCACGAGGCCGGGGCCAGTATCGTGGTGGACGCGGCCCAGATTGCGCCGCATCGGCCGATTGACATGCGCAAGTCTGAAGACCCCGAGCACCTCGACTTCGTCACTTTCAGCGCGCACAAGGCCTACGCGCCGTACGGCGTCGGCGTCCTGGCCGGCCGCAAGGACCTGCTTCATCCCTCGGTTCCGTCGCTCGTGGGTGGCGGAGCTGTTGACCTCGTCACCCTCGACTCAATCATCTGGCGCAGCCTGCCCAGCCGCGAGGAGGCGGGCACGCCGGGCGTGGTCGGCGCCGTTGCTCTGGCTGCGGCCATCGGGTTGATCGAGTCGGTTGGCTGGGACGCCATTCGCAAGCACGAGGACGAGCTCACGCTCTACACCCTTGACCGCATGTCCAAGATACCCGGGCTCAAGCTCTACGGCGGCGCGTCCGGCACCGACCTCGACCGCCGGCTCGGCGTCATCGCGTTCAACCTCGAAGGCCAATCCGACGCGCTGGTTGCCGCCGCCTTGGCATACGAAGCGGCGGTGGGCGCACGCTGCGGCCTCTTCTGTGCCCACCCCTATGTGATCTCGCTGCTCGACCTCAGGCAGCGCGAGGTCGAGCGCATCCGCGACCAGATCGCGTCGGGTAACCTGGCTGGGGTGCCGGGCATGGTCCGCGCTTCCTTCGGGCTCTACAACGACCGCTCCGACGCCGAGGCGTTCTGCGACGGGCTCGCCGACATCGCCGAAGGCCGGCACGCCATGTATGAAGCGGACCCCAAGACCGGTGAATAC
>VGYW01000855.1 GCA_016872875.1 Planctomycetota bacterium | reverse complement strand
GTTTCTGTTGCGGAAAGCCAAGACTGCCTGAAGGCAGGACTCCAAACAAGGAACGAACGCGTTCGGAGTCCTGGCTTCAGCCAGTCTTTGGCTTCCGAGCACGGCCCGAGTTCGGCGAATTCGGCTTTCCGCAACAGAAACAACAATGTAGGCTGCGGGCCGAAAGGAGGTGAAGGGCTTCGTTGGCAGAGTCGCCCGCGCGCTTGCACGCAATTCGTTCGTGCGGAACGTTCTACGCTCAGGCCCTCGCGTTGCGGAGGGCGGACTTTCAGGAGAGCAAGACGTGAGAGCAAGGTTCGTGTCGCTGGCAGCCGTGTGCATGGCGGTGGTCTTCGTCGCTGGCCAGGCCCTGGCCGGCGAGAAGAAGGAGAAGCCGCCCAAGGCCCCCAAGGCGAAGCCCGTCACGGGCACCGTCGCCGTGACCAAGGAGAAGGCGAAGGACGACAAGGGCGTCGAGACCGAGGTGATCAAGAGCATCACGATCACAAGCGGCAAGAAGGACGCCCCGGAGGTCTTCTGCGTCGTGCTCGACGACAACGGCAAGAAGGTCGCCGACTTCGACGGCAAGCGGGTCAAGGCCACGGGCACCGTCGAGGAGAAGGACGGGAACAAGTGGCTCACCGTCCAGTCCTGCGAAGAAGTGGTGAAGAAGCCGAAGAACAAGTAGGGCCTGGCGCCCTCGCTCAGGCACACCACGTGGCCGCGTCCCTCCCCATTGGGGGCGCGGCCACTTGTTTACGGGCGTCCGGAAGGATGAGCGAGTCTGTAGTGCGGGCTTCAGCCCGTACGATACGGCCTGAAGGCCGCACTACGAACGGCACGTCGCGCCTTGCTGTCGGCAGCGGCGCCGGCTATAATCGCGGCAGGAAAGGACGCTTGCGATGGGCGCGACGGCGCTGCTGTTCCGGGGCCAGAGGGCACTGCGGGCGGGCGAGCCGGCCAAGGCGCTGGAGGCCCTCGATGCCGCCGCGGGCGCCACGCCCGATTCGCCCCACGTGGCCCTCCACCGCGCACTCGCCCTGGCCGACGCGGGCCGGCTCGACGAGGCCCTCGATGGCCTCAACAATGCCGCGAAGCAGTGGCCGGCGAACCCAGTCTTCCCCCTCTTCCGCGGCGGACTCCTCGCCGAGGCCGACCGGCTCGATGAGGCGGCTGAGGCCCTTCACGAGGCGCGGAAGCTCTCCCCCGGCAACCTCCTCGCTGAGGCATATCTGGCCCTCGTGGCCATGCGGCGCGGCGAGGTCGAGCGTCCGCTTCGCCACCTGGCCGCCGTGGGAATGACTGACAACTCCCGCGCCCTTGCCGCCATCCTGGCCGAGGCCGAGGCCGCGCTCTTCCGCCGCTTCGGCCCCCACACCGACGGCAAGCCCCCCGCCGCCCCCGAGCCCGACGAGCGTCTCCGCCGCCGCAGCGCCACACGCCTCGCCGCCCTGGGCCGCAGCCGCCTCGACCACGGCGACTCCCCCTCCGCCTGGCTCCTCCTCACCCTCGCCGCCGAAAAGAACCCCTCGCTCCCCGACCTCTTCGCCTGCCTCGGCTTCGCCGCCCACGACCTGGGCCGCTACGAGGAGGCCCTCGACCACCTCGGCCGCACGGGCGCCTGGTCGAAGCCCCTCGACGCCATCCACCTTCACCGCGGCGCCTGCCTCTACAAACTCGGCCGCCACACCGAGGCCCTCGAAGCCCTCCACGCAGCCCAGGCCGCCGACTCCCTGGGCGACTACACGGCCTGGATTCAGCTCTACCTCGGTCGGGTGCTCGTCGCCCTGGGCCGCGTCGTCGAGGCCCGCCCGCACCTGCGCCGCCTCCTCGACGCCGAAGGCGACATGGCCCTCGCCCGCCTGCGCCAGGCCCGGGA
>VGYW01000854.1 GCA_016872875.1 Planctomycetota bacterium | reverse complement strand
CCGCGGAATCCGACTGGGGCGAAAGACGAGTCGCCGGCGATCTGGGCGGAGCGGTACGCCATCATAGGCGCGTACCAGAACTGGTGGCGCTTGCCGAGCAGCACCCAGGGCCCCAGCGAAAGCTCGCGGATCTCTTCCGGATACAGCGCGCGCGTCCAGGTGGCGAAGCCGAAGATTTCGGCGAACATGCCCGGCGTAGCCGACGACAGCGCCCAGACGTCCAGGTTGCCGGCAACGGAACTGGCGTTGGCGAGCGTGCTCTGCACGGCCAGGACGCCGTTGTGGTACACACTGGCGGTTTTGTTGGCGTCGCACGGCAGGACGAAGGCGACGCAGGCGACCTTCCGAAGATCGGCGCCGTAAGATCCCCACTCAAATGGGCCGTACGGCGACGAGTTGTTGCGGAAGATCGCTTTGTACTTGCCGGTTGACGTCCGTAGACCGAGCCACCACGTGCTCGTGTAGCTGTTGCCGAGCAGCGTCGGAAAGCCCGAGCCGTTCACGCGGTTGATCCGGAACCAGGTGCAGACCGAGATCGTCTTGTTCGTTCCGTCGCTGCTGTACATCGGGCAGTAGCCGAGGCTGCCGACCGACAAGCCGAGTTGCTCGTTGCTGTAGGCGAACGCATTGCCGAACGGCGTCGCGAGGTTGCCGCCCGAGCCGGCCGGTACCACCAGTCCGGCGGGTGCGCCGCCAGACTGCGCTCGGCGCCTGTAATAGGCGGCGGTGTACTCTCCAACGGTCGTCTCCCGCTTGCCGTTCATGTGCAGGACGTTGATCGACATCCTCGGCTCGAGCGCGCTCGGCAGCCAGAGCGAATGCAGGCCGCCCACCAGCGGCGAGGTGAAGTCCGGAAGCTCCTCGTAGTGACTGCTCGGGAAGCAGGACTGCGGCTCCGCATTGAACAGCAATTGCCGCATCAGGAGACCTCAAAGTGGACGCCGCGCCAGAAGCCCAGGTTGTCGGAGGCATCAAGAGCGACGCCGCAGCGGTTGATCGCCAGCACACCCCACACGGGCGGAAGCACATTGCCGAACGCCGGCGCGACGGAGAATGGCGGGCTGATGATGGTGCCCGCAGCAGCGACGTAGAGCGAGCCGATCGGACGGATGGAGAGCGTTTCAAGGGCAACGGAGACCGCTTCATCCACGCCCGTAACGCCGGCCGGAAAGATGGGAGAGCCGTCGTCGGACGCGCCCCAGGCGAAGAAGTACACGGCGTAGCGGTCGCCGAACGTGCCGCTGGCGGTCTTTATCTTGAACTGGCAGATGGCGTCGATGTAACGGCTGTTCTGGTTCTCGATCTTCGCGGAGCTCCGGGCGGCGCCGGAGGCAAGGCCGTTGAGCGTGATGCCAAAGTTGGTAACCGGGCCGAACTGGGTACGGATGGTGGACACGTGCGCCTCTTAGTCCTGGAGGATCGAAAGGTCGTTCTCGCGGACAATGACAAAATCGCCGTCATTGACCGTGGCAGGCGAGGAGAGCGGGCCTCCGCCGAGGAAGTTTCCGCCGGTTGCCGCGTCCCACATGCCGATGTGGGTGTAGGTTCCAGCGGGGACTTGGATCAGCAGCAGAGCGACGTTCCGGATCCGCTTCGCGTTGCCGTCGCTGTCGACGGTAGTGAACTGCGTGACGGCCTTCCTGGTATACGGTGCGCCAGAGGCCTCGCTTGGGCCCGTCTTGCCGGGGTTCGCGGTGTGCAGGCTGCACCAATGCTCGGCGACCTGGAAGTCCTGCCCGAGAAACGCCTTTTCGAGGATCTTCTGGTCGAGGTAATCGGAAAACGGCATCGTGCTCTCCTCGAAGGTTCAGGCCAACTCGATCAGCTCGATGTTCAGGTCCGCGCGGCCAAGACTGACCGTCT
>VGYW01000853.1 GCA_016872875.1 Planctomycetota bacterium | reverse complement strand
ACCAACACCTTTACCATCTCGGGCTCCCTTTCTGGGTCTCGGCGGCTCGTTCATCCCTCCCCATACCATTATCACAGGCCCGCCGGCTCCGTGTCAAGGCTTGTGACCGATCAATGGCCCTGCTATAATGCAGTCGTGCAAGTGACTTCCCAGTTGGCAGGGGTGCATGCCCCCACCGACCTTGCGTCGGTGGGAGCGAGGATTGGCAACTAAGGCGAGGCCCGCCCCACCCCCTACCCCCCTCCCCGTCCGCCGTCCGGCGGACGGGGAGGGGGATAGAGGGTGGGGTCAGCGGCCGGGTAGGGGCCAATCCTTCGCCCCACTGGGACAAGCCCAGTGGGGGCGCAAGGTCGTCAGGAATCGAAAGGACATGGTCATGGCAGAAGGCGTGCTGGCGGTTACGGATGCGACGTTCGAGGCCGAGGTGCTGAAGGCCGAGTTGCCCAC
The DNA here is from genome assembly GCA_016872875.1 of Planctomycetota bacterium. Next base: position 1,421 of record VGYW01000853.1, on the reverse strand, counting down.
CGTAGTGGACTTCTGGGCCGAGTGGTGCGGCCCGTGCCGCAAGGTCGCGCCCGTCATCGCCGAGCTTGCCGCCGAATACGCAGGCAAGGTGCGCTTCGCTAAGCTCAACGTGGACGAACACTCCGCCACCCCCGCCCGCTACGGCATCATGTCCATCCCAACGATCATACTGTTCAAGGATGGCGCCATCGTTGACAAGATCGTCGCCGCGCGGAGCAAGGCAGACTATAAGGCCTGGCTGGACGGCAAACTCTGAGCTGAAAGCGGGGTCAGGTGTTGGGTGTCAGGTGTTGGGGGCCCATTCTCTCTCCGTACCCCAAAACCTAACACCTAACACCGAACACCTTTCTTCGCCCCATCAACTCATCCACCGCCCTCCCGATCAGGCGGGGGGCCATGAGCGCCTCGCCGACGAGGACGGCGTGCGCGCCCCAGGAGGCCACAAGCTCCACGTCCGCGCGGGTCCTGATGGCGCTCTCGCTCACGATGAGCTTGCCCGGCGGCACGGCGCGGGCGAGGCGGCGGGTGGTCTCGAGACTCGTCCTGAAGCTGTGGAGGTCGCGGTTGTTGATCCCAACGATTTCGGCGCCGGCGTCGAGGGTCTTCTTGAGGCTGCTCAGGCAGTGGCACTCGACGAGGCAGGCGAGGCCGAGCCCGCGCGCCTCGGCGAGCATGGCCCGCAGCGCCCGCGCCGGCAACGCCTCGCTGATGAGCAGCACCGCGTCGGCGCCGGCCGCTCGCGCCTCGTGAAGCTGCCAGGGGTCAACCAGGAAATCCTTGCGGAGCACGGGCACGCGGACCGCTCGCCTCACGCGCCGCAGGTCGGCCAGCGAGCCGCCGAAGAAGCGCGCGTCCGTGAGCACCGAGATGACGGCGGCGCCGTGTGCCTCGTAGATGCGCGCGATGCGAGTCGGATGGAAGCTCGGGCGGATGAGCCCTGCGGAGGGGGATTTCCGCTTGATTTCGGCGATGAGCGCGATGCCTTGTCGGGCCTGGGCGTGGCGCAGCGCGGCCGCGAAGTCGCGCGCCGGCGGCTCCTTCGCCACGGCCGCCTCCAGCGCCGCCAGCGGAGTCCGCGCCTTCCCCGCCGCCACCTCTTCGCGCTTGTGCGCGAGGATTTCCTCAAGTACCCTGTGCAGCACTTGGCTCGTGCCTCCTCTTCCAGGGGACCGTGGGATTGTAGCCTCAGAGGGGGCAGGAGTCAACTGGCCTGGCGAAACACGAGTGTGGCTCGTAGTTCTGGTGAGCCACTCCGGAGCCCCGACAGGGGCGTGCTATATCAGCCCAGGGCGAAGCCCTGATCTTTGCCCACATCTTCTGGGGGCTGGGGTTTAGCCCCCGAATGGGGGCGTTTGAGCCGTAGCCCAGGGCGACCGAAGGGAGCCCTGGGAAAAGGCCCCGCCAGCGTAGAGCCCCCGAAG
>VGYW01000852.1 GCA_016872875.1 Planctomycetota bacterium | reverse complement strand
CAGGATGTCGGAGACGACGCGGATGGTGTAGGGGAAGTCTTCTTCGGCGGGGAGGACGGGTTCGAAGGCGCGCTCGCCGAGGGCGCCGTGGCCGATCTCTCGCCGGCCTGGGCCGCGCTCGGGCCGCACCTCGCCGACCGCGAAGCCGGGGAAGTTGTAGTGGAGCATGAACTTGCGGGTGAAGTCCTCGAAGAGGCTCTCCACCCACTCCTCGTCGAGCGCGGTGCCGAGGGTGGTGCCGACGAGTGCCTGGGTCTCGCCGCGGGTGAAGAGTGCGGAGCCGTGGGAGCGGGGGAGGAGGGCGACCTCGCAGGCGATGGGGCGGATGTCCTTGTAGCCGCGCCCGTCGCAGCGCTTGCCGGAGGCGATGAGGGAGCGCATGGTGCGGCCCTCCACCTCCTCGAAGGCGGCCAGGACGTCGCCCTTGGTGTAGCTGCCCTCGCCCTCGCCGTCCTGGGCGAACTCCTCGAGGGCCTGTTTGCGGAGCAGGATGACGCCGCTGGCGCGCTCGCGCTTGTCGCGCACCTGGATGCGCTCGTTGAGGAGGGCGGCGTACTTGGCGCGCATCTGGGCGCGAAGGGGCTCGGGGACCTCGGCCGGCTGGAAGAAGCGGGCGGTCACGCCGCAGTCGCGGACCAGTTCCTCGATCATCCCCACGATCTCGCGGCAGGCGTCGTTCCCGAAGCGGAGCGCGTCCACGATGGTCGCCTCGGGCACCTCCTTCGCCCCCGCCTCCACCATCACGATGGCGTCCTTCGTGCTCGACATCACGAGGTCGAGGTCGCCGTCCTGGACCTGTTTGTAGGTTGGGTAGACGACGAAGCGGCCGCCGATGCGGCCGACGCGGACGGAGCCCGTGGGGCCGAGGAACGGGACGGATGAGAGTGCGAGGGCGGCTGAGGAGCCGATCATGGAGAGGATGTCGGGGTCGTTGTCCTTGTCCGCCGACAGGACGAGTGAGTGGATCATGACCTCTTCACGGAAGCCCTTGGGGAAGAGGGGCCGGAGGGGCCGGTCGCACATGCGGGAGGTGAGGATCTCCTTGCGGCTGGGGCGGCCCTCGCGCTTGTGGAAGCGGCCGCCGGGTATCTTGCCCGCCGCATGGAACTTCTCGCGGTACTCGACGGTGAGCGGGAAGAAGTCCGTGTCGCGCTTCACCTCGGCGCACACCACGGTGGCCAGCACCATGGTGTCGCCGTAGCGGACCGTCACGGAGCCCTCAGCTTGCTTGGCGAGTCTGCCGGTTTCGATGACGAGGGGTCGGTCGCCAATGACTCTCTCGACGCGATGGATTGCCATGCGCTTCTCCAACCTCCTGTGTGCCTTCAGTGTGTGCTGGCCTTGACGGGGGAAGCACGTGCCGATTACCTGTTGCCATTTCGCCCACTCAACGCTCGACAACGGCTGGTCCGGGGCCCCTTCGACGATTCAGAGGGCCGGCTCCGCGGTGGCGGGACGCCTATTTCCGTATTCCAAGCCGCTTCACGATTGCCAGGTAGCGGTCCGGGCTGTCGCGGTGGAGATACCGCAGCAGCCTTGTGCGGCGGCCCACCATCATCAGCAGGCCGCGGCGCGACGTGTGGTCCTTCCGATGGCTCTTCAAGTGGTCGGCCAGGTGATTGATGCGCTCGGTCAGCAGGGCCACCTGCACCTCGGGCGAACCCGTGTCCTTCTCGTGGACCCGATACGCGCCGATGAGTTCGCTCTTCTTCGTTCCGTCCATCGTCATAGACTTCGTGTCCTTCTCCTCAGGCGGAGCCTGCACGCGCGTCCGACCACTCCGTGACCCTGTGTGTTGAAGATTGTAGCATATGGAGCGGACGCGGTCAAATGAGAACTGCGGCGGGCAGGGCTGTGGAATCGGGAGAGG
>VGYW01000851.1 GCA_016872875.1 Planctomycetota bacterium | reverse complement strand
CGCTGCCCACGCCCCAGTCGCCGCGCGCGTAAGAGCCGAAGTAACCCAGGCGCAGCAGTTCGGGCCGCCGTGAGGCCAGATGGCTCGCCCACTGGCGCAAGGCCCTATCCACCGCCGGGGCGTCAGGCCATGCGAACACGGACGAAGTCAAGGATCTCACGGGCATAGCGGACGGCCTCCGCGCTTTGCAGCGGACCGTAATGCTCGAAGGGAGCGCCCTCGGGGTGGCTGTTGGGGTAGCGAGGCGGGATGTAGTAGGCGTCCAACACGCGCCCTTTCTCGATCAATTCCGCGGGCGGCTCCACACCTGCCGGAAGCTCGCGGAGCAGCCTGGCCACGACGTGACCCCAGGCCTCCTGCCCCGTGCTCAGGTGCAACGCCTTGACGGCCTTCTCCGCGGCTTGTTGAGCGGCGAAGCAGGCCCACTCGTGGCGCCCGGCGCCACGCGAGTCCTCGGCCTGCTCGAGGTCTCGGAGCGCCTGGCTGAACCAATCGTGAGACCGGGCCGGCATCCTCCTTCGAGCATAACAGGGCGGGCCGCGGCTGCGGTAAGATTAGCGCCATGAAGACGGCGATCATCGGGCTGCCGCGGGTGGGGAAGACGTCGCTGTTCACCATCCTGACGGGCGTGCATGAGGCGGCGCGGATGGGTTCGCTGGCGGTGCGCGCGGGCGTGGCGCGGGTGCCGGACCGGCGGCTGGACGCGGTGGCGGGGCTGTACCCGGACGCCAAGGTGACGCACGCCACGGTCGAGTATCTGGACTGTCCGGCGGTGTCCAAGGATACACTGCGGGACCCCGCCTACGTGGCCAGCTTGCGGCTGGCGGAAGCCTTCGCCCACGTGCTGCGCGCGTTCGAAGACGACCGGGTGCCGCACGAGATGGGCTCGGTGGATCCGCGGCGGGATTTGGAGCACGTCGAGACGGAACTGATCCTCAATGACCTGATGATGGCGGAGAAGCGGCTGGAGCGGCTGGAGAAGGACCGCCACAAGGTGAAGAACCAGGAGCTGGATCGCGAGTTCGAGGTGCTCGGGCGGGTGAAAGAGCAGCTTGAGGCGTGCGTCCCGCTGCGGCAACTGGACTTGGGAGGAGAGGACGAGAAGCGGGTGCGAGGCTTCCAGTTTCTTTCGCAAAAACCCATGCTATACGTGCTGAACCTGGGCGAGGAAGACGGCGCGCGGCTGCACGACCTTGAGGCGGAATTTCGCGAGCAGGCGCTGGCGGGAAGGGCGCACACGGCGGTGACCGCCATTTGCGGGAAGATCGAGGCGGAATTGGCGGAGCTGGCGCCCGAGGAGGTGCCGGAATTCCTGGCCAGCTACGGGCTCAAGGAGTCGGGGCTGGAGCGGCTGGTGTTCGCCACCTACTCGGTGCTGGGCGTGATCAGCTTCTTCACGGCGAGCGAGCCGGAAGTGCGGGCCTGGGCGTTGCCGGCGGGAAGCACGGCGCTGAAAGCGGCGGGCACGGTGCATACGGACTTCGAGAAGAAATTCATCCGGGCGGAAGTAGCGCCGTGGGATGTCCTGGTGCGGGAAGGCGGCTACGCGCGGGCACGCGAAAAAGGCCTGCTGCGGCTGGAGGGGAAAGACCATGTGGTGCAGGATGGGGACGTGGTGCTGATCCGGCACGGATAGGAGATAGGAAAAGGCAAAAGGACTCAACGGGGAGAAGCCGGCTGAAGCCGGCTCCACGGGAGCAGGGCCGCCAGGGCGGCCAGCGCGCAGAGCCACACAAACCAATCGCCGAAGCGGGTATAGAAGGTGGGGGTGTCGATGTAGGCAAAGGTCGTGTGCGCGGCGGCTTCCATGTATGGGGACAGGTGACGGTAAGCGCGGCCGGCCGGGTCGATGGTGGCGGTGAGGCCGTCGTTGGTGGCGCGCAACAGCCAGCGGCGGTTT
>VGYW01000850.1 GCA_016872875.1 Planctomycetota bacterium | reverse complement strand
GTCGAAGGCCCAGAGGCCGTCGAAGAGGGCCTTCTGCGGCGAATCGTCGCGTTCGAGCCGCACGTTGTCCACGAACAGCGGCGCGGGCGGCTTGTCGGGGATGCTGAAGACCAGGCGCGTGATGGCGTTGAGGACGAGCATGCGCCCCGGCCGCGACTTCTCGCCGACGTAGAGCTGCTTGACCGGGATGATGAGCGTGCTCGCGCCCGGCGGCGCCACGGTCGTGTAGTTCACCCGCGTCCAGTAGTCCGTCGTCTGCTGGTCGCGGATCTCCACGTAGAGCTCCATCGGGTCCTTCGCGTCCGTGTAGAGGTCCGCCTTCAGGAAGTCGTAGCCCAGCCAGTCCTGCGGGCCGTCCATGGAGACGTACGACCTGTCAATCCGCATCGCCTTCTTTCCCTCGGTCGCGTGCTCCTCGACGGTGGCGGAGCCTGGGAAGGGATTCTTGCCCTCGAACGACGCGATGAGCTTGAGGGGCGGCCCGGTGGCGACGGCCTTCTTGGCCACCAGCCCCGTGCCGCAGGCGTAGCAGGTCTTCCACTCGGGCATGTTGCGGTAGCCGCACTCGCCGCAGCGGACGAACCCCGCCCCCAGCTCGCCCGGCGGCGACGAGGACGCACAGTGCAGCGAAGGAGAGAACGGCACGGTGACGCTTGAACATGCGGATTCCCCTGTGATGAAGCCGTGTTCAGGGTCTTGCCAGCGTTCGTATGATAGACCGAGCCGATGGGTGGATCAATGTCGTTTGCCATGGGGGCATGAACAGCGGTGTCAAGCCACCGCACTCCAACAGGCTGCCGCACATCGCATGGCATGTCCCCGTCAAGGGGCAACTGGCTTCGCTCAGGCCCCGTATCAGTCCACTCCCTCGATGGCAGGATGGCGTTCGACGCGATGCGGCAGCCTGTCGGAGTGCGGCGGCTCGACGCCGCTTTCCTCCTCGCATCAGCACGTGCGGGAGTAACGCAGGCGCCGCCATCGGAGGGGCGGCGGCTCTCAGGGGTCCTCGGGGCAATAGCGCAGTTCGCCTCCCATCCATTCGCTCGCGTCGCGCCAGGCGACGCGGCGGGAGGCGACGTGGAGGTCGGGGGCATCGGGCGCGCCGCGCTGCACCCAGAGCCACGTGTTTGGCTTACCGGTCACCGGCAGCCCGATGAGGTAGACCTTCAGGTGGAAGATGCCTTCCTCAAGCGAAAAGGTGGCGCTGGAGATGACAGAATCACAGTTGTCCGGGGAAGGAATGGTGCGGAAGAAGACGACCTCATCGAAGCGCAGTTCGATGGCCGAAGGCTCCTTCGTGCCGAGATGAAAGAGGGCACGGACGTGCGTGTCGAGGTTGATTGCGCAGGCCATGCTGCCTTGGTCAACGTAGGTTTCGGTCCAAACATGGGCTTCGCGGAAGCAGCCGTCGTGGAAGGCATCGCAGCGCCGCATCAGGGCCTCAAGGTCCGCCTGCGATTCCAGCCTCTGCCAGTCCATTGGGGGCTTTCCTGAAGACGGCCGGGCATCCCTGGCCAGCTTACCCAACTCCTATGGCTCGCCGCCGGTGACGCTTCGGGGCTCTGCGCTTGCTGGCGTGCAGGACAGTGATCCCGACGACCTCATCGCCTTCGTAGCGGATGATCACGTCGTCGTCAGTCAGTTCGCTGTCATCGGCATGGCTGGGCTTCTTGAAGTTCATGTAGAGGACGTCGGCCTCTTCGTCGTAGCTGTACCAGATCCGCTTATAGGGGACTCGGAGGAGCTGAGGCGCGAGCTGGAGGATTGCGTCCGTGTCTATCGAGGCCATAGGCGTTTTCTCCTGCGGAGCCTAGCGGACCGGCCGGTGAGGAAGGCCGTGATCACAAAGCCGTCGTCCTCGCTCACCTCACGGTAGACCACAACCAGGTGCTTCCCCGGCCACAGTTGTCTCACGGCCAGGAGTTCCTCTGCTGTGCCTT
>VGYW01000849.1 GCA_016872875.1 Planctomycetota bacterium | reverse complement strand
GGCGCACATATCGCTTGCGGCTGCGCGTGACCGCGGCGAAGATCGAAGCGTGGATGGACGAAGAGCAGGTGATTGACCTGCCGCGGGTCGGGCGGACCCTTGGGCCAGGAATGTGGAGCGAGTATACGGGCGACTTTGGTATCGTAAACCAGGGAAGCAAGTCAGCCATTCACGCGATCAAGCTCCGCCGGGTTGAGGGCCTGCTCGATCAACCTACCAAGGAGCCGAAGGGGGGCGAGTGGCAGAGCCTGTTCGACGGCAAGACGCTGGAGGGGTGGAGGGTGTTGAGGACGGGCTCATATGCCGGGGGCGGAGAGGTGGCTGTGCGTGACGGCGCAGTACAGTTGGGCGGTGGGGTCCCTCGCACTGGTATCTGTGCGGCTCAGCAACTGCCCAGGCTCGATTACGAGTTTGCGCTGGAGGCAATGCGCGTGGAGGGGAACGAGGGTTTCGCGAGTGTAGTATTCCCTATCGGGAATGCCCAATGCTTGCTGATTGTGGGCGCAGAGGATGGCAAGCTTGTTTGCCTCGACTCCGTGCGACGCCAGACCGGCGGTCGGATCGAGACTAAGCGGCGGCTTGATTTCGTGAACCGGCAATGGTATGAGGTGCGTCTCAGGGTCACGGCGGGGAGGCTTGAGGCGTGGATTGGCAAGGAGAGGATGGTGGACCTTGCCACACCGGAGTGCACCTTCGAACTGCCTAGCAGGGTGGCAGAGGGCGTGCAACCTTTCACCGTTTGCGCTTCAAAGGGGACTGTGGCGGCGCTGTGCAACATCCGCCTGCGCCGCATCGAGCCGGGGGCCGCCGAGGGGCCGAAGGCGGGCGAGTGGCCGTTTAACGCGGCGGAGGCCAGGCGGCGTCAGGCGGAAGCCGCCAAGGCCCTCGGCGTCGAGGCGGAGACCGACATCGCCCTCGGCGGCGGGGCGAAGATGACCCTGGTCCTCATCCCCGCCGGCGAGTTTCTGATGGGCAGCGCCGCGGCCACAAGCCCGGAGCAACTCCAGAAGGCCTTCGGCGGCAACGCGGGGGAGTTCCAGCCCGAGTTCCCCCAGCGCCGCGTGAAGATCAGCCGGCCCTTCTGGCTCGGCAAGACCGAGGTCACGCAGGCCCAGTGGCAGGCGGTGATGGGCGAGAACCCGAGCCACTTCAAGGGCAAGCCGCAGAACCCCGTGGATAACGTGAGCTGGGACGACTGCCAGGGCTTCCTCCAGAAGCTCAGCGCGAAGTTCAAGAGGCCGTTCCGCCTGCCCACGGAGGCGGAATGGGAGTATGCCTGCCGCGCGGGGACGGCTACGGAGTTCTACTTCGGGGACGCCCCGGCCGCCCTGCCGCAGCACGCATGGTTCGAGGCCAATTCGGGCGGCTCGCCGCAGGCCGTGGGCAAGACCAGGCCCAACGCCTGGGGCCTGTGTGACATGGCCGGCAACCTGAGGGAATGGTGCGAGGACTGGTTCGGGCCGTACGACAACGCGCCGCAAACCGACCCCCAAGGCCCCGCCACGGGCACCAACCGAGTGCTGCGGAGCGGCTATTGGAACGGGCGCCCCGGGCAATGCCGCTCAGCCTTCCGGCACATGACCACACAGACTGACCGCGGCGCCCTCCGCGACCTGGGCTTCCGCGTCTGCGTGGCCGCCAGAGGCGCCGCCACAGCGGCGCAGGACGCGCGGCCCGGCGAGTGGCAGAGCCTGTTCGACGGGAAGACGCTGAAGGGGTGGAGGGGGGTCGAGCGGTTCGAGGTGCCGGCTCGGGACGGGACGGGTATGGGCGGCAAGGCGAGGGTTGAGGAGGAGAAGCTGGTCGTCGAGGCGGGACAGCCGCTCAGCGGGATCGCTTACACGGGCGATGTGCCGAAGCAGGACTATGAGGTGAGTCTTGAGGCCATGAAGGTGTCCGGGGGCGACACGTTCTGCGTCATCCAGTTTCCAGTTGGCGGCACGCA
>VGYW01000848.1 GCA_016872875.1 Planctomycetota bacterium | reverse complement strand
GAAGAGGGTAATCTGCTCGGGAGACTCGCGGCCGGGCCTGGTGCCGGCCACGATGTCGCCCAGCTCGGCCCAGATGTGGCCGCGGCCGATCAGCCCGTCCGCGATCGGGATGAGGAGATCGCCCGCCTCGGCAAGGGCAGCGGGCAGGTGGTCCACGACCACGCGGGCGCGGCGGACGGTTTCCCCCGGTATCTCCCGCACGGTGGGTTTGTAGGAGCCGATGGCGTTGATGTGGACGCCAGGGGAAAGCTCGGCGTCGGCGAAGACGGGGACGGTCGAGGTCGTGGCCGTGCACACGATGTCGGCGTCCGCAAGCGCCTCGGCGGAGGAGCGGACGGGTCCGACGGGGACTGCGAGGCGCTCGGCCATCTCGCGGGCGAAGGCCGCGGCGTGGGGCGCATCGGGGTCGAGCACGCGGGCCTGGCGGATGCGGCGGACGGTGCAAACGGCTTCAAGCTGGGTGCGTGCCTGGGGTCCGGCGCCGAAGATGGCAGCGACCGAGGCGTCAGAGTTGGCCAAGAGGTCGGTCGCGGCACCTGAGGCCGCCCCCGTGCGAATCGCGGTCAGCGCCGTGCCGTCCATCACGGCCACGGGGCTGCCGGTTGTGGCGTCGAGGACGAGCATGAGCGCCTGGATGACGGGCAGGCCGCTCGCCCGGTTGCCGGGATACACAGTGACCACCTTGATACCCATCGCCTGATCGGCGGGGACGTAGGAGGGCATGAACAGCGCATCGCCCGGCGGCTCCGTGGCCGCAATGTGGGTGCGGGCGGGCATGACGACCTGGCCCGCGGCGAGAAGGCGAAAAGCCTGCTTCATCGCCTCGACGGCCTCGCCCATCGGGAGGGCCCGCGCCACGTCGCGGGCGGAAAGGAATCGGAGGATGTGTTCGCTCACGGGTTTTCCCCACCAGGAGCGCGCGGCTTCAGAGCCTGCGCCGAGGGCGTCGCGGCCAGGCCGCCGAGGGCGGTGCAGCGCAGCTCGGCCGGCAGCATTCGCCCCACAGCATACGCGGCGTCAATCGTCTCGTCCAGCGGGATGGGGTTCCGGTAGCCGCCGAGCACGAGGTCGGCGCACACGAGCGCGGAGGCGGCGGCCGCGGCGTTGCGCGTGTGGCAGGGGATTTCGACGGCGCCCTGGACGAGGTCGCAGACGGAGCCCATGCTGTTCTGGAAGGCGATGGCGGCGGCATCGGCGGCCTGACGGGCCGTGCCGCCCGCGGTCTCGACGGCGGCTGCGGCGGCCATTGCCCCGGCCGCGCCAATCTCCACCTGGCAGCCGGCCACCTCGGCGGCAAACGTGGCGCGGTTGGCCACCACCACGCCCACGGCGCCCGCGGCGAGAAAGGCGAGCGAGGCTGCCTCGCGGCTCAGCGCCCTCTCCTCGATGAGCGTGACCAGCACACCGGGCAGGACGCCCGCCGACCCGCCGGTCGGCGCGGCGCACACGACGCCCATGCTGCTGTTCACCTGCATCACGGCCAGCGCGCGGGCCGCCGCCCGCGTGTGAAGGCCGCCGCCCACCAGGCGGCCCGCGGCCTCCGCGTCGAACACGGCGCCCGCGCTCGGCTCGAGGAACCGCATGGCGTGGCCTGAGTTCGTCAGCCCCCGCCGCACCGAAAGCTCCATCACATCGAGGCGGCGTGCGACCTCGGCCAGGACCGCTTCCTGCGAAAGGCCGAGCAGACCGGCCTCGTAGTCCAGCGCCACACGGCCAAGCGAGGCGTCCCGCTCCGCGGCCAGGTCCACCATCTCGCCCGCGCTGGCGAAGAGTGGCTGGCCGACGGGGATGAAGAAGACAGGCTCCGCCTGCCAGACCGCCGCCCCACCCAGGGCGGCGTTCGGGAGCGGGGCGCGCCCACGCGCGGTCACGAGCGCCCTATCCCCTTGCACCTGGCACTCCGGCGGGGCAAGGAGCGCGCCGTCCCTGGCGAGGATATCGGCGATGGCGGC
>VGYW01000847.1 GCA_016872875.1 Planctomycetota bacterium | reverse complement strand
GCGGACCCGCCGGCGAAGAGCGAATAGGCATGGTGGGCACAACGGTCGGCAAGTTCCGCATCGAGGCCCAGGTGAGCTCGGGGGGCATGGGCACGATCTACCGGGCCACCGACGTCGAGAGCGGCCAGCTCGTCGCCCTCAAGGTCCTGCGGCAGGCCCTGGCCGCCGACCGTGCCTTCCTCCAGCGCTTCCGCCGCGAGGTCGCCGCGCTACAGAAGGTCCAGCACCCAAACGTCGTCCGCATCTACGATGTCGGCGCCGAGGGCGCCCTGCACTACTACGCGATGGAGTACCTGCCAGAGTCGCTCAGCGACCTCTTGCGGCGTGGCCCCGTGGGCTTGCCGAGGGCGCTCGAGGTCGCGGCTCAGGTCGCGCGCGGCCTCGCCGCGGTCCACGCCGCCAACATCCGCCACCGCGACGTGAAGCCGAGCAACATCCTCTTCGACGCGGAGGGCACCACGAAGGTCGCCGACTTCGGCATCGCCAAGCTCTCCGATGCCACCCGCGTCACCCAGACCGGCGTCATCGTCGGAACCCCGGCATACATGGCGCCAGAGCAGGTGGAGGACACGAGCGTGGACGCGCGCGCCGACATCTACTCGCTGGGCGTGGTGCTCTACGAGCTGGTCGTGGGCAGGCCGCCCTTCGACGGCTCGACGACCCTCGACATCCTGCGCAAGCACCGCTACACCCTGCCGGAGTCGCCCAAGAGCTTCAAGCCCGAGGTGCCCAACGCCCTCGCCCACCTCATCCTGGGCATGCTGGCCAAGGACCCCAGCAAGCGGCCGGGCACGATGGCCATGGTGGCCGACGCCCTCGACCACATCGGGCAGAACATCGCGGCCGACGCCTCGGCGCCCGCCGGCAGGAAGGGCGAGCGGAAGCTCTCCACCGCCGAGCTGACCGAACGCTACGAGCGCGTGGCCAACCGCGTGCTGCGCTGGGGGAGGCGGCTGGCGGCCCTCGCCGCCGCAGTCGCCCTCGCCTACCTGGGCTATCGGCTCGTCGCCTACATGCGGCTTGGCCCAGCCGACTATCTCCGAGCGGCCCAGGCACTCGAGGCAAGCGACACGCCGGGGGCCATCGGCGAGTACGAGGCACTCGTCGGGCGCTTCCCACAGTCCCCCGAGGCGGCCAACGCGCGCGCGCGCATCCGCGCACTCAACGAGGAGGAGCGCAAGCGCCAAGGCAAGCCCCCTGACATCGCCGGGCAGAGCGAGTCCGCCAGGGCGCTCCGCGCCCAGATCGCCTACCTCCACTACCGCCGCGCCGAGAAGCAGGCCGAGGCGGGCGACCTCGAGCACGCGCGCCGTATCTACCGCATGGTCCGCGACTGCTTCCCCGACACGCTCTGGAGCGTGCAGGCCGACCGCCGGCTCCAGGGCATGGAGATGGGCGCCCCCGCGCCAGCGCCAGGCGAACAGAAGGAGAGCCCTCCACCTTGATTCGTGCGCCGCGTGCGCACAAGTGCGCAAGGCTCGACAGGTCCAATGCCCAATACTCAATATCCAATTCTCAATGGTCAAGTGAAGGAACTGGCGACGGCAGGGGGTTCTTACTTGAGCATTGAGGATTGGGGATTGGATATTGAGCATTCGGCCGTTCGGTTGCCCTTTGGCTGCTGCCCAAGGCCGCGTTAGGATAACTGGCCATGCCCAGCCGCTCGCAGGTCCCGCGTCCCGCCTTGGCGAGAATGCTCCTCTACCTGCGCCAGTTCGAGCGCCTCAGCCGCGACGGCGTCGAAACCGTCGCCTCCGCCGAGCTCGGCGACGCCATCGGCTGCCCTGCCGCACAGGTGCGCAAGGACCTCTCCCGCTTCGGCCAGCTCGGCCAGCGCGGCCTCGGCTACGGCGTCCGAAGCCTCATCCGCACGCTCCGCTCCCTCCTCGCGCTCGACCGCGAGTGGCGGGCCGCGCTCGTCGGCGCCGGCAACATCGGCCGCGCGCTCTCCACCTACC
>VGYW01000846.1 GCA_016872875.1 Planctomycetota bacterium | reverse complement strand
GCCTCGGCGAGCTGATTGACGCGGTGGACGTAGTGCACGTGTGTACGCCGCCATCGGCGCACGAGGAGGTGGCCGTGGCCGCGCTGAAGCGGGACCGCTCCGTGGTGTGCGAGAAGCCGCTGACCGGCTATTTCGGCGACGGCACCGAGAGCTTCCACGGCGACCGGTTCCCGAAGCAGGTGGCCCTCGACGCGGCGCTTGCGAGCATCGAGCGCATCCTGGCCGCCGAGGCCGCCAGCAAGGGCATCCTCTGCTATGCCGAGAACTGGGTCTACGCCCCCGCGGTGCAGAAGGAGCGCGAGATAATCGAGAAGACGGGCGCCCAAGTGCTGTGGATTCACGGCGAGGAGGCGCACTCGGGCTCGCACGCGGCGACGTATGCCTTCTGGAAGTTCTCGGGCGGCGGCACGATGATCGGCAAGGGCTGCCACCCGCTCACCGCGGCGCTCTACCTCAAGCGCGCCGAGGGCAAGGCGCGGAACGGCAAGCCTATCCGCCCCGCCCTCGTGTGCGCCCGCGCCCACGCGATCACGCGGCTGCCCGCCTACCAGGATGCCGGCCACATCCGCTGCAACTACCGCGACATTGACGACTTCGCCATGATGCACGTGGAGTTCGAGGACGGCACGGCGGCCACCGTGTTCGCCTCCGACATCATCCTGGGCGGCATCCACAACTGGCTCGAGGTGGCCGCGAACAACCACCACACCTTCTGCAACATCAACCCGAACAGCTCGATGCAGGTCTACAACCCCAAGCGCGAGCGGTTCGCCGACATCTACACGGTGGAGAAGATCGAGACGAAGGAGGGGTGGACGGCGATGTCGCCCGACGAGGACTGGACGACTGGCTACCCGCAGGAGATGGAGGCATTCTACCGCTGCATCGCGTCGGGCGAGCGCCCAGAGAGCGACAGCCGTCTGGCCGCCGACGCCATCTCCACCATCTACAGCGCCTATGTCTCCTCGGAGCGCAGAGGCGCCGCGGTGGCCGTACGGACGTTCTGACCGCGTCATTCCGAGGAGGTGGGCATTCGGCCCCCTTGGGTCCCTAGCTCATGCGTCAGGCGGGGGCTCACCTCTTGAGCACCTGGACCAGGTTGCTGTAGTCATCGGTCCAGAGCACGCGGCGCGAGAGGAGCGGGGTCTTGCCTTCGGCAAGCTCTCCCTCCGCCGCCTCCTCCTGCTCCTTGATGGCCTCGCGGACCGGCTCGCAGGCGAGGAACTTCTCGTTCTTCGTCACCAGCACCCAGGTCGCGGAGTAGACCAGGTCCTTCACCTTGTCGGAGGGCGACTCGACGACGACCGCCTTGTAGCCGAAGTGGTCCGCCAGGGCAAAGACGACTGGCTCAAGGTCGAGGTAGCGGTTGGAGATGTGGACCGCGACCACGCCGTCGGGCTTGACCTGGCGATTGAGGTAGACCTCGAATGCCTCGCGTGTGAGGAGGTGGATGGGAATGGCGTCGCTCGTGAAGGCGTCGAGGGCCAGCACGTCGAAGTGCTGCGGCTCCTGGCGTTCGAGGGAGAGGCGTGCGTCGCCGAGGACCACCTCCACGTCGGCGCCCGCCGCATGGCCGTCGGTGAGGTAGGTGAAGTATGGGGCCTCGCAGTCCAAGCCCCTTCTGCCCGAGAGCTTGAGCACGTCGGGGTTGATGTCGTAGAAGCGGAAGTAGTCGCCCTTCTGCGCGTATGCGGCGATGGTGCCGGTGCCGAGGCCGACGACGCCCACGCGGATGCCCTCCCCCGAGCGCCGCAGGTTCTCGATGGCAACGCCCACGCCGCTCTTGCGCCCGTAGTAGGTCGTGGGCCACCTCCGCCGCTCCTCGCTCACATACTGGTTCCCGTGCAGGATGCGCCCGTGCTGGAGGCTGAAGCAGTGGCTCTCGGGGTCATCCTTGGACTTCTCGTTCACGCGCAGGACCCCGTAGAAGCTGCGGCTGAGCGACACGCCGCCCTTGAGA
>VGYW01000845.1 GCA_016872875.1 Planctomycetota bacterium | reverse complement strand
TCCTCGGCTTCCTCTGAGAGTGCGCGGCCCATCCCTTGTTCTTCTGACGCCGCAGAGCAGCGCGAGTTCCATCGGTGCATGCAATGCGGATTGCAGACCGTCCGTGAGTCCCCCGACAGCAGAATAGGGCATCGGTCCTATTGCGCTCGACCGGGCCGCGTGGTGGAATAGATTATAGGGAGGAATGGAAGCATGTGTAAAGGAGGAGAGCCCATGGCTGCCGCAGTTGAGACGGAGGTGAGGATTGAGTGGGAGACGCAGCTCGCCGAGGCCCTCGACAAGGCGAAGGCCGACGGCAAGCACGTGCTCCTCGACTTCTTCAACCCAGGCTGAATCGGCTGCCAGCAGATGGATACGGTTACGTATCCAGACCCCAACGTGGCACAGTTCATCGAAGAGAACATCATCCCGCTGCGCGTCCGCTTCGACGACCCGCTGGCCGAGGAGTTCGGCCTGACGTGGACGCCCACCCTTGTGACCCTCGACCCCCAGGGCAAAGAGCACCAGCGCACGGTCGGCTTCCTCCCCCCCGAGGAGCTCATCCCGTCGCTCATGCTCGGCATCGCAAAGTCGCACTTCGAGTGCGAGGACTACGGCGACGCGCTGTCCATGCTCCAAGCCATCCTGACCAGCTACCCCGGGAGCGGCGCGGCGCCCGAGGCCGTGTTCCTCCAGGGCGTGGCCGGCTACAAGCGGACCCACAGCGCCCAGCCGCTGAAGGCCGCCTACGAGAAGCTCCGCGCGCGCTACCCCCAGAGCGAATGGGCCAAGCGCGCGGCGCCCTATCGCCTGCTGTGACCCGGCCCATCCGCGCGAACGGCGGCGTGCCCATCTCCAGCGATGGGCGCCCGCCGCCACGCGCCTCGGTCGAGTATGCCCCCGTCCTGGCAAACGCCTCTTCATCTGGTATCGTCCTCGTCCCTCGTCCTCGATTCCCTTCCACTTGGGGCAGAAGAGTCGAGGACGAGGACGACGGACGAGGACGAGGACGATTGAAGAGAGAGGCCAACGCCAGGATTGGGGCCGTGCGCGCCTGCCCTGCCCAGCTTGCCCCCGGGCGCCTGAGTGAGTACACTCACTGCGATTGCGGTGGCTCCTCTCAACCCTCTCGGAGTGATGGCGATGAAGTGGACGGGCGTGGTGGCCGGCGTGCTGCTGTTCGCAGGAGCGGCGTTTGCTGGCGAAGAGGAGGGCTGGGTCGGCCTCTTCGACGGCAAGAGCCTCAACGGCTGGAAGGCGAGCGAGAAAGCGGCCTCGTTCAGCGTCCGCGACGGCATGGTCTGCGTCGAGGACGGCCGCAGCCACCTCTACTACGACGGCGACGTGGCGAAGCACAGCTTCAGGAACTTCGAGCTCAAGCTCGACGTGATGACGAAGGCCGGCGGCAACTCGGGCGTCTACTTCCACACCGAGTTCCTGCCCACAGGCTGGCCCGCCAAGGGCTTCGAGTGCCAGGTCAACCAGACCCACCCCGACCCCAAGAAGACCGGCTCCCTTTACAACATCAAGAACGTGATGAACGTCTCGCCCGTGAAAGACGACGAGTGGTGGACCTACCACATCATCGTCAAGGGGATGCAGGTCACGATCAAGGTCAACGACAAGGTCGTCACCGAGCACACCTTCCCCGACGACGCGAAGCGTAAGCCGTCGAGCGGCACCTTCTGCCTCCAGGCCCACGACCCCAAGAGCAAGGTCTACTACAAGAACATCCGCGTCAAGCCGCTGCCCGATTGAGCGGCGGCCGCGGCCCCGTCGAGTATGGCCCCCAGCTCTGGTGAACCGTTCCGGAGCCCCGCCAGGGGCGTACTATAGCAGCCCAGGGCGAAGCCCTGATCTTTGCCCACATCTCGGGGCCTTGTAGCCCGCGAATGCGGGCGACCCAGCCGTAGCCCAGGGCGACCGCAGGGAGCCCTGGGATCGGGTGCCTCCCATGACCCAAGCCCCCGAAGGGGGCGTTTCACGCCCATT
>VGYW01000844.1 GCA_016872875.1 Planctomycetota bacterium | reverse complement strand
CCTAACCCTCTCCCCAGGGGAGAGGGGACAGAGAGGCACCCTCACCCTAACCCTCTCCCCAGGGGAGAGGGGACAGAGAGGCACCCTCACCCTAACCCTCTCCCCAGGGGAGAGGGGACAGAGAGGCCCCCTCTCCTTCGGGGAGAGGGCCGGGGTGAGGGTGCTTCTCCACCCCCTCTCCCTCGGGGAGAGGGCCGGGGTGAGGGTGCTTCTCCACCCCCTCTCCCTCGGGGAGAGGGCGGGGGTGAGGGTGCTTCCTCACTCCGGGCGATCGAGCAGAGCGAAGCGGACCTGGGCCATCGTTGCGGCCCAGGCGCGGGCCGTGGCCTCCCAGCCGCCGCCGATGTAATGGACGCCATCATCAGCCAGAAGCGTGCGGCGGTTGCCCTTCTGCTCGAACTTGAGGAACTCCTCGAAGACGTAGGCGATGGGCACCCTGGCCTCGCGGCAGGCCTTGATGAGGGCCTCGTTGTAGCGGGCCTCGGGCTCGCTCTTGGGGTCGTTGAAGCCCCGCGGCGGGATGGTGCCGATGATGGGCACCGTCCCGCGCTTCTCGCAGCTCGCGGCGATGGCCAACAGGTCCTCCATCGCGGGCGGGAGGTCCTTCGGGGCTTTCGAGTTGTTGGTGCCGTAGAGGACCAGGCAGAACTCGGGGTTCACCTCGGCCAGCTCCTGCTCGATGCGCTTGCGGCCGAAGTCGGTGCGCATCCCCGCGTAGCCGCGGTCGCGCACGTCGTAGACGCCGAGGGCGGCCTCGACGTAGCGGCGGTAGTTGGTCGCCCCGGTCAGCGAATCGCCGAAGCACAGCACCCGCCCGCTCACCACCTTGCCCTTGCCCGCGGCGTGGATGGCCCGGATGCGTCCCGCGTAGGCGAGGCGGTCGCGCTCGGGCGCGGAGGGCTCAGGCACCCGAAAGCCACCGATCTCGCCAGGGCGTTCTTGGTCACCGTCGGACCATTCGCCGACGTTGCCTTGGAAATCCACGGCCGCGATCCGGTAGCGGTACTCCCCCGACTTCGACGGCGTGTCGAGGAACGTCGGCTCGCAGGACTCGCCGATCTTGACGAACTTGCCGCCCCGCTCGGCGCGGGCGATGACGTAGAGCGCCACGCCCACGTTGTCGGTCGCCGGCCCCCATGACAGCGTCACGCCATTCCCGCCGCCCGCCTCGTCCAGGTCGCCTACCGCCGTGGGCGGCGTCGCGTCCTCGCCGCGGTAGATGACGAAGCTGCGAAGCTCGAGGACGCCCTTGCGGTCGGGCGTCTTGTTGCCGTGGAACCGCAGGTTGCGGAAGACCGTGTTGCGGGCGACCAGGCGGCTCATGCCATCGTTGTAGAAGAAGCGGTCAACGCGGTAGAGGACGGGCCGCCAGGCCTCGCCCACCAGCCGATAGGCGTCCGAGGTCGTGTTGTCGTTCGACCGCTCATCGTACATGTTGAACTGGGCGGTGGTGACGCCATCCGAGCCGCGGGCGAGGAAGGCGACCTTCAGCCCGTCCGAGTTGCGGATGAGGAGGTCCATGCCGTGGGCTGTGCCGTCGCCCGTGTCGCGGAGCGTCAGCTCGTCGAGCTTGCGGTAGATGGTCACGCCGCCGGCCTCGTCGCCTCGGTCGTAGGTCGGTGGGGGAGGAGGCGCGGCGGCCTCGCGGGTCACGCCATCGTCGCGGCGGGCGATCTTCACGCCCTTCACCTGGCCGAAGTCGCGCACCTGGTGGTAGTCGTTCGAGCTCATCACGGCCCACGACCATTCGGCGATGCCCTGGCCGCCGCGGGCGGGGCGGGTGCGATTGAGGTTCAGCACCCAGGTCTGGCCTTCGCCCACGTAGGCGCCCAGTTCCTTGAGGGGCACGGACATCGTGGCGGACCAGCCCTTCCCCTCGGCGATGGCGGCCTTGGCGACGGCGGAGCTGTTCCAGGCCGCGTCGTCGCGCTTGCCGCCCACCGTGCGGGCGTCCATCAGCGTGCCGCGGGG
>VGYW01000843.1 GCA_016872875.1 Planctomycetota bacterium | reverse complement strand
GTGGTATAATGAAGGAGCCGACGCCGGGATGGCGGAACTGGCAGACGCGCTAGGTTGAGGGCCTAGTGGCCACATAGGCTATGGGGGTTCGAATCCCCCTCCCGGCACCATCGCCCCCTCCATGCCGATCCTATAGAGCGCGGCCCCGTCGGCCGTCGAGCGCGTTGGGGTCTCCTGGGCATGGAGAGGCCCCGGAGGGGACTCGGCCTGGTTCCGGGGCCTTGGGCGCGGGGTCACTTGACCTTTATGGCCTCGACCGGGCACTCGGGGACGCAGCTCTCGCACTGCGTGCACTTCTCCTGGTCAATCTCCGCCTTGTCGTCCTTCATGGCGATGGCCTCGGCAGGACACGTCTCCGCGCACGTCTCGCAGCCGGTGCACTCGTCCTTGTCTACGACTACCACTGCTCTGTCTCCTTCCTGGCAGGTCTGACGAACGGCGACCCGACCCCCGGCATTCGATATGCCTGGTTCTATTTTACGGATATGGCCGTGCGAATCAAGCGGGGGTGAGGCCGGTCAATCGCGCGGGCGCCTGGGCATGAGGCTGTGGAAGCGCCGCCAGTCGGGCAGGGGGAGGTCGGGGCCGATCTTCTCGCGTAGCTTTTCCTCTACCTGCCGCATCAGGGCGGTGAACTCGGCGCGCTCGGCGTCGGTCCACTGGATCGCGCTGTCGCGGTCGGGGCGCAGGTAGTCCCAGAGGTAGTAGTGCGCGATGTACCACTCGCGCCGCTTCATGTGGTCCCTGACCGTCTGGAGTGAGCGCTCGCGGAAGAACTTCATGACCTCGGGGTCGAGCTGGCCGAAGTCGAGGCCGCGCTTGGTTCGGAACTCGGTGATGGCGCCCACGGCGCGGATGCGGGTCCTGTTCGACAGGATGTAGCGCGCGGCTTCGACCTGCTCGAAGTCGTGCTGGAGCTGGAGCAGGCGTGCGGCGTCGGAGGCGGGGGTGTTCTGCCGCTTCGCTTCCAGGGCGGCGCTGTCCTCATCCAGGCGGCGGAGGGCGTCGTAGGCGTCCCGGATGGTGAGGAGGGACTTCTGGAGCTTGTCCTTGTCGCGGAGTTCGGCGAGTGCCTCGAGCTGGCGCTGTTCGTCGGCGCGGATTCGCTGGGCGTCGTGGCGGTGCCAGAGGTAGCCGCCGAAGGCGAGAGCGAGGAGGAGCGCGGTGCCTGCGGCGGCGGCGAGCGCAGGGTGGCGGCCCACCCAGTTGCCGACGCGCTCAAGGGGGCCGGGGCGGTAGGCGGAGGTGGGCAGGCGGTCGCGGTAGAGGCGGATGTCGGCAGCGAGGCCCTGGGCCGACTCGTAGCGCTTGGCGGGGTCCTTGCTGAGGGCCTTCATGCAGACGGCGGCCAGGGTGCGGCTGGCCTGGCGGTTGAGCTTCCGGGGCGGCGCGGGGTCGTGGTAGATGACCTTCTCCATCACCTCGGTGCGCGAGTGGCCCGAGAAGGGGAGCGCGCCGGTGAGAATCTCGTAGAGGATGATGCCCAGGGCGAAGACGTCGGTGCGGAAGTTCACCTCGGCGGTGCTGCCGCTGGCCTGCTCGGGGGACATGTAGGCGGGTGTGCCCTTCACCATGCCCACCTGGGTGGCCACGATGCCCTGCTCCTCGGCGCTCGCGGTGAGCTTCTTCGACAGGCCCCAGTCGAGGACCACGACCACCCCGAACTCGTCCACCATGATGTTCTCGGGCTTGAGGTCGCGGTGGAGGATGCCGGCCGAGTGGGCGTAGGCGACGGTCTGGCAGACCTTCTCGAAGATGTCCACGAAGCGCGCGGTGTGGCGGCGGTCGCCGAAGTCGCGTTGGCTCATGCCCCTGAGGATTTCGCGGAGGGTGCGGCCACGGACCTTCTTCATCGCGTAGAAGGGGCCGACGCCGGGCAGCGAGCCGGCGGAGAAGACGGGGACGACGCCTGGGTGTTCGAGCTGTCCGAGGATGCGCGCCTCGTGGAGGAAGCGGCTCTGGAGGTCGGGGTCGCCCGCGAGCTCGGGCTTCATCACC
>VGYW01000842.1 GCA_016872875.1 Planctomycetota bacterium | reverse complement strand
CAAGGACTTACGCCGAAATACACCTGTGCCGGCGCTGGATCGCCAGCTGCTCGCGCCGACCGACAACCACAACCCCTGGGGGCTACCCACAAAGAACCCCGAAGCGGCTTATTTGTGGGCAGCTGTACTAAGCGCAGCGCTGGAGCGGGGGTGTGCGCCATCGTTGTGCGAGGGAGTGAGGAGAAAGTGCTTGACGTTGCGGCGCTGCCGTGCTACAATACTCGACCGACTAAGTCAAGATGAGGCGGCAAAATAGGAGCCTTGACCGAGTCGCCTGTCCCGTGTACAATGCAGTGCCGTCCCACCCTGGTCCATGGGCGGCCACCATCGGCCACGGAGAAGCAGCGAAGGTGAACAAGTCGTTCTGCACCAAGTGTGGCGGCCTCGTGCCCACGAAGCGTGAGACGCGCGAGGGCAAGGTCTATCTCATCAAAGAGTGCCCCAAGTGCGGGCCGAACGAGACCTATCTCTCGTCGGATGCCGAGCGGCACTTCATCAAGCGCAACCTCGACCCCGGCTTCGAGCAGGAGGGCTGCCAGGTGACGTGCATGGAGTGCGCGCACCACCGGGCGCCCACCTATGCGTTCGTGGACGTGACGAACCGCTGCAACCTGAACTGCCCGATGTGCGCCGATGGCGTGTTCGCCCACGGCTTCGCCTTCGACCCCCCGCTCGAGCACTTCGAGAAGATCTTTCAGCACCTGGCCAAGTTCAAGCCGCTGCCCACCATCGCCCTCTTCGGCGGCGAGCCGACCGTGCGGGAGGACCTGCCCGAGATCGTGGAGCTGGCCCGCAAGTATGGCATGCGGACGCGGGTGCTGACCAACGGCCTGCGGCTGGCCGACCCCGACTACTGCCGCAAGCTGGTCGAGAGCCGCGCCCACCTCCTCGTCTCCTACGACGGCAGCAAGCCGGCCTGCTACAAGCAGCTCCGCGGCAGCGGCAAAGTGCTGGAGAAGAAGCTCCAGGCCGTCGAGAACCTCAAGAAGCTCCCCCGCTCCCGCGTCAGCTACGTCACCTGTCTCGCCTGGGGCCTCAACGACAAGGAAGTGCCCGAAATCCTCAAGTTCTGCCACGGCCAGCGCCACATCCTCCACGGCATCTACCTCATGCCACTCGTCCAAGTCTGGAAGGGCACCGAGTTCGACTACCTGCCCGACCGCATGACGACCGAGGACGTGGAGCGGCTGCTGGCCGACTGCTTCCCGGGCACGGACGTGAAGTTCATCCCCCTCGGCACGGCCTCGCACTTCAAGGCCATCGCGCGGCTCCTCGGTCGCGAGGCCCTGCCCTACTACGGCACGCACCCGAACTGCGAGAGCTTCTACCTCCTCATCTCGGACGGCGAGAAGTACATGCCCGTGGACCGCTACCTGAAGACCTCGCTTCCGAAGCTGGCCGAGGGCTTCCTGGCCCTGGAGAAGCGTCTCCTGGCCCGCGAGGAGCGCTGGGGCAAGAGCGCCCTGGGGCGCCTGGGCCGCGCCCTGGGCCTGATGAAGCTCGCGGGCATCGTGGGCATCTGGCGCACCGTCCGGCGCCACGTGGCCCTCACCCGCGCCTTCAAGGGCAAGGGCTTCTTCGGAAAGCTCTACCACATCCTCGCCACCCTCCTCCGCGCCCCCTTCGGCCACTTCAGCACCACGCGACGCAAGCACATGACCGTCCACGACGCCCTCCGCGTCATCATCCTGCCGCTGGAAGACGACCCAATCGTCGAGACCGACCGCCTCGAGCGCTGCCCCAGCGTCCACGTCTACTTCGACCCCCCCGACGGCCGCTTCCACTACGTCCCCGTCTGCTCCTGGCGCATGTACAACAAGCAAATCCTCAAGGAGCTTTCGGACTACTACAACCGCCCTCCGACCACGCCCGACAGCCCCGCGCCCGAGGCCGCGGCTAAGTAGTTTCTGTTGCGGAAAGCCCGGTTCGCTGAGCACAGGCCGTGGCCGCATGCGAAAGACTGGCTAAAGCCAGGACTCCGAACGGGTTCTCTCCCCGTTT
>VGYW01000841.1 GCA_016872875.1 Planctomycetota bacterium | reverse complement strand
AAGCGGGGCGATTCAATGGGCGTGAAACGCCCCCTTCGGGGGCTTGGATGGGGGGGACGCGCGATCCCAGGGCTCCCTTCGGTCGCCCTGGGCTACGGCTGGGTCGCCCGCGTCGGCGGGCTACAAGCCCCCGAGATGTGGGCAAAGATCAGGGCTTCGCCCTGGGCTGCTATAGTACGCTCCGTTCGGAGCTTGGGAGCTGAAGAACATTACCGGAATTGGGGGCCATGTTCGTTGGCCACTGAGCGGCGTTGGGCACGTGGCTCGCGTGTCGAGGAATGCGACAGGCGAGCCGCCCGTCCCTACGGCTTTGCGCAACAGGACTCACATAGCGCTCAGGGCGTGGGCGAGCTCCTTTGTGGCCGGGTAGAGGCTGGCGAAGTGGGCATAGAGCTCGTCGTAGGCGTCCGAGCGCTCCGGCGCCGGCTCCACCAGGCTGGCGCGACTTGAGGCGGCGGCAGCCGCGGCGGAGCCGAAGGAGCCGTGGAGGCCGACGCCGAGGGCAGCGAGGAGGGCCGCGCCCAGAGCACTGGTCTCCTGGAACTCCAGAACCGTGAGCCGCTTGCGCAGGATGTCGGCTTTGATCTGGTTCCACAGGGGGTTGCGGGTGCCGCCGCCGACGGCCCGGATGTCCGCGACCGGGCGCCCGACCACGCTCTCGAGGCCCTCGATGACCTGTCGGAGGGCGAAGGCGGTGCCCTCCAGCACGGAGCGTGCGAGGTCGGCGCGGGTCGTCGTGGCGCTCAGCCCGAAGAAGGAGCCTCGCGCACGCGGGTCCCAGATGGGCGTCCGCTCGCCCTGAAGGTATGGCAGGAAGATGAGCCTGTTGCTGCCGAGGGGCGCCTGCTGCGCGAGCGCGGTCATCTCCTGGACGCCGTTGTTGCCCGCCCTACCCAAGAGTTCGCGGACGAACCACTCGACCGACACCCCGCTGGAGGTCGTGGTGCCGATGGGGAGCCACATCCCGCGCGGAATGTAGGCCGAGTTCACCCACCGCCGGTCGGGGGTCGGAGCCAGGGTCGGCGCCGCCACGCAGTCGGTGGACCCCGCCACGTAGACCACGGTTGAGGGGTCTGCGGCCCCGGCTCCGAGGGCCGAGGCCGGCACGTCTCCGCACCCGCACACCACGGGCGTGCCGGCCCTCAGGCCGGTCTCCCTCGCGGCCAGAGGGGTCACTGTCCCGATGACCTCCGCAGCGCCCGCGACGCGCGGCAGCCGGGCGGCGTCAACTCCGAGCCGTTCGCAGAGGGCCTCGTTCCAGCGCCAGGGGTCGCGGATGTCGGCCAGCCCCGACACTGCGGCCTGCGTGGGGTCCGTGCAGAACTCGCCCGTGAGGCGTGCGGTGATGGCGGTGTTGGCGAAGCCGAACCTGTGGGCCGCCTGCCACGCCTCCGCTCGATGGCCCCTGAGCCAGAGCAGACTTGTCGCCGCGCAGGTGCCGGGCACGAGGACGTTCCCGATAATCCCCTCGTATTCGTCCCTGGGGATGATTCGCTCGATGGCCTCCACCTCCGCCAGGCTCCGCCGGTCGCAATAGAGGATGGCGGGATAGAGAGCGCTTGCGTCGCTCCCCAGCGGCACGACGCAGGGGAAGAGGACGCTCACGCCCGCCGCGCGGATGTCCGCAGGCGAGACCCCGGCCTGCTCGCAGGCCTGGCGCAGCGCAGCCACGGCCCCTTGCCACCAGCGTTGCGGGTCGCACTCCACCCAGCCCGGCTCCGGCGAGTCGTTCTCGTGGTCCGCCCGGCCGAGGCCCAGCAGACGCCCCTCCGGCCCTGCTACCCCGGCCTTGACCCCCGACGTGCCGATGTCCAGCCCGAGCAGCAACTCTCGCATCGCCTTGCCCTCTTCTCCGTACCCCAACACCCAACACCGAACACCTAACACTACAACGCTAAAAAAGGCCTAAAGTTTTCGAGGATTTCCCCGATTAAGTACTCCGGGGGGACTGTTTTCAGGCCAGAGAGCCCCGGAGAGAACGACCATGGATGCACGGCGTCTGAA
>VGYW01000840.1 GCA_016872875.1 Planctomycetota bacterium | reverse complement strand
ACCGAAGCGGGCTGGAAGCGCTCCATGAAGCGCAGCACGCGCTCGTATACCCCTTCGTTGTCCACCCAGACGGTCTTGAAGCTGTCGGTCAACTGGTCGCGGAGGATGGGCCCCGCCACCAGGCTGCCCCTTCCTCTGGTAGACTGCCCCCATAGGATCTCAGGCGCTGTCATGATGCGCGTCCAGGTGTGTCCTGGTTCTGTGCTCGGGCCAGGGACGACCGCGGCTACCAGAGTGTGTGAGGAACGGATCACATGAAGCTTCCCGATAGCCTGCACCCCTTGGAGCGTCCGATATTCGAGGAACTCTGCGAGAAGGAATTCCGACCCAGCTATGAGCTCGTAGGCCTCAAGCATCTCCGGCTCATGGCTCAGAGGGAAAGGGATCTGCGTGAGCTTTATAGGGGGCGCGCGCCCTACGAACTGTTGCAGAACGCGGACGACGCACAGGCCTCGAAGGCTGCTTTCATACTGCTCCAGGATGGTCTGCTCTTCGTCCACAACGGGAAGTGGTTCACCAAGGGGAACTTCCGCAGTCTGGTTGACGGATGGAGCGACAAAGACCCGACGCAGTGCATCGGGCACAAGGGGCTGGGCTTCCGTGCAGTCTTGGACATCACGCCCTGTCCGCACCTCATCAAGGCCGACCCCTCGGATGTGTTTGCCGTCAAGTTCAGTTATGGCCTCAACAAAGGTCACATTGACGAAGCACTTCGGCGGAAGCCGGACCTGCGTGCGCATTACCAGGACTGGGGCGCCACTGGGCAGGTTTGCTGTCCAGTCATGGCCATTCCTGGTTTGGCGAAGAAGGCAAGTCTCGGTGCTGCCGGCGTCATTTTGGACGCACTAGCTCGGGGCAGCTACTGCGCCGGTGCGACTACGATCTTCTGGTTCCCCGACAGGGATTCGTCCATCGAGAAGGGTGCCCTCGAAGAGCTCGGCTGTTCACCGCTGACCGCAGGCGAAAGGGGGCGCGAGACCCTTCTCAATTCCCTCGGCAGCGAAATAAGAACCCTCCTGCCATTCTTGAACAACATCAAGGAGGTGCGTCTGTATGAAGGCGGTTCGCAACTGGGGATCGTCCGCCTTGATGAGACATCCAGGAAGGGCGCCGGCCAGATCGCCGTTACCTGTCAGGTGGGCACTGAACCCGTGGGCACGGCGCACTTCTTTAGGCTTCAATGGGCCTGCCCGATCCCTCAAGAGGTGAAGAAAGACGCAAATACGCCGAAGGCGGTGCGATACATGGAGCAAGCCAAGGCAGCCCTGCTGGTCCGGTTATCGGATGACCGGCCGATTGCGGCTGACGATGCTCTCATCCATGTGTACTTCCCCACCGAGGAACGCATCGGCCTTGGCTGCATTGTGCACGGTGATTTTTTTGTGACCCCTGACCGAAAGCGCCTGATGCCCGGCGAATACAACAGGTGGCTCATGTCAGTGGTAGCCGAGAAGCTCGCCAGTGAATTTCTGTCGGCTCTTCTGAGTCGCTTCGACCCAGGCTCCGTTTTCGCCGCTCTAGCGCCGATGTCAGTGCCCTTGACCGACCTGGGCCACCTCTTCAAGCATGCGGTGGAATCGGCTTTGCAGAAGCGGAAGTCCCCTTTCATCCCTACCAAGGGGGGCAGCCGCCGTCCTGCCGAGGTACTGCTGGCACCCACGACCGACGAATTCTGGGAGAGCCATTTCGCGGACGCCGCCGCGGATTGGCCCGGCAATTCGAGAGCCTTCCTCGCGCATGCTGCTGACGGACCGAGGCAGCGCAGATTCCTCGCGATGGCGGGCATCAAGCCGATGGAGCCCCAGGCGATACTTGACCTGATGCACATTGCATCGAGGAAGCCAAGATCAGCGCAGTGGTGGTACGAGTGCCTGTGCCACTTCGCCCGCAGTGAGCCCCTGGCCCCTCCGTGCCAACATTGATGAGACAGCTCCCCCGGTCGTAATTACTGAGCAGGGCGAGAACAGGAATCAATGTGAAGAACAACGGAATCTCTTCGGCTTCCCTCACGGTTTTGCCCGCCGCGGAAC
>VGYW01000839.1 GCA_016872875.1 Planctomycetota bacterium | reverse complement strand
GTGGTAGTCGTGCGCCACGATGAAGTCGACGGCTTGGCCGGTCTCGTCCGCGGGGCCGGGCCCGATGTTCGTTGCCCAGTTAGGCACGGTCTGAAGGCCAACGCCCGGGAGGACGGTCTGGTCTGGGCCCTTGGTGAAGCTCGGCACGTCGTTCACGGAGTTGACCGTGATCGTGAAGGTCTGGTCCGCCGAGGTGTCCACGCCGCCGTTGGCGGTCCCGCCGTCGTCATGTATCTTCACGGTCACGATGGCCGCGCCGTGTGCGTCGGGGGCCGACACAAAGGTCAGCGTGCCGTCCGGCGCAATCGCCGGCTGGACGGTGAACAGGGCGTTGTTGCTATTGGTCACCAGGAAGTCAACGAGCTGGCCCGCCTCGTCGGCTGGGCCTGGGCTGATGCCCGTTGCCCATCCCACGAGGGTCTGGAGGCCGGCGTCCTCGTTCGCCACCGCGTCGGCCCCCTTGGTGAACGCCGGGGCATCGTTGACCGGCGCCACCTGAACGTTGACCGGGACAGGTGTACCGGAGGACGCCTTGCCGTCCCACGCCACGACGGTGAAGGCCTCAAGCGTGCCGTTCGCGTCGATGGCGGGCCGCCACACCAGGGTTTCGCCGGTGGAGAGCAGCGTGGTGCCGGGAACGACGGGCGCGCCGCCCTTCGTCAGGATGCCGCTGCTCACCGCCTCGATGCGGAAGCTCAGCGGGTCGCCGTTGGGGTCTGCCTCATTCGCCGCCGCTGCCAGCGCCGCATACGTGATGGTGTAGTCCTGGTCCTCCACCCCGCCGAGTAGCGGGGCAACCGTTGTCAGCGTCGGGGGGATATTCGAGGGCGCCACAGCCACGCTCACTTGAACGGGCGGCGCCGAGGGCGAGTGCCCGTCCCAGGCCCTCACCGTGAAGGCCTGAAGGGTGCCATTGGCGTCGGTGGCCGGGCGCCAGACCAGGCTCTCGCCTGCCGAGAGGAGCGTTACGCCGGGGACCACGGGCAGCCCGTTCTTCGTCAGCGTCCCGGTGCTCACTCCGTCAATGAGGAAGCTCAGCGGGTCGCCCTCGATGTCCGCTTCATCCGCGGCCCCCGCCAGGGTGGCATAGGTGATCGTGAAGTCCTGATTCTCCACCCCCCCCGGCAGGGTGGTGACCGTGGTCAGGGTGGGGGGGTCATTCACCGGCGCCACACCCACGTTGACGGGCACCGCCGTCGCGGAGGGCGCCTGCCCGTCCCAGGCCACCACGGTGAACGCCCGAAGTGTCCCGTTCGCGTTGAGGGCCGGCCGCCACACGAGGTCCTCGCCTGTCCCCAGGGTGTCGCCAGGGACAACCGGCACGCCGCCTTTTGTGAGCGTGCCGCTGCTCACCGCCTCGATGCGGAAGCTCAAGGGGTCGCCATCCACGTCCGCCTCGTCGGCGGCGGCGGCCAGTGTCGCGTAGCTGATGGTCAGGTCCTGATCTTCCACGCCGTTGCTCAGCGTGGCCACTGTCGTGAGGGTTGGGGCGTCATTGACCGCGGCGACGTTGACGTTGACGGGCACCGCGGCGGCTGAGGCCGCGCGGCCGTCCCAGGCCACCACTGTGAACGCTCCGACGGCTCCGTTGGCGTTCGCGGCGGGAGTCCACACCAGGCTCTCGCCCGGGGAGAGCAGGGTGGTGCCTGGGACCACGGGCACGCCGCCCTCGGTCAGGGTGCCGGTGGTCACGGCCTCGATGCGGAAGCTTAACGTGTCGCCGTCGGAGTCCGCCTCGTCGGCCGCCCCTGCCAGTGTGGCATAGGTGATGGTGAAGGGCTGGTCCTCCACCGCCCCAAGCAGCAGGGCCACTGTGGTGAGGGTCGGCGGCGAGTTCACGATCTTGGTCACGAACGCGTCGCCCGTGCCGCCGAGCGTCGTGTCGATCCCTCCGGGCGTCGGGAAGTCCGCCGACGAGGTCATTCCCGCGACGAAGGCGTTCCCCGAGCCATCCACAGCGATGCCGGACCCGAGGTCCGTGCCCGACCCGCCCAGGTAGCTTGCGAACAGGAGCGCCCCACCCACGCCCACCCTTGCCACGA
>VGYW01000838.1 GCA_016872875.1 Planctomycetota bacterium | reverse complement strand
GCGTAGGCATCACTCGAAATCGCGTTCAGGAAGTCCGCGAATTGCCCCCGCGTGACCTCGTAGCGCATGCAGTAGAATGCCTCGTAGCCGGTCGGGAAGCCGTCGGACAGCGTGCCTTCCGGCCCGACTGCCGCTGCGCCCTCGTCGCTTGTGCCCCAGAGGCAGCCGGGCGTCTTGCCGATCCTGCGGCCGGCGGTCCCGTTCCACTTCTCGTCCACAAGGAACGGCACCGGGGCGCCGCCTTTCCAGGAACCATCCGTGAAGCCGCCGGTCTCCGTCCCCCCCGAGCCCACCATGAAGGCTCCCCGCGGCACATAGACCATCTCGATGGCGAAGAGCTTGAGGTCAGCCTTGTCAGGCTCGGCCACGCCGTCGGCGCCGTGCAGCCAGCGGAGCTTCACGCCCTTGAGGTCCAGCGGGCCGTGCCCGACGCCGGCGCGATAGATGAACGCTCCGACGCCCTTGCCATTGGTGAGGCCGACATCCAGAGCCGCGGCAGGGACCGTGTGGTGGGCGCGGTCGGTCGAGAGCGTGGCGTGCGAATAGCCGTCGCCACCCTGCTTCCGGAACTTCGCGAACACCCACGCTGCGCTCCAGCTCTCGACCGGCATGTCCCTGCCGCTCACGCTTGCCGTGGCTGGCTCCGTCCACTTCGCCCGCCAGGTGTGGCCCCAGGAGAGGTCGAACGCGACCTCGCTCTGCCCCGCGGCGGGGCCGGCGGCCCGGCGCACGTTGGCGATGCGGACGTGGTTGACATCCGCCGCTCCGCCCCTGAAGCGCGCCTCCGCATCGGCGCTCGTCTGTGGCGGCTCCTGGACGCCGGATGCATCCTGCGCCATGACCGCCTCGATCTTCCGCGCATACTCGACAAAGGCGTCGAACGCCCAGGTCCAGTAGAGGAAAGACCTTCGGGCATCCGGGTGGTTGGCCAGCTCGGCCACGGCCTTGTCGCGCAGCGCCTTCATCCTCGCCACCACGTCGGGAGGCCAGATTTCACGGAACAGCCTGGGCGGGATGCGGTTCTCGCCGACGTGCAGCGGGCGCGAAAGGGACGTGCCCTCCCATCGCTCGCACTGGAGCCGCAGGAGCTCGCGCGCGCTGGCCGCCGCCGGCCCGAAGAGCCGCCGGCACATCTCGTCGAGCGTCGCATCAACGTCCAGCTCAGGGTTCCACAGCACACGGTTCCAGACGTAGTACGTGGGCGCGGCGGTGATGAAGCAGGCCCCGCCGTAGCTCAGAACGGACGTCCCGGCCAGGAAGGTTCGGTTCTTCAGATAGAAATCCTGCACGAGGTGCGGGAACTGGACCGGCCCATACGTCCAGTCGCTTGGGCTGGCGAAGTCGATCCAGATGTGGACAGGTCGGCCGGACCTGGTGCTCCACGCGCGCAACCTGCCTTCCTCCAGGGCGCGGACGTCGGGCTGGTGCATCAGTCCCATCAGGTCCAGGTTGAGCGAGCCCACGACAAGATTGTCGGGGAACTCCACCCCCTCGGGGCACCCCGGGATGGCCCAGGGGATGTAGATGACGGTCTTGCCGGGCCAGCGCCGCTTGACCTCCTCGCACAATCGCTTCACGAACAACCCTATGATCAGCTCCTCGCCGCCCTTGGCCAACGCTGACCGGCAGGCCGGGCAGTGGCAGGCGGCGGCGAGGGATCGGGTGCCAATATCCATCGGAGACCAGATGGTGACGCTGTTGCGGGTGATGCCGCCCGGCCGGGGGCCTGCTCCACCCTTGCCCCAGGCCCGCTCCAGGCCATCGAGGTAGAAGGCGAGCGTCTCCGGCGCGCTGTAGCAGAGCAGATCGAAGTTCCGGCTGCCGTCGTCCCTGACGGCGAAGAGCGCCTCGTCGGTTTTCGGCACCTGGCCGATGAACTCGTAGACGCGCGCCCCGTGCTGCACGGCCTCATACGGCCAGCTATTGCCCTGGCGCATCAGCCGGAAGTGGTCGCCCATCCAGAGCGTCTGCGCCCCCTCGGGCAGGACGCCCGGCGGCATGGGGAGCAGTTGCTCGTCGAAGGAGCGCGCCTGGAGCCAATA
>VGYW01000837.1 GCA_016872875.1 Planctomycetota bacterium | reverse complement strand
GGCCTCGCGCGGCGTGCAAGGCCCGGGCGAGATGATGATGTGGCTGGGCCGCTTCGCCTCGATCTCATCGAGGGTGATCTTGTCGTTGCGATAGACCTCCACTTCCGCGCCCATGCTCCCGATGCACTGCACGACGTTGTACGTGAACGAATCGTAGTTGTCAATCATCAGCACCACGGGAAGGCATCTCCACACGCTCCCCCGAAAGCAATATATCCGGGCGCGAAAGCGGTGTCAACCGCGGCGAGGAAAAGAGACATAAGGGACCAAAGAGACATAAGGGACACGCCCTTCGCACGGCTCTTCTTGTCCCTTGGGTCCCTTTGGTCCCTTATGTCCCTTCTTCTTTCCCCCTCACCCCTCTCTCACGGCTTCACGATGGCGTCGAAGCCCTCGCCCTTGAGCTTTGCGGCGGCGCGCTCGGCGTCCGCGCGCGAAGCATAGGGGCCGACACGCACGAGGTAGAGCTCGCCCGAGCGGGTCGCGGCGGCGGCCACGCTGGCCGGGTAGCCGCGCTCGGCGAAGAGCCGGGCGTGCTCGGCCGCGTTCGCCGCCGACGCCAGGGCGGCCACCTGCACGTGGAACTGCCCGCCGGGCGATGGCGCGGGGAGCGCCGTGCCCACGCCCAGGCGGGCCTGCGCGCGCTCCGCGTAGGGGCTCCCACGGAACTCGTTGGCGAGCCGCCGATACGCCGTGCGCGCCTCGGCCCCGCGGCCAAGCCGGTCGTTGGCCTCGGCCAGCACGAAGAGCACCTCGTCGGCGCGCGGCGTCCCGGGGTCCTTGGCCAGGAGGTCCAGGCAGGCCTCACGACAGTCAGCGAACGCCCCGCGCTGGAAGAGGCATCGCGCCAGGCCCACCCTCGCGCCCGCGGCGAGGCCGGGGCTGGGCGAGCAGCGCAGGCACTCGCGGAAGCGCCCCTGGGCCTCAGACACCAGCCCCCCGCTCAGGGCGATGGCCCCGAGCGCCCAGTGGGCCTCGGCAGCCTGGGGGCCCGACGGCTTGTCGCGCACGAAGTCGCGCAGCTTGACCGCCGCGGCGCCGTGGCTGCCGAGGAGGAACAGCTTCATCCCCTCGCGGTAGCGGAGGTCCCCTTTCGGCCTCTCGCGGCACAGGCACCCGGGGCACAGCGGCATGGCGGCCGCGAGCGCCGCGGAAAGCCAAGAGGACAGACGACGGAGGACAGACGACAGCAAGACGACGTCCTCGATTGTGGACGAAGGTTCGTAGTGCGGGCTTCAGCCCGTATCTGCGCCCCAGGAAACGGCCTGAAGGCCGCACTACAAATTCCCGCTTCACGCGGTTGGGGCGTTACCCATGGAGCTTCTTTGCGAGCGCGGCGATGCGCTTGCCGTACTCGGTGCACTGGGTGGCGGCCCGGCGGTCGGGCGCGCCGATGGCCACAGGGCCGTAGTGGTCGCCGGTCGGCACGCCGGGCACGACCATGCCGTGGATGAGGAGGGCCTGGATGATCGCCATGATGGTGGTCTCGTTTCCGCCGCCGACGTTTGCGGAGGACGAGAATGCCCCGCCCACCTTGCCTTCGAGCTGGCCGTGGAGCGCCACGCTCTCGTCGAGCAGCCGCTTGACCTCGGCGGCCGGCAGACCGTAGTAAGTCGGCGAGCCGAGCACTACGGCGTCGTAGCCAACGAGGTCCTTGGCCTCCACCTGGGCAATCACCCTGAGGTCCGCCTCCACGCCGTCAACGCCCAACGCGCCGGCGTGCACCAGCTCCGCCATCTTCCTGGTGTTCCCGCCGCGCGAATGGTATGCTACCAACACCTTTACCATCTCGGGCTCCCTTTCTGGGTCTCGGCGGCTCGTTCATCCCTCCCCATACCATTATCACAGGCCCGCCGGCTCCGTGTCAAGGCTTGTGCCCGATCAATGGCCCTGCTATAATGCAGTCGTGCAAGTGACTTCCCAGTTGGCACGGGTGCATGCCCCCACCGACCTTGCGTCGGTGGGAGCGAGGATTGGCAACTAAGGCGAGGCCCGCCCCACCCCCTACCCCCCTCCCCGTCCGCCGTCCGGCGGACGGGGAGGGGGATAG
>VGYW01000836.1 GCA_016872875.1 Planctomycetota bacterium | reverse complement strand
CCGAGCCCGATCCGCTCTTTCATTCCCCTGCCCCCATTCCCCTGCCCCGCATGCTGCTTTCCTATCCGCGCCCATCGGCGCAATCCGCGGTTGAGCTTTCTTCACAGGCGTTGTGAAATGGTCCGGCGGCCCTTGCCGCCGCCGCACCTCCATGCGAGGCGTAACTCATGCCCCCGCAAGCACTTCTGGCGATGGCCGTGGCGATGGCGGCCGGCCCCCATTCCTGCTCACCAGACCGCCCGAGCACTGGGGGTGAGCCGGAATGGCGGGAAGGCCCCGGAGCCGCCCGGTACGCCAAAGCGCCCATAGTGGGTCAAGTGACTGTGCGCAGGTGATACAGTATGGCGGGACCGCCCCGGATGCGTCCGGATCGCCAAAGCGCCCATAGTGGGTCAAACACCTGTGTCGCGCAGGTGATACAGTATGGCGGGACCGCCCCGGATGCGTCCGGATCGCCAAAGCGCCCATAGTGGGTCAAGTATCAAGGGGGAGAGAGGTGATCCAGTATGGGAACGGCGAGCGCCGCCAGGATGCGGCGGGCGAGGGCGGGGAGGCCGGGGTCGCGGGCGCCCATGCTGAGGACGACGTCGCCCGGCCGTGCGAGGGCGGCGATGCGGCGGATGAGGGCGTCGTAGTCGGGGACGAGCTCGGCGGGGACGCCCGCCGACGCGAGGGCGGCCACGAGGTCGGCGGAGGTCAGGGCCGCGGAGGCGGTGCCGCCGGCGTAGTAGACGGGGAGGACGTAGAGGCGCTCGCAGTGGGGGCCGAGGTCGGCGAAGAGGGCCTTGAGGTCGTCGAACATCTTGGCGAGCGGTCCGAAGCCGTGGGGGCGCCAGACGGCGAGCACGCGGGCGTAGTAGGGGGCGACGGCTTCCCAGGCGGCGCGGAGCTTGGCGGGGTTGTGCGCGTAGTCGTCAATCACGGTCACGGCGCGGGCCGTTCCCGCAAGGTCGAGCCTGCGGCGGATGCCGCGGAAGCCGCCGAGCGCCGCCGCGATGCGGTCGAGCGGGTGCCCGAGCCGCTCGCAGAGCATGACGGCCAGGAGCGCGTTCTCGGCGTTGTGCCGGCCGAGGAGAGGCAGGTGGAACTCTTGTCCGCCGTAGGTGAACCGGCAGCCCGCGGCGGAAAGCTCGAGCGATGCGAGGAGGGGATGGATGGATGGGTGGATGGGTGGATGGGTGGCAGAGGGCACGAGTGGCAAGTGAGGAGTGGCGAGTGCGCAAGGCCGCATGGGTTGGTGCCCATCACGCCCCTCGCCCGCCGTCCCGCGTCCCGCGTCCCGCGTCCCTCTTTCATCCATCCATTCATCCGACCATCCATTCATCCCCCTTGAAGCCAGGGCTTGCTCGCTGCGCAGGCCTTGCCAAACCGCGGGCGGAGCCACGATGCCCTTCTTCACTTTCGCGGCAAAGGCGGTGAAGAGGGCGATCGTCTCATCCATGGGGAAATGGTCGGCCGACATGTTCGTGATGATCGCCCAGTCGGGCGCGAAGTTCAGGAGCGAGCGGTCGCTCTCGTCGGCCTCGAGCACCCAGCGGCATCCTCCTGGTGGCACAGGCATCTTGCCTGTGGCAGTTGAGGGCTCAGGCTCACAGGCTGGAAGCCTGTGCCACCTCCTGCCTAAGCGGACGTTGCCGATGGCCTCATCGGTCTCCCAGTTGATCACGACGCCGCCGTTGACGACGGTCGGGTCGTCGCCGAGTTGTTCGAGGAGGAAGCCGACCATGCCTGTGACAGTGGTCTTGCCGCTGGTGCCGGTGACGGCGATGAGCTCCTTCCCCTCGCAGAGGCGTGCGAGCATTACGGAGCGGTGGACGACTGGGACGCCGAGGCGTGCGGCGGCGGCGAGGTCGGGGTTGTCGGCCTCGATAGCCGTGCTCGCCACCACCGCCTGGGTCTGGGCAGTGACCCCCGAGCCGTCCTGAGGCACGAGGCGGACGCCGGCCCTGCGGAGCTTCGGGAGCACCTCCAGGTCCTCCCCCGCGTCGAGATAGCGGTCGGAGCCCGAGACCTCCCAGCCGGCGGCAAGGAGTGCCTGGGCGAGCGGGTTC
>VGYW01000835.1 GCA_016872875.1 Planctomycetota bacterium | reverse complement strand
GCCCGAGGGCACGCTCCACACGATTGACGCGCGGCAGCCCTTCGAGGAGCCGGCCTTTGCGTCCGACGGCGGCAAGCTACCGGATGCGCTGAAGGCCGACATGGCGCTGCGCCTCCCCGCCGGCTTTGCGGCAACCTACTCGTGGAGCCAGGACCGGACGCAACTCCTCGCCTTCATCCGAAGCACCTCGCCCCCACCGCACCAGGGAGCGGCGGCCACCACGGAGGCAGGGCACTACACCTACGCCGACACGACCCGCGTCATCGAGCGCGACGGGCCGCTCGACACCTGGGAGGTCGAATGCGTGAAGCCGGGCGCAATCCAACTGCACATCTACCGCATCGAGGGCGACCAGATGGTCCGCGCGGGCGAAAGCGAAACGGTCGAGATGAAGCAGCCCGGCCCCTGCCGCTTCACACTTGCCAAGCCCATCGCGGCGAGGAAGGGCGACATCCTCGGCTGCTACATTCGCAGCGAGGATGTCCACATTGCCGCCGAGCCGGGCGGTCGGATGCTCTTCGTCGAGGGCCGCCTGGCCGAGGCCCGCACGCCGCTCAAGGGCTGGGACGCCGAGGCGAAGATCGCCCGCATCTCCGCCTTCAACGCCGCCGAAGCCGCGAAGCCCAAGCCGATTCTGCCGGCCATCGGGGCACCGGCAGGCATCGTCCTCCAGAACTTCCCCGACGCGAAGCTCGCCTTCCGCCTCTACGACCTCGCCGTGAAGAAGCTGGTCGCCGAGGAAGGCTTCACAAAGGCCCACACCCTCCCTCTTCCCGGCCAGGGCCGCCACTTCTTCCTCGTAGTCACGGAGGCGCCGGCGAATGCCGAACGCACGCCCTGAAAGGGCGTCCGATACCAGCCCAGGGCAACGCCCTCATCTTTGCCCACATCTCGGGCTCCCCAGCCCGCCCCCGGCGGGCGGCAGGTGGTAGCCCACGGCGTAAGCCGTGGGTCCGGGCGGGTACACGGTCCAGCCCCCGCAGGGGGCGGCAGAATGCCCTGGCGGCCGGCGCTTCTGTCGCCCCTGCGGGGGCTGGACCGTGGGCCGCCAAGTCCACGGGCTTACGCCCGTGGCTACCTTCTGACGCCCCTGACGGGGCTGCGAGCCCTCATCCCCAGAGATGTGGGCAAAGATCAGGGCAACGCCCTGGGAAACGGGAGAGGAAAGGACCCAAGCCCTGAAAGGGCGTACTAACCGACGCAGTGGAGGACCCCGATGCCACTACCTGGCCACTGTCTGCGACAATGCCGGGTGCCACGCCTACCGCATCGGCGGGACCGAAGACCACGTGCACATTCTGTTCCTCCTGTCGCGCACGAAGGCGGTGAGCGACCTGGTCGAAGAGGCCAAGACTGCCTCGTCGAGGTGGATCAAGCTTCGCGGGAACCCAAAGCGGCGACTTCGTCACCGCACTCCATAATCCGCCCCCTTGTGACGCGGGAGGATTATGGAGTGCGGCATCGCAGATGCCGCTTTGCCTCCCCGCGAAGCGGGTCCGTGGCCAAGACTCGTCCGCAGTACGGCCCGACGCGAAATGTGGGCAAAGATCAGGGCGTTGCCCTGGGCTGGTATGGGTCGCCCCTTCGGGGCAAGCAGCGCAAGGGCGGCAGTGCAAAAAAACCTTGCCGCGCTGGGGCGAAGTTGGTATCATGCGGCGTTGCTGCATAGTCCTGCTGTATCCTTGCGTACATGGAGCCATGAGGGACGCAATGAAGCTCGTGCTCGGCTTGCCGAAGGGCAGCCTCCAGGAAGCAACGTTCGAGTTGATGGGCAAGGCAGGCTTCCACGTCTCCTGCGGCAGCCGCTCGTACTATCCGACGGTGGACGATCCGGAGCTGGACCTGGTGCTGTTCCGGGCGCAGGAGATGGCGCGCTACGTGCAGGACGGGGTGCTGGACGCCGGGCTGACGGGGCGCGACTGGGTGGTAGAGAACGACGCCCAGGTGGTGGAGGTGGGCGAGCTGTGCTACGCGAAGCAGCGGCTCAGCCCGGTCCGCTGGGTGCTCGCCGTGCCCGAGGCCTCAACGGTCCAGCGGGCCGAGGACCTCCAGGGC
>VGYW01000834.1 GCA_016872875.1 Planctomycetota bacterium | reverse complement strand
GTAGTCTCCGCTTGGACCATTGAGGATTGGAGTTTGGGGCTTGTTTGGCGCTTGGTGCTTGTGGTTTGGTGGTTCCCGCATTTCTCACCAGCCGCTGGTGAGAAATGCGGGCTAGGAGCCGGCCACCTGTGCCAGGGCGTTGGCGTAGACATCGAGGTCGCTGGGCATGTAGAGGACGAGCCGCACCTCGTCGAGGTCGAGGTCGGGAACCTCGTCGCTCAGGGTGCTCAGGGCGATGCGCGCGGCGCGGGCGATGGGGAACCCGTAGGCGCCCGTGCTGATGCTCGGGAACGCGATCGTGCGGCACTTGTTCTCCGCCGCCAGCCGCAGGCTGTTGCGGTAGGCATCGGCCAGAAGCCCATCCTCGTTCGCCGTCCCGCCCTGCCAGACGGGTCCGACGGTGTGGATGACGAACCGTGCGGGCATCTTGCCCGCGGAGGTGATGACGGCCTTGCCCGTGGGGAGCCGCCCGATGCGGGAGACGATGGCCTTGCACTCCTCGCGGATGGCCGGGCCGCCCGCGCGGTGGATAGCGCCGTCCACCCCCCCGCCCCCCATCAGCCCGGAGTTCGCGGCGTTCACGATCGCGTCCACCCGCTGCCCCGTGATGTCGCCCTGCACAAGCTGAAGCAGCGTCTTGCCGATCCTGTGTTCCGTCATGGCTCACCTCGCTTCTTCCAAGTCGGCCATTGGCCGCAACCAAGGAGGATGGTCGGATGGTTGCAGGGCGCTGCGCCTACATCTCGCCCTTGGTCTCGACGACCCAGATGTTGCGGTACTGGACCGGGTTGCCGTGGTCCTGGAGGTGGATGCCGCCCGGCTCCTTGACGTCTCCGCCCCAGTGGGCGGCGGTGGGGCCGGGGACCTCGACCTTGTCCTGGATGAGGAAGCCGTTGTGGATGACGCTGATGGTGGCGTTCTTGGTCTTCTTGCCGTCGGCGTCGAAGCGCGGGGCGGCGAAGGTGATGTCGTAGGTCTGCCACTGCATCGGCGGGACGCACATGTTGACGATGGGCTTGCCGCAGCCGTAGATGCCGCCGCATTCGTTGCTCTCCCCCTTCAGCCCGTAGCTGTCGAGCACCTGGACCTCGTAGCGTCCCTGGAGGTAGACGCCGCTGTTTCCGCGTCCCTGGCCTCTGGCCTTGGGCATGAAGGGGGTGCGGAACTCGATGTGGAGCTTGCAGTCGCCGAACCGCTTCTTGGAGATCACGCCGCCGCCCTTGACCTCCATCGCCTTCTCCTCGGGGAGGAGCTTCCAGGGGCTGGGCTTGCCGTCGCGGGTCTGCCACTCGTCGAGGCGGGAGCCGTCGAAGAGCACGGCGGCGCCCTCGGGCGGCTTCGCGCCCAGGGTGGGCGAGAGGCGCACGGCCTTCTTGAGGGCGAACGTGGCGCTGGTCTCGCCCTTGATCGTGCCGGCGAACCTGTCGCCCTCGATTGTGGCGGCCCACTCGGTCTCCTTGAGCCTGCCTTCCGTGGCCTTTCCCGCGAAGGCCACCTTGCCGTCGG
The DNA here is from genome assembly GCA_016872875.1 of Planctomycetota bacterium. Next base: position 553 of record VGYW01000834.1, on the reverse strand, counting down.
CCTCCTTCCCCTGAAGGACGGCCAGGGCGGGGGTGCGCTTGTCGAACTCCGCGAGCATGTTCGCCTGGTACGCGCCGTCGCCGAGGGCGATCACCTGGGCGACGAGGGGCGAGTCCTTCCCGTCGGCGCCCTTCAGCGTCCCCTGCCAGTCCCCCATCACGGGGTCCTGTGCGAGAGCGGTCCCCGCGAGCAAAGCAACCATGGCCGCCAGCGTCCTCATCGCAACGTCTCCTGATCCACGGTTCAGAGGGCCACGCCAACTCGCCCCTACACTATCGCGCGAGGCATCCCATGTCAAGCCGCTGAGGGCTACCTGGGTTGAGTATGGCCCCCAGTCCTGCCGAGGTTCTGGAATCCCGGAGCTCCGAACGGAGCGTGCCATATCAGCCCAGGGCGAAGCCCTGATCTTTGCCCACATCTCGGGGGCTTGTAGCCCGCCGACGCGGGCGACCCAGCCGTAGCCCAGGGCGACCGAAGGGAGCCCTGGGATCGCGCGTCCCCCCCATCCAAGCCCCCGAAGGGGGCGTTTCACGCCCATTGAATCGCCCCGCTT
>VGYW01000833.1 GCA_016872875.1 Planctomycetota bacterium | reverse complement strand
CTTGGACCATTGAGGATTGGAGTTTGGGGCTTGTTTGGCGCTTGGTGCTTGTGGTTTGGTGGTTCCCGCATTTCTCACCAGCCGCTGGTGAGAAATGCGGGCTAACCGCGGATTGCGCGGATGGGCGCGGATGAGACAGCAGAGGTCAGCCACGCACCGCGGCGTCAATCGCCTGCCAGTCGGGGCCTTTGGGCATGATGAAGAGGCACCGGCGCCGGCTCCGCTCAGCCCATAGCTTCCCAATCGTGAGCTTCTCCTGCGAGTCCTCGTTGCTCCACCGGTCCACACTCTTGTATTCCACCGCCAGAATCCGCCCGTCCTTGAGTCTGGCAAGGAAATCAGGGTAGAACTTGTCCGTGGAGGTCTGTAGCCAGAAAGAGCTCTGCCCGCGGTCCACGTTCCTCACCCACGCCACAAGGCATCCGCGAGCCGGAACTGGATGTGCTCCCCCGTCTCCTTGCCCTCGGCCTCGGCGAGCTGGCGCAGCTTGCCCTCGGCCGCCAGCGCGTCGCGTACGACGGACTGCCAGTCGCCCCGCGTGCGCAGCCTGATCGGCAGCTTGATCATATTCGCCGCCTTCAACTCGCGCGCCGACACGTGATGAAGGACGTTGCTGGCGTACTTGTCGTGCGCCGGGTGGTTCTCCGTCTCGGGGGTCGCCGTGAACTCGACGATGCAGGAGGGGAGCAAGCGCGTCAGGGTCTCAAAGGTCAACTCGGTCCGCGCGTTGTGAGCCTCGTCCATGACTACCACCGGCCGCCGCATCCGCAGCACGTTGGCCAGGGAGTAGAGCGGTCGCCCGGCACTCTCGGTCTCCAGGAGCGCTCGCAGGCTCCCCGGGAGTCCGTCGAAGTGGTGGAGCAGGAAGTCCGCCGACTCGTAGACCTTGCGCCCCTCGGTGTCCTTCACCCTGAGCGACTGGAGCGTCGTCACGATGATCGTCGTGTTGCCGTCCAGGACGCCTCGCGGCACGTAGAGGGCGTCGGCAAGGTCGAGCACTGCGATCCTGGCGGGGAAATCGGCCTCGAGCGCCTGCCGATAGGGATGGCGCGGGTCCCTCAGCGCTCGAATCGTCTGCTCGCGGATGGCGTTGGACGGCACGAGCCACAGGCAGACGGCATGGTCCGCGTGCAGGCACTCGCGCGCCACGATGGCGAGGGCGTGGCAGGCCATGAACGTCTTCCCCCCGCCCGTGGGCACGCGGAGGCAGATGTAGGGCATGCCCTCCAGCCGCGGCCCCTTCACCCTGCGGTAAGCCCGCTCCGTGATCTCGTAGAATGCCGTGCTCGGATTGCCGCTCTTGACCACCAGGCGCAGGTACTTCGCCAGGGTGTCCAGGCTGTCCCGCTGGTATCCGCGAAGCTCCAGCATCAGGGCCCTTCCTCCTCGGTTCGTAGTGCGGCCCTCAGGCCGTTCTTGGCGGGTACGGGCTGAAGCCCGCACTACAAACGCCTACACGGCAACCTGAAAGTCCACCCGCCTGGCCTCGGGCACCCGCCGCGAAGCATCCAGGATTTCAATGCCCACGAGGTTCCCCTCGGCATCGTAGTCCAGGATCACCCCGGGCTTCCCCTCGTCGCTCTCGGCCACCGGGCCGGGCTTTAGCTCCACGGTCAGCGTGTCGGTGTGGGGATCGTATACCACCTTCATGGGCGGCTCCTGTACTTGTCAACCTTGCTCGTCAGAACTGTCATTCCGAACGGAGCGCAGCGTAGTCGAGGAATCTCTCCTGCCCCCAGGCGGCAGAGGGAACCCATAAGGAAGGCAGGAAGGCAGGAAAGGAGAATGGGAGAAGGCGACTGGAGGCCGCGGCGACTCAGCCCCCGCTCCGCTTCCTGCATTCCTGCATTCCTTAGAGGCATCTGCTATGAGGCCGTTTGTCAAGCGCAAACTTCAGGATGAGGAACCAGGGGACGCGGATCCGTCTGCTATACGCTCGCCGAGGCGAGCCAGGTAGTGGTGTTCGGTCCACCGGGTTGGGGCCGCAATCTCTGTGCGTGTCCTTGCGGAGCACCGATGCTTCTCGCGGTTGTCCCAACGCCGATCCGTTCCACAAGGGT
>VGYW01000832.1 GCA_016872875.1 Planctomycetota bacterium | reverse complement strand
GTGCGCGCGATGCTGGAAAAGGAGAAGCCCGACCTCCTCCACGTCGTCACCCAGCCCCAGCAGCGCCTCGAGTTCTTCGAGCTCGCGGAGAGCTTCAGCGTGCCAGCCGTCCTCGTCGAGAAGCCGCTGTGCCTCGACGCCGCGGACTTCAACGCCATCGCCGCCTTCGCCCAGAGGGCGAAGACCCGCGTCATCGTCAACCACCAGCTCCGCTACCACCCGAAGACCCTCGAGCTGATGGCGCTGGTGCGCGGGGGCGAGATCGGCGAGGTGCGCCTCATTGACGGCTCGGCTCGCTACCCCCTGGCCGGCCAGGGCACCCACGTGCTCAACCTGATGCTCGCCTACGCGGGCGACCGCCGCCCGGTGAGGGTGTTCGGCCAGGCCAGCGGCAAGCGCTTCTGGATCCCACACCACCCCTGCCCCGACAGCGCCGTGGGCGAACTGGTCTTCGACTCCGGCGCGCACGGCCTCCTCGCCTGCGGGGACAACGCCCCCGTCGTCCACGACCCCAAGGTTGACTGGATGCACAAGCGCGTGGCCGTCTACGGCACCCAGGGCTTCGTTCACTGGACAATGGCCTCGTGGGAACTCTACAGCCCGCGCACCGGCTACCAGCGCGGCGAGAAGAGCTACGCCGAGGAGGACGGTCGCGGCCAGGCGGCCATGACCGACGCCATCTTCGCCTGGCTCGAGGACCCCGCGCAGCCGCACTTCAACCGCCTGGAGGTCTCATTGGCCGAGAGCAACACCGTCCTGGGCCTCTACCAGAGCGCCCTTGAGCGTGCCATCGTCCCGCTCCCCTTCGCCCCCGCGGGCAGCCTGCTCGACGCCCTGCGCGCCAAGCTCTGAGCGCGGGAGCCAGGCCAGATGACAAAGGTAGATCTGACCCCCGAGCACTACTGCGTGAGTTCCCGAGCGCCCGCCCAGCACTTGTATCTCTTCCTCGACGAAGCCGGCGACTTCAACTTCACGCCCACGGGCAGCACATACTTCACCCTCACGGCAGTCGCCAAGGCGCGGCCCTTCGAGTGGGACGCCCCCATGACCTCGCTCAAGTACGACCTGATCGAGCAAGGCATTGACCTCGAGTACTTCCATGCGTCGGAGGACCGCCAGGCCGTGCGGGACCTCGTGTTCGCAATCGTCGCCGCGAGCCTCGACTCGCTGCACATTGAGGCCCTCGTTGTCGAGAAGCGCAGGACTCAGCCTCACATGTACGCCGCCGAGAGATTCTATCCCGTGATGCTCGGGCAACTCCTGCGAGCCGTCCTTGACCCCGTGAACCGGCGGGACTTTGGCGAGCTCATCGTCATCACCGACAGCCTGCCCGTCAGCCGCAAGCGCCACGCCGTTGAGAAGGCCATCAAACACACTCTCGCCAGCTCCTTGCCGGCCGGCGCCAGGTACAGGCTCCTCCACCACGCCTCCAAGTCCTGCCTCGGACTCCAGGTGGCCGACTACTGCAACTGGGCACTGTTCAGGAAGTGGGAGAGAGGCGACACGCGAAGCTACGAGATCATCCGGCCGGCGATCCGCCGCGAGATAGTTGAGCCTCAAAACGGGGGCACCGATGCCCCCGCGTAGCCTCACAACATGCGACCGCCCCGACTACCCTTGCGGGAGAGCCCCATGGGCACTTGTCATCGGGGCGGGACCTTTGCTCGGCTTTGTTCCCTCCCCAGTTCACCTTAATTATACCACGTCATGCCTCCATGTCAAGCGCAGTTCAACCGCCTGGAGGTTTCCCTCGCCGAGAGCAACACCGTCCTGGGCCTCTACCAGAGCGCCCTCGAGCGCGCCATCGTCCCGCTCCCCTTCGCCCCCGCGGGCAGCCTGCTCGACGCCCTGCGCGCCGAGTACGGCCCCCAATTCTGGTAAGGTCCTTCGGCGCCGAAGCTCCGAACGGAGCGTACTATAGCAGCCCAGGGCGAAGCCCTGGGACAGGCGAACGGCCAGATTCAGCCCTGTAGGGGCGTACTACCCGCCCTGGGCAGGATGTGGCGCCCGGAACCGCATAGTACGCCCTTTCAGGGCTGGCCTACCTACCGCCCCCTTCCCA
>VGYW01000831.1 GCA_016872875.1 Planctomycetota bacterium | reverse complement strand
GCGTCCCCCCCATCCAAGCCCCCGAAGGGGGCGTTTCACGCCCATTGAATCGCCCCGCTTCGGGGGCTCTACGCTGGCGGGGCCTTTTCCCAGGGCTCCCTTCGGTCGCCCTGGGCTACGGCTCAAACGCCCCCATTCGGGGGCTAGACCGCATTTCCCACCAGCACACCCTGTGCCGCGCCAACAACCCTGTCATTCCGAGCGTAGCGTAGCGAAGTCGAGGAACCTTTCAGGGCAGGCATGGCTCTGACCCGTTCGCTGTGGGCCGCGCTCGGCCCATGGAAGAGGCCCACGGCCTCGTCTGAGGCAGTGGGCCTCTGGGTGGTCTGACCAGAGCGGGGGGCCGCTCAGTAGGGGCGACGCCTGTCGCCGCGGTCGCCGCCACGGCCGCCGCCGCCACGGCCGCCACGGTCGCTGCCGCCGCGATCGGCGCGGGGACGGGCCTCGTTGACGTTCAGCGTCCGGCCGTCCAGCTCCTTGCCGTTCAGTGCCGCGATGGCTGCCCTGGCCTGCTCGTCGTTCGGCATCTCGACGAAGCCGAAGCCGCGCGAACGCCCCGTCTCACGGTCCATGATGACCTGGGCGGATGCGACGTCCCCGAACCCCTCGAAGGCGACCCGGAGGCTCGCATCGTTCGTGCCGTACGACAGGTTTCCGACATAGATGTTCATGCACACACTCCAAAACGGACCCAGACAGACTCCCGCGGTCGGCCGCCGCAGTGCTTTTCCAGGGCAGTGGGCATCGTGCCTCGGGCGGGCCAGGCCGCGTCACCCCCCCACGGCGGGGAGTGCCCAGCGCGGCCATGGAAACACAGGCGCTTCGGAACACGGCAGGGGAGTGTCATACGAACGGCAGGGATCGTGGACATTCTCTCGCAGGTGTAACCGGATGCCTGACGTGCGGAATTATACCATATCGGGCGTCTGCGCTGCAAGCGCAATTTTCCCTTGACAAGCCGCCCCCCCGCATGTTGACTATCTGGCTGGGCGGACCACAATGGATTGAGGAGCGCGACGCGTGGACTTCGAGCGTGACTGTGATGTGATCGTGGCCGGCGCGGGGGTGGCGGGCGTGGCCGCGGCTCTCGCGAGCGCGCGCGAGGGGCTGAGGACGGCGCTCGTGGAGAAGGCCATCCTCGTCGGCGGCCTCGCCACCACGGGGCTGGTGAACGTCTATCTTCCCCTGTGCGATGGCAAAGGCACGCAGGTGACATTCGGCATCGCCGAGGAGCTTCTGCACCTCAGCATCCGCCATGGGCCGGGAGAGGTCCCGCCCGGATGGCCGCGCCGGGAACGCCCGTCTGCCCATCGTCCTCGTCCCTCGTCCTCGTCCTTCGTCCTCGATTCTGTGCGCTCGGGAGGTAGAAGAGTCGAGGACGAGGACGAGGGACGAGGACGAGGACGATTGAAGAGCAAGAGTGGCCTGAGCAGAAAGGCGGGCCGTGCTCGCCCGAGCCAACAGCGCTACGCCACGCTGTTCAACCCCGCCTCGCTCGTCCTGGCCCTCGACGAGGCGCTGGTGGAGGCGGGCGTTGGCCTCTGGCTCGACACGCTGGTGTGCGCGCCGGCGCTGCGTGGCGGACGCATCGTGGGCCGGGCCACGATGTCGGACGGCCAGCACGGGCGGCACGTGGCCGACTCCGTTGGCCTCGTGGCCGACTGGCGGAAGGCGGGCCACGTGTGGGAAGTCCCCTACGGCGTGCTCCTGCCCAGGAAGGTCAGTGGCCTGCTCACGGCCGGGCGCTGCATCTCGTCCGAGGGCGACGCCTGGTGTCGTTTTCTGTTTTTGTATTTTCTCGGAAAAGAAACAAAACAAGAGGACAAGAGGGTTGAGGCCAACTGCCGATCGGCCCGAAGCCCGAATCTCGTTACAATTTTTTACAATAGGGGGGTATCCCCTTCACTCCAGTAGCCACAACAGGTTGTGGTGTACGTGCCAACGTGCAGAACAGCCCAACTGACCGCAACATCGCAGCCAAAGAGCCGATTTGGCGTTCAAGACGGCCTCCTTCCCCAGGGCCACCCATTGAGGTCACTGGAGTCAAGGAGATAGCCCCATTAC
>VGYW01000830.1 GCA_016872875.1 Planctomycetota bacterium | reverse complement strand
CCGGCCGTAGGCCGCGCACCAAACTGGGGTTGCGTGAGGGGCTCACGGATGCTCGTCCGTAGCCGGGCTGCCGTTGGCCTTCTTCTTGTGGTTCAAGAGCGCGGCGGCCTTGTTGACGGCGGCGATATAGGCCTGGGCACTGGCCTCCAGGATGTCGGTGGAGGCGGCACGGCCGGAGACGCGAAGGCCCTCGGACTCGAAGAGAAGGGATGCCTCGCCGAGGGCGTCCTTGCCGCTTGTGACGGCGCGTATCTGGTAGTCGAGCAGCCGCCCGCTGATGCCCGTGATGCGGTCAATCGTCTTGTAGATGGCGTCAACAGGGCCGTCGCCCGTCGCGGCGTCCTGGACAGGCTCCTCGTCGTCGCGCTGGAGGACGACGGTGGCGGTGGGGATGGTGGTGGAGCCGCTGGCGACCTGGAAGCGGACGAGCTTGAAGAGCCCCTTGGCCTCGGCGGCCACGCCCTCGATGATCGTGCGGAGGTCGTCGTCGAATATCTGCTTCTTCTTGTCGGCGAGGGCCTTGACCTCGGCGACGACCTGGGCGAGCTGCTCGTCGGAGAGCTCGTAGCCGAGCTCGCGGGCGCGGTCGCCGATGGCGTGGTGGCCAGAGTGCTTGCCGATCACGAGGTCGCTCTTCTGAAGCCCTACGTCCTCGGGCCGCATTATCTCGTAGGTCGAGCGTTCGGCGAGGACGCCGTGCTGGTGGATGCCGGCCTCGTGCGCGAAGGCGTTGAGGCCCACGATGGCCTTGTTGCGCTGGACGAAGATGCCTGTGAGGCTTGCGACGAGCTTGCTCGTGGGCACGAGCCGCTGGGTGACGATGCCCGTGTCGGCGCCGAAGTAGTCGCGGCGGGTCTTGAGGTTCATCACGATCTCCTCGAGCGCCGCGTTGCCCGCGCGCTCGCCGAGGCCGTTGATCGTGCACTCCACCTGCCGCGCCCCCGCCTTCACCGCGGCGAGCGAGTTGGCCACGGCGAGGCCGAGGTCGTTGTGGCAGTGGACGCTGATGACCGCCTTGTCAATGTTCGGCACGCGGTTGCGGAGGGTGGCGATGAGCGCGCCGAACTGCTCGGGCACCGCGTAGCCCACGGTGTCGGGGATGTTCACCGTCGTTGCCCCCGCCGCAATGACCGCCTCCACCACCTCGCAAAGGAAGTCCGGCTCGGTCCGCGACGCATCCTCGGGCGAGAACTCCACGTCGCCCACGAGGTTGCGGGCGAGGCGGGTGCCCTCGACGGCGAGGCGGAGGATTTCCTCCTTCGCCTTCTTGAGCTTGTGCTCCATGTGGATTTTGGAGGTGGCGAGGAAGACGTGGAGCCGCGGCCGCTCGGCCCCCTTCACCGCCGCGTGGGCGCGGAGGATGTCCTTTTCGAGAGCGCGGGCGAGGCCGGCCACGGTGGCGCCCTTCACCTCGGCGGCCACGCGGCTCACCGCCTCGAAGTCCCCCGGCGACGCTATCGGGAAGCCCGCCTCGATGACGTCCACCTTCATCGCCGCGAGTGCGCGGGCGATCTCGATCTTCTCCGGCGTGTTCATGCTCGCGCCCGGCGACTGCTCCCCGTCGCGGAGCGTCGTGTCGAAGATGATCACCTTGTCTGGCATCGGAAGCTCGTCCTTTCGCTCATGAAAAAAGCCCCGGGGCCGCTTGGGCTTTGGGGCTCTCCTGATTGCACTCGGTATGGCGATGGCCCTACGACCCGCGCGGCGCACTCACGCTGTTGCCCAGTGTGAGGCGACGTAGGCCCAGGGCCTGGTTCTCCTTGATGTGCCCTTGTGTCCCGCAGGGCATGCGTGCTGCTCCTTGACCTTCCGATGTAAGATTGTATCCCCCCCTGCCCAAAATGTCAAGGCCGCTTGGCTTTTCCCAGGGCTGCGGAATCGGGAGAGGCGGTATGTGCGGTCAGGTGCAAGGGGTAGGGTTGGGGCCACAGGAGAGTGCTGTTTAGGCATGGGGCTGCTGTGGCAGGGGCGGGGGCGTTGGGAACAGGGATACGGGGTGGGCGCGAAGGAACCCGGAACAGCCTACAGGCGAGTGGGTTCAGGAAGAGTCGAAGCGGATCTGGGTGGAG
>VGYW01000829.1 GCA_016872875.1 Planctomycetota bacterium | reverse complement strand
GCGCTGGCCTCCAAGAGACGTGCCGGTGGCCGAATGCGATAAATCCCAGGGGGTCTGGGGGACTGCTCCCCCAGAGGCGAGTTCGCCTTTGCGTTCCCGCGGCGCGGAGAGCGTCGCCCGGGGAGGCCCAAGAACTTGGGACGTTCCCAATATGTTGTGGTGCACGGCTCGCCGTGTGTACAACCTGTAGTGTGGAAACAAGACATGTCCGGCGGCTGCCGGTGCAGCCGCCGAATCGGTCGGTCGGTCGGGCAATCAGATCGGGAGGGCGGGCCATACTCACCACACAGGCCCATGGCCCCTCACTTCGCGCCCGTGGCCTCGGCGCAGATGGCGTGGTAGATGGTGAGGCCCGTGATGCCCGAGAGCGGTCGTGCTCTTTCGGCACGAACGGCGCCCTCAGGACGCCGGGGGCGGTGGTCGCCGCCCAGAGGGGACCCATCTCGCCGACGCGCGAGCCGTAGTCGCTGAAGAGCACGACATCGCCAATGCCCAGCTTCGTCTTCCCCGGCACGAAGAGGAGTGTCGCGCACAGGCCGCCGGCCCGCACGTGTAGCTCGGACACCATCCCCCGTTCGCCCGCCAGATAGAGCCTGCCGCCGGCGAGGAGGCATTGCGCGGCCCGCTCCGCCGCGGCAGTCAGCCGCGGCGCCTGCTCCTCCAGGCCCCGCACCACGCGGAGCTGCGCGTCAAGGCAGTCCTCCGCAGGCCCGGCGGAGGCTACGCCAGCCAACAGGGCGAACAACGCTGATACGGTGCGCAATGGCTTCATCACTGCCCGATGATACAGGTTTGCCGATTGACTCGCAACGGGGGCGCGTGTAGAATGCGTTGGACGGTGTGGTCATGAGTTGCGTGGCACTTTCAAGGAGGACGCGATGAAGGGCAATGACAAGGTGCTTGAGTGGCTGAACGCGCTGCTGGCCGACGAGCTGACCGCGATCAGCCAGTACATCGTCCACGGCGAGATGTGCGAGAACTGGGGCTACGGCAAGCTCCACGAGCACTTCCAGAAGCGGGCGATTGACGAGATGAAGCACGCCGAGATGCACATCGCCCGCATCCTCTTCCTCGAGGGCACGCCCGTCGTCAGCAAGCTCAACGAGATGCACATCGGGGCCGAGGTGCCCAAGATGTTCGCCAACGACCGCGGGGCCGAGGCCGGCGCAATCAAGGCATACAACGAGGCCATCGCCACCTGCGTCAAGGTCGGCGACAACGCCACCCGCGAGATGCTCGAAGGCATCCTCAAGGACGAGGACCGCCACATTGACGCCATCGAGGAACGCCTCGACCAGATCGAGCAGATGGGCCTCGGCGTCTTCCTCAACGCCCAGATCGGGAGCTGATCCGCCCGCCATACCTCGGCACTTGGCCTATCGTCCTCGTCCTCGACTCTTCCCGCACACGGTAGCGGAATCGAGGACGAAGGATGAGGATGGGCAAGTCCCGCAGGGACGGCAGAACTTAGCCGGCGGCTTCAGCCGCCGGATCGGGGCGCACCCACAGCCCAGTCCCGAAGGGACGGTAGAAACCCGCCCGCAGCAGGAGCAAGGCCAGTGCAGCCCATCGTGGACGTGCACTGCCACTACATCGCCTCAGACCCCGAGGCGCCGGAAGCCTTCCGGCGCCTCGTGGCGTCTGAGGAGCTCGAGAAGGTCGCCGTCTGCGCCCTCGACCTCAAGCTCGGCTTCTCCCCCGCCTTTCCCTACATGACGACGTTCTCCACGACCAATGGGCAACTCGCAGGATTCGTGGAGGCGCTGGCCAGCCCGAAAGTCGTCCCCTTCGGGTGCGTGTAATCTCCTACGGTGCTGAGGTGAGGGGGTGGGCATCCCAGAAGCGGTCCCAGGAGCCGTCGGTGGAAGCGAGGTGAGCAACGACCTGGAGGGTTTGCTCGGCACCTGGGAGGCTCCAGAACTTTTCGGTCCCCTTGACTCGCTTGCCGAGTTGTTTGACGGTGCTCTCGATGATGCTGGAGCCGGTGGGCCAGCCGTGCTGGCGGAAGATGGGGTATTGGAGTCCGGCTCGATTGGTGCGGAAGTAGGCGAGGTCGGTGGCAAGGATGC
>VGYW01000828.1 GCA_016872875.1 Planctomycetota bacterium | reverse complement strand
CCTGCGGCCGGTGCGTCGGGGGCTTTGCCCCCGAACCCCCAGGATTTTCCGCTTTCGGGCCGCCGGCACCCCAACAGGAAAATGGCCGCGCTGGCCTCCAGGAGACGTGCCGGTGGCCGAATGCGACAAATCCCAGGGGGTCTGGGGGACTGGTCCCCCAGAGGCGAGTTCGCCTTTGCGTTCCCGCGGCGCGGAGAGCGTCGCCCGGGGAGGCTCAAGAACTTGGGACGTTCCCAAATTATTGCCCGCGGACCGCAGCCCGATGGGGCGGCACAGGATAGGGAGGGGTCGAGTTGGTAGTGCGGCCTTCAGGCCGTTCGGATACGGGCTGAAGCTCGCACTACAAACGCGGCTAGCGGGCCTCGATGCGGTAGAGATGGGTGTCGGTGCGGAGGTAGATGGCGTCGGCCACGATGGCGGGGGAGGCGACCACGGTGCCGTCGAGTTGGCTCTCGGCGAGCTTGTCGAGCTGGCGGCCCGCCTTGAAGACAATCCCCTTGCCGTCGCGGGTCCAGAAGTAGACCCGCCCCGCGGCGTGGACGGGAGCGGCCATGGCCGGGCCGCCCAACCGCGTGCGCCAGAGGGTCTGGCCCGTCAGGGCGTCGAGGCAGAGGACAACTCCCTCGTCGTTCGCGCTGTAGAGCTCCTTGCCGACGAGGATGGGCGAGGACATGAGGGGGAAGGGGACTTCCGCGAACTTCCAGGCAACGTGGGACTTCGTCACGTCGCCCTGGCCATCGAGGCGGATGGCCCAGAGCTGCGGCACCATCGCGCCGGTGCAGATGCAGACGAGGCCATTGCCGGCCACTGGACGCGGTGCGAGGGACCAGCCGTTGCCGTGGCGCACGCGCCAGAGCTCCTTGCCCGTCGCGGGGTCGTAGGAGACGGCCCAGCGCGCGCCGACCGCGACCATCTGCGTGGCTCCGCCCGCCTCGATGAGGAGCGGGGTGGAGTATGCCTTCCTCATGTGGGCCGGGCTGTCAATGGGGGGCCGAGGGGCTTTCCAGGCGGTCTCGCCAGTCTTCTTGTCGAGCGCAATGACGTACTGCTGCTCGCACCCGTCGCGGACCAGCACCAGGAGGTCCCTGTAGAGGAGCGGCGAGCTGCCAGGGCCGACCATGTGGTCAATCGGGAAGCGTTGGGTCCAGAGGGGCTTGCCGGTTTCGGCGTCGAGGCAGGCGGTGCCCATCGCCCCGAAGTCGCAGTAGAGGCGCCCCGGCTCCACCACTGGGGTGGGCGTGGCCCAACTGTTGAGCCAGTGGACGGGGGCCGGCTTGGGGAGGTCGAAGATGGTCACGTGCCAGAGGAGCTTGCCCGTCGCGCGGTCGAGGCAGGCGGCGCCGAGGGCCACGTGGTCGGCGGCGGCCATGTCCTCGCCCGCGATGCGTTTCCGCACCACGCCCTGCTCGACGGCGGTGGTGAGCCAGATGCGGCCGCCGAGGAGCACGGGCGACGAGCGCCCGCGCCCCGGCACCGCCGCCTTCCACGCGATGTTCTTCGACTCGCTCCAGTCCAGTGGCGGGTTGGCCGAGCGGCTCAGCCCGTCGCCCCCCGGCCCGCGGAACTGCGGCCAGTCCTCGCCCGCGGCGGCGAGCGACGCGGCGAGGGCCAGGACGCATGCGCCCAGGTCACGCATACACCGCTCCTTACTGGGTCTCTATTCTTGCCGTTCACTCGCCACATCATATCACTTGGGCCGCCCATAGTCCACGCCGTAACACTTCCGCAACTGTCCTCGTGATTCCACACTTGTACAAGTGTGGAATGGTCCTGCCCAGATCAACAGTGAAGATGCGGGGGTTCGCGCGGCGGTTGGCAATCACTGGCCACTCTGCGCCGCGGCGATCTTCGGTTCGGCGCCCTGGATGGACGCGAGGTTAGGAGGGGATTCCACACTTGTACAAGTGTGGAATGGTCCTGCCCAGATCAACAGTGAAGATGCGGGGGTTCGCGCGGCGGCTGGCAATCACTGGCCACTCTGCGCCGCGGCGATCTTCGGTTCGGCGCCCTGGATGGACGCGAGGTTAGGAGAGGATTCCACACTTGTACAAGTGTGAAATGGTCCTGCTCAGA
>VGYW01000827.1 GCA_016872875.1 Planctomycetota bacterium | reverse complement strand
GGCTGCTTGGAAGCGATGGCGACGTGGGTCTCCGGGCGCTTGGCCGCGAAGCGGATGAGCGCAGCGCAGACGATGAGGGCGACTGCGGCGGCGAGGCCGGCGGCCACGGCGAGGCGGCGGAAGACGACCCGCCGCCGCACGAGCGCGGCAATCCTGGGGGCGAAGGCGGGCGACGGCTCGGCCCAACTGAGCGCCCCGCGCACCGCTGCATCGGCGGCCCGCGCCTCCGCCAGGGCGCTGCGGCAGGCGGCGCACGACGCCACGTGCGCCTCCAGGCTCTCGCGGGCCGGCGTATCGAGGGCGCCGAGCTCGTAGGCATCGAGGTTGTCGCTCACCCACTCGCAGTTCATTGCTTTCCTCGGTCTTCGCTGAGGAGCTTGCGGAGCATCTGGCGCGCCCTGGTGAGGCGCGAGGTCACGGAGCCGAGCTTCAGCCCGAGCAGGCGGGCGATCTCCTCGCAGGAGCAGCCCTGCGAGTAGTAGAGGTGGACCACCTGCTGGTGGCCGTCCGGGAGCGAGGCCACGGCGTCGAGCACCTCGGGGTGCGCCTCGCGGCGGTCCGCAACGTTCGGCTCCAACGGCGCCGCCGCGTGCCTGGCCCGGCGGGAGGCCGCGGTGCGGGACACGTTGGCCACCGCCCGGAGGAACCACGGGCCGAAGGCATCGGGGTCCTTGAGCTGGCCGAGCGCCCGGAAGGCCCTGAGGAATGCCTCCTGCGCCGCATCCTCGGCGTCCGCGCGATCGTGCAGGATCGCGTACGCGCGAGAAACCGCCAGGCCCTGGTATCTGCGGACGAGGGCCTCAAAGCCTTCGCGGGCGCCTGCCCTGGCCCGTCGAACCAACTCTCCGTCGGCCTCAACCGAGGGGTCGCCGCTCGGCCAGGGTTCCATCCTTGACTCCCGCACACCATGTTAGACACGGCCTGGGGGCCGATTGCTGCCGGCCCGTGGGATGGCGAAAAGCGCCCGCGGGAGCCGGGCCGCGGTGTGCGACATAAGGCATTGTGCTCAATAGTGTTAGGGCGACGCCAGCTCCCCTCCGCCGTTGGGCATCACTTCGCGGCCAGGGCGACCACGCGGCCGTCGGCCAGGCCGACGGCCAGGGTGTCGCCGAGCCAGGCCAGGGCCGTGATGTCCTGGGGCAGTTGCTGGCGGCTCTTGGCCGCCCCGGCGGCGTCGTAGACGATGAGCGTGCCGCCCCAGAAGCCCACAGCCGTCACGCCGCCCTGGGTGGCCATGACCTTCACGATACGGTCCTGGGGCAGGTTCTCCTTCGGGAGATCGCGCGAGGCGTTCTGCGGGTCGGGCCGCAGGTCGGCCGCTGCCTTCTCGCGCTGGCCGGGGGCCACTGGCTTCTGGCTCGCCACCTTGCCGTCGGCGCCGACCACGCTCAGCGAGTCGTCGTGGGTGAGGACGCTGAGCTTGCCGTCCACGGCCTTCATCGCGTCAATGCGGTCGGGCAGGATGGCGACCCAGGCGGTCTTGAGGGCGGGGAGGAGGCCGGGCGCGGCCGTGGCAGGAGCGAGTGAGTGGGCGGCGGGCATGCGCCAGGGGGTGAGGGGCTGGATGCCCGCGGCCATTTCGTAGAGGGTGCCGACGGCTTCGGCCATGCCCTCGGCGTCGTAGGCGATGAGGGTGATGCTCTCCTGCCCGTGGCCGATGATGTCGCGCTGCCAGGCGACGTAGCCGCGGCCGCGGCCGGGCATCTCGTCGGCCTTCGGCGTGTACGGCAGCACCTTCATCTTCTCGACCTGGGCGATCAGGGGGTTGTCCTGCGGGGTGCCGAGGAGGATGACGTGGCCGACGATGTCGAAGCCCGCCTTGGCGGGCGAGTTTTCGCGGCCGGGCTTGGCGCGGCCGAACTCGATGCCGACCCAGGTCTCGGCCTCCTGGGGCGAAAGCTCGCGCGGCTTGGCCACGGCGTCGGCGGCGACGACCCTGAGCCGGAGGCCCCAGGGGTCGAGGATTTTCACCAGGCGCTCCGCGGCGGCCGCGTAGTCGCCCTTGCCCGTCACGATGGTCGCCTCGCGCGCGATGCGGGCGAAGCGGTGCACGCGGTCGAAGTCGGGGGCGAAGAAGACGGCGCGATGG
>VGYW01000826.1 GCA_016872875.1 Planctomycetota bacterium | reverse complement strand
CGCGTAGCGCGAGCGGCCGCCCGCGCCGGTGTCAATGAAGGCCGCCCGCTTGTAGTTGCGCTGCCAACTGCTCAGGAACTCTACGATGGCCCGGGCGTTCTCCTCGCCGTACTTCGCTGCCAGCTCCTGAGAGTCTGCCCGCTTCTCAGGCTTCTGCTTCGCGCGGCGCTGAGCCCGCGGCTGCACCTTCTCCTCGTACCAGCCGGCCGAAATGTAGTAGGTGCCCGGGGTGCGCCAGAACTCGCGGCGGTACGCCGCATCCGAGCCGAGGAAGAGCGCGATGCAGTCCTGCGCCTTCGGGATGGCCAGCGGCACGCCGCGCGCCTGGATGCCCACCGTGCCGCGCCCGCACACCCCGTAGCCGACCACGATGCGGCAGCATTGCCCCGCGGCCGACGCGCGGTCGATCCCCTCCTGGAGCCTTCGCCGCAGCTCGCCGGGGCGGTCGTGCAGCCCGCCCTCGAAGAACTCCCAGGCCACTGGGACGCCCAGCTTCTTCGCCAACGCACGCAGGTCTATCGCCAGCACGCCACACGCGATGACGTGCGCGGTTTTCGTCTCAGACAACGTCCTGATCCTCAGAGTGAGGGGTCGCAACCAGGGTCGCTCCCCTATTGTAACCGATCCGGCCGCGTCGCAACAAAACCCGCCTTGACATTGCTGCCGGGATTGCCATCATGGCATCTATGGCCACCTTGCCTCAAATGGTCCGCATCCGCCAGAAGCTCGATGACGAGCGGCTGGCTAGTCCACGCGAGACGGCGCGAAGCGAGACGGCGCGGCTGCTGGCCGGAGCGGCAATCCGCCGCGGGCAGACGGTCGCCGTCACAGGCTCCAGCCGCGGCATCGCCAACGTGGCCGAGATCATCGCGGGGGCCGTGGCCGCGCTCAAGGACGCCGGCCTCCAGCCCTTCGTCTTCCCCGCGATGGGCAGCCACGGCGGCGGAACCGCCGAACGCCAGGCAAACGTCCTCCACCACTACGGCGTCACCGAGGAGGGCGTCGGCGCGCCCGTCCGCTCCTCCACCGACGCCGTGCGGCTCGCCGAGACGCCCGAGGGCATCCCCGTCCTCTTCGACCGCATCGCGGCGGGGGCCGACCACGTGTTCGTGGTCAACCGCATCAAGCCGCACTCGCATTTCATCGGCCCGTGCGAGAGCGGCCTGGCGAAAATCCTCCTCATCGGCGCGGGCAAGCCCGAAGGGGCGCGCCTCTACCATCGAGCCTTCGCACGCTTCGGCTTCCCGCAAACCTTCCAGTCGGCCCTGCCGCTCCTCCTCAAGCACGTCTCGGTCCTCGGCGGGCTCGGCATCATCGAGAACGGACTCGACCAGACCGCCCGCATTGTCGGCCTCCACGCCAGCGAATTCCTCGACAAGGAGCCGGCCCTCCTCGACGAGGCCAAGCGCCGCATGGCACGCCTCCCCTTCGACAACATTGACGTGCTGATCGTGGACAGGATGGGCAAGGACATCTCGGGGGTGGGCATGGACACCAACGTCATCGGCCGCGACAGGCCCGGGCCGCGGATTCAGGTCATCTTCGTCCGCGACCTCACCCCGGCCAGCGAGGGCAACGCCAGCGGCATCGGCCTCGCCGACGTCACCGTCCGCCGCCTCATCGAGAAGATGGACCCCAAGGCCACCTTCCTCAACTGCGCCACCGCCCTGCACCCGCACCTGGCGCGCGTCCCGTATGCCTGCGACACCGACCGCGAGGCATTGGAGGCCGCCTTGGCCGCCACCATCGCCCCCTCCCCCGCCGAAGCCCGCGTCGTCTGGATACGCGACACTCTCTCCCTCGCCGAGCTCGAAATCTCCGAACCCCTCCTCCCCGAAGCCCGCACCAACCCCCGCCTCACCATCGCCGGCCAGCCCCATGGCCTCGCATTCGGGTTGGACAACGCGTTGCAGGACGTGTTCGCTCGGGCGAGCCATTAGCAGGGAAACCTCCCGCAGGTTCTGGAACCTGCGGGAGGTTAGGAGCCGCGATGAAATAACTGTTCCATCTCAGTTCTTCCCCCGGGGTTGGATGGTGTAGTTCCAGTCCCCGTGGAAGTCGTCTGGGACCAGGGCGATGGTCGCCATCTGTTCTTCGGTCACCCT
>VGYW01000825.1 GCA_016872875.1 Planctomycetota bacterium | reverse complement strand
AGGGAGCCCTGGGATCGGGCGTCCCCCATGGGTCACAAGCCCCCGAAGGGGGCGTTTCACGCCCATTGAATCGCCCCGCTTCGGGGGCTCTACGCTGGCGGGCCTTTTCCCAGGGCTCCCTTTGGTCGCCCTGGGATCGGGCGTCCCCCATGGGTCAAGCCCCCGAAGGGGGCGTTTCACGCCCATTGAATCGCCCCGCTTCGGGGGCTCTACGCTGGCGGGCCTTTTCCCAGGGCTCCCTTTGGTCGCCCTGGGCTACGGCTCAGACGCCTCCATTCGGGGGCTAGCCCCCAGAAGATGTGGGCTTTCCCATGTCGCCCCTCTGGGGCTGCGGAATGCACCTGCAATCTCGGCCCGCACCCTTCTTGACGCGCGGGTCTGCTTCGGTTATGCTTCCGGCCAGCGGAGAGGAGAACCTGCATGCCAACGATGGCGTCGCGGGAGCGGTTCAGGCGGATGTTCGCGCACAGGGAGGCGGACCGTGTGCCGATAACTGACGGGCCGTGGGGGGCCACGATCGAGCGCTGGCAGCGCGAGGGGATGCCGAAGGAGGTGTCCTACGTGGACTTCTTCGGGCTCGACAAGGTGGCGGGCATAGGCGTGGATAACTCGCCCCGCTTTCCGCACAAGGTGATCGAGGAGACCGACACCTATTCGGTCTACACCACGAGCTGGGGCGCGACGCAACGCACCTGGAAGCACGCGGCCTCCACGCCCGAGTTCATCGCCCACACGGTGGTGGACGCGGATTCGTGGCGGAAGGCGAAGGAGCGCATGGCCCCCACCCGCGACCGGGTGAACTGGGAGCACTTGAGGAAGAACTACCCCGTGTGGCAGAAGGAGGGCTACTGGATCGAGGCGGGCTTCTGGTTCGGCTTCGACGTGGCACACTCCTGGTTCGTCGGCACCGAGCGGGTGCTGATGGCCCTGGCCACCGACCCGGAGTGGGTGGTGGACATCTTCAACACGATGCTCGACCTGGACCTTGCCCTGTTCCAGATGGTGTGGGACGAGGGGTATCGCTTCGACGCGGTTCGCTGGCCCGACGACATGGGCTACAAGGGGCACCAGTTCTTCTCGCCGAGGATGTACCGCGAGCTGGTCAAGCCCGTGCACCGGCGGGCCATCGAGTGGGCGCACGCCAAGGGCATACCCGCCGTCCTCCACTCGTGCGGGGACGTGAACCCCTTCCTGCCCGAGTTCATCGAGATGGGCCTCGACGGCCTCAATCCCCTCGAGGTGAAGGCAGGCATGGACCCCGTGGGGATCAAGAAGGCGTACGGCGACAAGCTGTTGCTGCACGGCGGGATCAACGCGGTGCTGTGGGACGATTTCGAGGCGATAGCGGCCGAGATGCGCCGCGTGGTGCCCATCCTCAAGCGGGGCGGCGGCTACATCTTCTCAAGCGACCACTCCGTCCCGTCATCGGTCAGCCTTGCGAACTTCCGCGCCATCACGAACCTGGCGAAGGAATTGGGGTCGTATGAGTGAGGGTGGGATGGCCGGAACGTCAGGGCGAGATGATCCGGTCGTGGCCCTCGGGCCAGACCTGAAGCATCGAGGAGACAGGTCACGATTCGTCCATCCCGAGAATCTGGCGGATCCTCTCCTCGCGCACCTTCTCGATGATGTCCGTCATGTCGCCCGTGGCCCTGCCGCCGACATACACCAGGATGCCGTCCCTGACCTCCAGATGCGCTTCGTCCTGCGCGGACTTGAGGACGACACAGCTACCCTGGCTGGAGACCTCCAGTTTCGTGCCAGGGTCGAGGCCCGGTTCATCCCGGACCGGCTTTGGGATGACCACACGCCCGAAATGGTCTAACTTCGTCGTCGCCATGCGGCCTCCTGCCTCCTCATCCTCATTGGCATTGTACCGCGCCAAGTGCCAATCGTCAATGCCAGGCGCGCCGCAGTGTATGGCCCCCAGTTCTGGTGACATTCTTGGCTTCCGACGCTCCGAACGGAGCGCACTATATCAGCCCAGGGCGAAGCCCTGATCTTTGCCCACATCTTCTGGGGGCTGGGGTTTAGCCCCCGAATGGGGGCGTTTGAGCCGTAGCCCAGGGCGACCGAAGGGAGCCCTGGGAAAAGGCCCCGCCAGCGTAGAGCCCCCGAAG
>VGYW01000824.1 GCA_016872875.1 Planctomycetota bacterium | reverse complement strand
CGGGGAGAGGGCTGGGGTGAGGGTGCCTCGCTTCCCCCTCTCCCTCGGGGAGAGGGCTGGGGTGAGGGTGCCTCGCTTCCCCCTCTCCCTCGGGGAGAGGGCTGGGGTGAGGGTGCCTCGCTTGCCGCGGGCCAGGCGGGAAGCACCCTCACCCGCCCGCCTCTGGCGGGCGACCTCTCCCCAAGGGAGAGGTGGGCAACCTTCCGACGCGACGCTAGCCCCGCACAGAGGGAGATGGGGAGAGCAGCGCTTCGGGCGCACTTGCTTTTCCCACGGGGCTTTGATATAGAGCTTGCGAGAGAGCGGGCGTTCGTTCCCTCAGGCGATGGAGAGCGTCGCGTGGCACTTCCAACGACTGACCTTGCGATAATCGTCGTCTACCTCGTCGCGGTCGTGGGCCTGGGCGTGGTGGTGCGCAAGGCGGCGTCGCGGGGGATCGACTCGTATTTCCTCGGGGAGCACAAGACGAGTTGGTGGATTCTCGCCGCCTCCGGCAGCTCGTCGTACTTCGACATCACGGGCACGATGTGGATCGTGTCGCTCTTCATGCTCTACGGCGTGAAGGGGCTGTGGGAGCAGTGGATCTGGGGCTTCACCTACGCCGCCTTCTTCATGGCCTTCATGGGCAAATGGATTCGGCGGTCGGGGGTGGTGACGGGCGCGGAGTGGATGCGGACGCGGTTCGGGGCGGGGCGCGCGGGGGAGTGGGCGCGCGGCTCCTACGCGCTCCTCGCCGTCGTCACGCTCGTGGCCTTCATCACCTACAGCTCGGTCGGCATCGGCAAGTTCGGCAAGGAGTTCCTGCCCGGCTGGTCCGACAACGCGTGCGCCCTCCTGATCGTCGGCCTCGTGGCGGTCTACGCCACGTTCGGGGGGTTCGTGAGCGTGGTGCTGGTGGACCTGTTGCACACGGTCGTGCTGTCGGCGGGGGCCATTGCGCTGTGCGTCTTCGCATTCGCCAAGGCGAGCGCGGCCCCCGCGGTGCAGGCATTTGCGGCGGGGGAGATGGGGAACCTGGCGCCCCCCTGGCACTTGCCCGTCCCGCCCGGCGTGTCGGCGGACATGGCCAAGGCCCTGTCGGGCTACGAGGTGTTCGGTCTGCTCCTCATCCTGTGGGTCGTGAAGGGGGTGGTGCAGGAGCTTGGCGGGCCGCCGCAGATGTTCGACTTCCAGCGCTTCCTGGCGGCCCGCGACAGCCGCGACGCCTCGAAGATCGGCGCCCTGTGGGGCGTGCTCCACGTCCTGCGCTGGCCCTTCGTCGCCGCAATCGCGGTGCTCGCCCTGAGCATGGGCCTGGACGCCGTGGCGGACAAAGAGCGGGTGCTGCCCGCGGTCCTCCGCGAGGCGTTGCCTGCCGGCCTGCGCGGGTTCACCCTCGCCGCGCTCCTCGCCGCCTTCATGTCGAGCCTCGACGCTATGGTGAACGCCGGGGCGTCGTACCTCGTGCGCGACCTCTACCAGCGCTACGCGCGCCCGAAGGCCGGCCCCCGCGAGCTGGTCTATATGGGCTACGCGGCGTCGGCCCTGCTGGTGGCCGTGAGCCTCGCCATTATGCTGGCGGTGCGCGAGAAGTCCATTGCCCAGATGTTCGGGTGGATCATGCTCGACCTAGGCGGCGGAGTGATGATTCCGTGCTTGCTGCGGTGGTACTGGTGGCGGTTCAACGGACAGGGGTTTACAGCCGGCATTCTCGTGGCCATCGTGGCCGCAGTTGCCAGAGCCCTCTGGTTCCCCGACCTCAGGAACGAGTATTCCTTCCCTGCGCTGGCAGCCGTGAACCTGCTGGCCTGCATCGTGGCTGCTGTGCTGACGAAGCCGACCGAGCGTTCGACCCTCAAGACCTTCTACAAGAGCGTGCAGCCTGGCGGCTTCTGGGGGCCGGTCGCGCGCGACGTGGCGGCAGAGGACCCCGCCTTCCGCAAGGAGTCATTCGCCCGCGACATCCTGAACACCCTCATCGCCATTCCGTGGATCATGGCGGTCTACTTCTTCCCAGTCTTCCTCATGTTCCGCCAATGGACCGCGATGGCGGCCTGGCTCGCCGTGGCCGCGGCCCTCAGCGTCGTCCTCTACTTCACCTGGTACAAGCACCTGCCCGGGGCGGAGGGGAAGGGCCAGTGAGGGCAACACCGCAACAGGCATCGGCC
>VGYW01000823.1 GCA_016872875.1 Planctomycetota bacterium | reverse complement strand
CCACAGGCCAGCAGTAGCCAGGCGAGTGAGGTCGTGATGCGTCGCTGGCTCACAGTGGTTCCTGTCATCTTCCCGGTCAGCGGATGCGGATGTCGCGGCCAAAGAGAAGAAGGACCAGAACGATGTCGAGGAGCGCTTGCCCTGCTTGCCGACACCTGCGGCGCCGGTGTCCCGCAGAGCTCAAAGGCATTATAGCCCGGGCAGTCTCAAGGGGCAATCCTCTCCGCACATGGTCCGGCCGGCGGGCCGCGCTGAGCGTGACTCCCCATCTTGGCGCTGGTCGCGCGTCAGAATCGTCGTCGTTGTCGTCGTCGTCCTCGTCGTCGAACTTGGATGGAGAAAGAGGCCAGAGATTCGACGACGACGAGGACGCCGACGAGCACGAGAAGAGCGACGGGAGGCCTGCGCCAGTATCGGAGGTCATACTCGGCCACGCTTGAAATCGCCCAACGATTGTGCTATCGTTTTACGTGGGGAGGATCGATG
Source organism: Planctomycetota bacterium (assembly GCA_016872875.1). The sequence continues at coordinate 1,680 of VGYW01000823.1, read as the reverse complement.
GAAGGAGGCGAGAGAATGGCTGCTGTCACGGTGTCCCCCAAGTACCAGATTGTCATCCCCCGCGAGATCCGCGAGCGCATGGGCATCCGCCCCGGACAGAAGGTGGCCTTGATGCCGTTCGGTGGCAAGGTCGTGCTCGTCCCCATCAGGCCAATGAAAGAGATGCGCGGCTTCCTCAAGGGGATTGACACTACAATCGAGAGGGACGAGGAGTGGCGGGAATGAACCTGGTGGACTCCTGCGGCTGGATGGAGTTCTTCGGCGATGGCCCGAATGCCAAGTTCTTCGCGCCATCTATCGAGGATGTCGAACACCTGCTCGTGCCGAGCATCTGCATCGCGGAGGTAGTCCGTTCCACCCTCAGGCAGCGGACGGAGGAGAAAGCCGCGGAGGCGGCGGCGCACATGGAGCGCGGGCTTGTGATAGAGCTGGACAAGGAACTGGCGGTCGCTGCTGCGGAAGTGAGTATCGAGACCGGGCTGCCGATGGCCGACAGCATCATCCTGGCAACGGCCCGCGCCTATGGCGCCACGCTGTGGACGCAGGATGCGCACTTCAAGGACATCGAGGGCGTGAGGTACATCGAGAAGCGGAGGAAGAAGCCCTAGCCCGCGTTTCTCACCAACGATTGGTGAGAGATGCGGGAAGCACCAAATGACAAGCACCAAGACCCAGACAATGCCCAAACTCCAATCCCCAATCACCCGGAGCGAGAGGACACTGTGCTCTCCTCGAGGGTCTGGGTGCCGTTTCGATCATTGAGCCGTTGGGGCTTGAGGATTGTTTGGTGCTTGGTGATTGGCACTTGAGATTTCCCGCGTTTCGTGAGAAATGCGGGCTAGCCGCGGCGACCCGCCGCAAGCCCCTCGTCCAGCATCGCCAGGAAGTTCCCGACCGGCACGTAGTTGGCCACGGAGTTGCCCGTGCCGAGCGCCCAGCCGCCGCCGGGGGCGCAACGCCCGATGACGAGGCGGGTGTGCCGCCGCACCTCGCGGGGGCTCAGGCGGCAGAGCTTGTCCATGTCGAACCCGCCGAGGAGTGCGATGCGGCCGCCCCAACGCGCCTTGGCCTCCCAGACGGGCTCGATGGCGTCCTCGAAGGAGTGGCGGGCGTCCCAGCCGCAGGCGATGATGTCCTCCATCACCTCGCTGACGTTCCCGCAGGCGTGAAGGATGGCCGGCTTGCCCTGGGCATGGACGGCCTGGACGATGCGCTTGTGCCAGGGGAAGCAGTATTCGCGGAGCGCAGCGGGCGAGATGAGGGTCTGGGTGCGGAAACCCAGGTCGTCCCCGAGCTGCACCGCGCCCACGATGTCGCGGGCTGCGACCTTGCCGAGATAGGCGGCGATGCGCGAGCCGACGGCGTCGAACATGTCGGCCACCAGCCGCTCGTCCTCATAGAGCAGGTAGCTTATCCCCTCGTAGCCCAGTAGCCACATCACGTTTTCCAGCACGCCCGACGAGCCGGGGATGACCTTCATCCCCGCGGGCAGGAATGCCTTGATCCGCTCCAGCGGCGAGTAGTCCACCTTCGCCATGTCGGGCCAGGGATAGCCCGCATTTCTCACCACTCCCCTGGGTGCCAGGTCGCCTTTCTGGTATAATCCGTGTGGCAACAACGGCTTATAGCCAAGAGAAAGGACGACCTGGCAATGACACAGTGTAGCGCAGAGCAGTTGTA
>VGYW01000822.1 GCA_016872875.1 Planctomycetota bacterium | reverse complement strand
CACTCATACTGGGTCAAACGACTGCGCGCAGGTGATACAGTATGGGAGAAACGGCCAGGGATGCGTCCGGATCGCCAAAACACCCATAGTGGGTCAAACACCTGTGTCGCGCGGATGATACAGTATGGCGGGACCGCCCCGGATGGGTCCGGATCGCCAAAGCGCCCATATTGGTTCAAGTGCCACGCAGGCGGGGTTGAACCAGTATTGAGTACCGGGCATTGGGTACTGAGCATTCGGCCACTCGGTTCGCCCTTTGATGCGGCCATCGGCCGCGTCGGGGCTCACTCGCGCGGGGCTTCGGGGGCTCGGGGGCGGGCGGCGAGGGGGACGAACCAGCCGGAGGCCCCTGCGGGCACCTGGGCGAACTCTTCGGCGGCGCCGTCGCCGCCCTCGGACCAGAGGCGCAGGCCGACGAGGTAGTGGGCGAGGGGTGCGGGGAGGTTGGCTGCGGAGGCGGCCTTGCGGAAGTCGCCGGGGGTGGTCTCGCGGAGGAGGAATGCGGCGGCGGCGGAGCGCGCGGGGTCGGCCTCGGCGAGCTTGCGGAGCTTCTGGCTCAGGGCGGCGGCGCGGTCGGGGTCGTCGGTTTCGAGGGCGAGGCAGGCGGCTCGGAGTGCGCCCTCGGCGTCGCCCGCACCCTCGTAGTGCGGGAGGGCTTCGGCGAGGCGCCCGGCACGCACGTAGGCGTCGCCGAGGGCGAGGGCGTAGGTGGAGCGGGCGACCGGGCTGTCGTAGAGGTCGTAGGCTCGGCGGTAGTCGTCGAGGAGCGGGCCGCGCTCGTCGTCGTCGGGCTTGAGGGCGGCGAGGGCGTCGGCGAGGGCGCGGACGGCTTCGGGGGGAAGTGCCTGGCGCTGGCGGGCGTAGGCGTTGAGGAGGAGGAGTGCGTCGCGTGGGCGGCCTGCGGCGGCCGCGGCGGCGATGGCCTTGGCGACGGCGGGGGCGAGGGTCTCGTTGGGGTAGGCGGCGTAGGCGGCGGCCGCCTTGTCGTAGGCGGCAGCGGCCACGTGGAGGGCCACGAGGCGGCCTGCGGCGGCGGCGAGCTCGGGCTGTAGGACGCCGAATCGGGCGCGGGCGTGGTCGAGGAGGCGGAGTGCGGCGTCGGGCTTCTTCCCCGCGACGGCGGCGTTGGCGGCCTCGACGAAGAGGGCGACGGCGGCGGGGTCGTTGGGCGGGGGCTCGAAGAGCTCGTGGATGGCGATGGGCTTGAGGAGGTCGCCCTTGGCGATGGCGGCCTTGGCGAGGCGGACGGCGGCGCCGTCGCCGCTGGCCAGCTTTCTGGCGTCGGCGGGGAAGCTCTTGAGGCAGTCGCGGGTGAGGGCGAAGGCGTCGTCGAGGCGCCCGGCGTCGGTCGTCTCGCGGATGGCGCGGATGAAGACGGGCGCCAGCTTGGGCTCGTGGGTGGCCTCGTAGAGCCTTGCGACGCGGGTGTGCGCGCCGGCGGCGCAGAAGGCGTTGGCGAGCTCGACCGTGGCCTTGCTGAGGGCGGGGCTGGCGAGCTTCTCCCTGGCGCAGAAGGCGAGGGTGGCCACGGCGTCGTCGTGCTGGCCGCGCTGCGCCCAGTGCTCGACGGCGCGTGCGAAGGCGTCGGCCATGCCCTCCGTGGGATAGGCGGCGTAGGCCTCGCGGACGCGGTCGAAGCGGCCGCTGTTGGAGAAGCCCTCCGCGAGCTGGCGGGCCCGTGGGGCGAGGGCGGCGTCCATGCCCGTGGCTCCGAGGGAGGCGACGAGCGCGCGGAGGGTCTGGTGCTCGGGGGCGAAGAGGCCGGCTCGGAGGACGGCGAGTGCCTCGTCGTAGGCCCGGTTGTTGGCCATCTGGGCGACGTAGGCCGGGAATTGCCATGCCCAGGCGTCGTCCACCTCGCCGCCGCTGGCGAGGAGCTGGGCGAGGGCCTGGACGGCGTCGGCGAAGTCGTTGAGTGCTGCGGCGCAGAAGAAGCGGTGGAGGCGTGCGCGGTTGAGGAGAGCCGCGGTCTGCTCGCCGGCGGCCTTGGGCGCGCGCTCCTCGATGCGGCGCAGGACCTTGAGGGCCTCGCGGTGGTTCCGGTCGGCCTCGTGGCACAGTGCGAGGCCCATGAGGGCGGCCAGGCCCTCGTGGCGCCCCTCGAAGCCCTTGGCGATGCTGTCGTACTGCTTCCGAGCCTCGTCCGTGTTGCCGTCGCGGAAGAGCACCT
>VGYW01000821.1 GCA_016872875.1 Planctomycetota bacterium | reverse complement strand
GGCGGGCTGGGCGCGGCGGACGGTGCGGATGGCGATGTTGGCGTCGAACCAGCGGGGGTCGCGGGAGCGGAGCCAGGCGAAGCGCTGGCGCTGGCAGGAGAAGAGGATGACCTGGTTGCGGCGCTGGGCGAAGTCGGCGATGAGACGTGCGGCGGACTCGAAGCGCGGGTCGTCGAAGTGGGCGAAGGGGTCGTCGAGGAGCAACAGGCCGCCATTGCTGCGGCGGCAGACGAAGTCGGCGATGGCCAGCCTGACGGCCAGGCACACCTGGTCCCACGTGCCGGCGCTCAGGATAGGCCCGTAGGTGGCGCCTCGGACCGGCTCGGGCAGTGCGCGGTGGCGCAGGCCAAAGGAGAGGCGGCTGTCGAACTTGAGGTCGCTGAGGGTGGGAGCCACGCGCTGGAGGAGGGCGCTGGCGCCCTGGTTGAGCTCCTCGGCCCAGAGGCCGTGGACCTCGCTGGCAAGCTGGCCGAGCGTGCTCTCGGCGAGTCGGAGCGCGGCGTCGTGGCGGCGGGCGCGGGCGAGGTCGTCGGTGCGCTGGGCCACCGTGTCTTCGAGCTTGGGGCGCTCGGCGTGGCAGCGGCGAAGGGTCTCGACGACGCGCCCGCCGAGCTCCTCGGCCTTGACGCGCAAGGCGTCCTCGGCCTGGTGGGCGGCGGCGCGGCGGTCGCGGTAGACGCGCGAGCGCTCGGCGACCTGGAGGGAGACGAGCCCGGGGCGCTCCTCGCGCATGGTGGCCACGGCGCGGTGGAGCCGGTCGGCGTCGGCGCGCCAGCTCTCGACTATCTTGGGGTCAACCACCTCGGCGGCGGCGCGGGGCACGAGTTCGCCGTCGAGCTGTCGGAAGCGCTGGTGCTGGTTGGCGCGCTCGTTGAAGAGGTTGATGCCCCTTTCGATGGACTCGGACTGCGGGATGCCCGCGGCGGCGAAGAGGGAACGGATTCTGGCGGTGAGGGCCTCGGCTTCGAGGCGGAGGGCGTCGCGCCGCTCGGTCTCCTCGTTGAGGCGGCGGTTGAGCTCGTCGGCGCGCTGTCGCGCGCGGCGAGCGGCGGCCATGTGCTCCTGGAGGGTGGCCAGGGCGCGGGAGAGAGAGGCCCCGATGGGCCGCTCCTGGCCCCAGCGGCGGAACGTGGCGGCGGCCTCGGCCTCGAGGTCCGCGCGCTGGGCGCCGAGCTCGGCCTCGCGGCTCCTGAGAACTGGAAGGTTGCCGCAGAGGCGCCGAAGGTCCTGAAACGACAGGTAGTCCTCGACCATGACCTCGGGCTGCTCGTAGTTGAACTGAGCGGCGAGCGCGGCGAAGCGCTGGCCGAGCTCGCGCTGTTGGGTGACGAGCTGGTTGCGGCGCGCCTCCGCCTCGCCCACCTCGCGCTGGGCGAGCGCGAGGCCATCGGCCTGGAGGGACTCAGCGGCGAGCGCCGTGGTGTGGCCGCGGTAGGCCAGCCAGGCCCCTGCCCCAGCGCCGATGACGCCGACCACAATGGCGACGGGGAGCAGGTTGAGAATGGCCAGCACAACGGCGACGAGCGCCGCCCCCGCCAGGATGGCGATGCCGGTGAGATTGGTCTTGCGGCCGGCCTCGCGTTGGCTCTTGCGCTCGGCCAGGATGCGGTCACTGCGCTGGGAGGCCTCGGCTGCGAGGCGCTTGGCCTCCTCGATCTCCGAGGCCACACGTGCGGCGTCGCGGTCGTGGCCGACGAGGAACTGGGCGTCCTCTGCGCCCAGCTCCGCGAAGCGTTCCTCGAGGCGGTCAAGCTCCTCGATGGAGGCCCCTTGTGAGGCAAGGCTTGACTCCTCGCGGGCGAGGTCCTCGCGGTGCTTCTGCTCGCGGGCCTCGAGGTCCCTGGTCCTGCCGATGAGCTGCTGGACGGCGCCGAGGTCGTCCTGCGTGGCGTTCGCAAGGCTGCCGAGATGTTCGATCTCGGCGCGCGCCGGTTCGAGCGCGCTGCTGCGCTGCTCGGCTATGGTGCGCTCGATCTCCTCCGCATTGTGCAGGAGGCCCAGGCGGTTCATCTGCCATTGAGTGAGCTGGCCGGCCTGGTCGGCGGGGAAGGCGCGGAGTGGGAGGAGCTTGTCGCGCTCGGCCTCGAGTGCGGCGAGCGCGGCGCGGCGCTTCTGCGCCTTGTCAATCTCCTGCCGGAGCTCTTCCAGCTCGGCGGCGTTCGCCAGGTAGTCGAGCTGGGCGGCCTCCTGGCGCAGCC
>VGYW01000820.1 GCA_016872875.1 Planctomycetota bacterium | reverse complement strand
TGGAAGGATATTGCCGTTATTTTGGAACAAATCCCTCCCGGATTCGTCTATTAGCTGGGATGGGTGCTTCCGCTCCTGAGCCGCAACTCGTCTCCAACGGTCGTCTGGACTCCTGGAAGGAGATCGCCGCCCATCTCGGACGCGGCACCCGCACCGTCCAGAGGTGGGAGCGCGAGCAGGGCATGCCGGTACACCGGCTGCGCCTGGCCGGTCAGAAGCAGGGTTCCGTTTACGCCTACAAGACCGAGCTAGATGCATGGTGGCGCCAGCGTGGCAGCGCGCTGGAGGGGGAGGCGCCGGCGGCTTCCGACCAGCCGTCCGCTCCGCGCCGCTGGCTCTGGCCCGCCCTTCTAGCCGGCGCCGCGATAGTCGCCGGATTCTTCGCTTGGCGGTTGCTCGGCCCGCGCTCCAGCCCGGCGGCCCCGCTGAGGGTCGTACCCCTCACCAGCTATGCCGGCTTGGAGAGTTACCCTGCCTTCTCCCCCGATGGCAAGCAGGTGGCTTTCTCCTGGGTAGGCCAGAGCCAGGACAACACCGACATCTACGTGAAGCTGATCGGGTCGGATGCCCCGCTTCGGCTGACCACCGATCCGGCCGACGACATACAGCCGGTGTGGTCGCCGGACGGCCGTCACATTGCCTTCCTGCGCACCCGCTGGAGCGCCACGGATGAAGTCCGCCTGCTACCCGCGCCCGGCGGACCGGAGCGGCGGCTGGCCGAGATCCATACCCCGCAGACCGACATTCCCCGGCCGTTCCTGGCCTGGACCCCGGACGGGCGCTGGCTGATCGTTCCCGAGCGGCCCTCGCTGGCGGATCCGCACGTGCTGGCGCTGCTGTCCGTGGCTGGCGGCGAGAAGCGCTTCCTCACCCGCCCCCCGTCGCAGTCGCTGGGCGATAGCGCCCCGGCCATCTCGCCTGACGGCCGCACCTTGGCCTTCATCCGCTGCACCACGATCGCCGTCTGCGACATCTACTTGATGGATCTCCAGCCGGACTGGAGCGCGCGTGGCGAGCCCAGGCGTCTCACGTCCGAGAGCACCCAGGTGTACAGCCCCATGTGGGCGGTGGGCGGACGTGACCTCTTATACGTTCGCGTCATGGGGGACACTCCGTCGCTGCGGCGTGTGCCGGTCGCGGGATCGAAGCCCTCGCAGGCGGTGCCCTCGCTGGGCAGTCTTGGCCTGCATGCCGCCATTTCGCCCCAGGGCGACCGGCTGGCGTACAGCTCCTTCACCACAGACCGGGACGTCTACCGGGTGGAGCTTTCCCCGGACGGCGGCGCCGGCCCACCGGTGAAGCTCATCTCCTCCACCCGCTCGGACCAGTGCCCCGTTTACTCCCCCGATGGCCGCCGCATCGCCTTCTTCTCCGACCGTGCCGGCAATCCCGAGATCTGGCTGGCCAGCGCGGACGGCTCCCACCAGTCGCAGTTGACCTCTTTCGGCGGACCTGTGGTGACCAGCCCGAACTGGTCCCCGGACGGCCGCCAGATCGTCTTCGATGTCGCCCTCGGGAACACTGCCGAGATTTACGCCATCGCGGCGGACGGCGGCCAGCCCCGGCGCCTGACCACGGATCCGGCCAATGATCGCCTGCCCAGTTTCTCGCGCGACGGCCGGTGGATCTACTTCGCCTCCGACCGCACTGGCGAGCAGCAGGTCTGGAAGATGCCCGCCGCCGGCGGGCCGGCTGTTCAGGTGACCCGAAGAGGGGGCTACGGGGCCTACGAGTCATCCGATGGGAAGACCCTCTACTACGCCAAGTCTTATAGCTACGGCAGCACCGGCCTGTGGCGGGTGCCCGTCGAAGGCGGGGAAGAGACCCCGCTGGGTGACTGGCTGGTCAGCGCGTACAACTTCACCGTGGCGGGCGATGGCGTGTACTTCGTACAAACCAAGGAGCCGCAGGGCGGGTTTCCCATCGGCATGTGGCGGCCCTCGACGGGCCGTGTGGAGCGCCTCGCGACCATACCCAAGCTTGTCGCGCCCGGCCTGACTGTCTGGCCTCCCGACCGTCCGCGACACCTGCTCTACGCCGTCCGTGAACCCGCCGCCGGCGACCTGATGATGGTGGAGAATTTGCGGTAGCAGACAGCGACTGCGAGCCCCGCCGGTCCGTAGTATCCTTACAGGCTTAGGAGTCAGCCAATGCTACCTCGCAGGCAGTTCATTCCCGCGGCCGCCGCCGGACCGTTCTC
>VGYW01000819.1 GCA_016872875.1 Planctomycetota bacterium | reverse complement strand
GGTTCGGCAAGATCGTCGCCGTGGACGACGTGTCGTTCCGCGTGGACGAGGGGGAGGTGGTGGGGTTCCTTGGGCCGAACGGCGCGGGGAAGACCACCGTGATGCGCATCCTCACCGCCTTCACGCCCGCCACGGCCGGCAAGGTGCGCGTGGCGGGGTTCGACCCCTTCTGGGAGGCGATGCAGGTGCGCGAGCGGGTGGGCTACCTGCCCGAGAACGTGCCGCTCTACCGCGAGATGCGGGTGGTGGAGTACCTCTTCCACCGCGCGCGGCTCAAGGGCGTGGCGGCCTGCGAGCGGAAGCGCCGCATCGGCGAGGTGCTCGACCGCTGCGGCATCAACGAGGTGGCCAGCCGCGTCATCGGCCAGCTCTCGAAGGGCTACCGCCAGCGCGTCGGCCTCGCCGATGCCCTGGTGAACGACCCGCCGATCCTCATCCTGGACGAGCCGACGGTTGGCCTCGACCCCAACCAGGTGCGGCTGGTCCGCGAGATGATCAGGGACCTCGGCGAGCGCCGCACCGTGCTCCTGAGCACCCACATCCTCTCCGAGGTCGAGATGATCTGCCCCCGCGTCCTCATCATCAGCGGCGGCCGCATCGTGGCCGAGGATAAGACCGAGAACCTCAAAGCCCGAATGGGCGGGAGCCTGGAGGACGTGTTCGGGAAGCTCACCCAGACCGCCGACGTTGTCGGACATCGGCAGGAGATGGAGGAGGCGAAGGCATGAGAAACCTTGCGACACTGACGAAGCGCGAGCTGATCGCCTACTTCCTCTCACCCATGGCCTACATCGTCATGATCGTGTTCCTTGGGCTCGTCGGGTATCTATTCTTCGAGTTCCTCACGAACTCGCGCCAGGCCGACATGAGCCAGATCATCGGCTTCATGGGCTTCATCTGGATTTTCATCCTGCCGCTCGTCGCGATGCGCCTCTTCGCCGACGAGTTCGACAGCGGGACCATCGAGACGCTCATGACGGCGCCGGTGACGACCTTCGAGGTCGTCCTCTCGAAGTACCTGGCCTCGCTCGTCTTCCTGCTGGTGCTGGTGCTGCCGACGGTGTTCTACGCGGCGGTGCTCTTCGCCTACGGGAGCCCCGACCCCGGCCCGCTGATGGCGGGCTACTTCGGGCTGTTCCTGCTCGGCTCGTTCTACCTGGCCGTGGGCATGGTGGCCTCCGCCTGCGTCCGCACCCAGATCGCCGCCGCAGTCATCTCCATCGTTCTCCTCCTCCTTCTCCACATCCTGCCCTTCATGCGGCCCTACGCGGTGGACCAGCTCTGGAAGACCCTGCGCTACATCTCCTCGTCGGAGCATTTCTTCGGGACCTTCACGCGCGGGATAGTTGACACGCGCGACGTGCTGTACTTCGTGACAACAAGCCTCTTCTGCATCTTCCTGACGACGGTCATCGTCACCGTCCGCAGGTGGAGGTGAGCGCCGTGGCCGACAGAGACTCTGAGTCGAATGGCGTGTTGAGCCCCGCCGGGCTTGCAGTCACCTTCGCGGGCCTCCTGGTCACAGGGGTCGGCTTCGCGGTCTTCGCCAGGATGGCCAAGCAGCCGACGGCGACCGGCACCCCCGGCCTCATGGCCCTCGTGAGCCTGGCCGTGGGGGTGGTCCTGGTGGAGGCGGGCTCGTGGATGAACGCCGCATTCTACCGCTCGCTCGAAAAGGCGCCGTACCGTGGCTGGGTGGAGATCGCTGGCGGGGTGGCGCTGATCCTGGGCGTCCTGGTCCTCGGCAACTTCCTGGCCTTCTACTGGCTCGGCACCTCCGCGATGCCCGTGGCGGGGATCGTGCTGGGGTTGGTGCTCCTCGAGCTGGCCCTGGTGGCGGAGCACAGGACCGTTATCCGCGTGTGCACCGGGCCGGCCTTCCCCCTCACGATGATCGTCCTGGGCGCGGCTCTCCTGGGCATCGTGGCGCTCGGGCTCATCAGCTACATCAACCAGCGCCACTACCGCCGCGCCGACCTCACAAGGACCGGCATCTACACGCTGAGCGACGAGACCCTCAAGCTCCTCATGGAGGTGAAGAAGCCGCTGCGCGTCATCTCCACGATGGTGCGCGCCGCGAGGGCCGACTCGGACGAGGAGCGGCCGCGCAACTTCATCCGTGGCAAGGTCGGCGAGCTCCTCGAAGAATACCAGAGCCAGTCGCGCCAGATCGAATACATCCCGCTCGACATCTATGCGAACCCA
>VGYW01000818.1 GCA_016872875.1 Planctomycetota bacterium | reverse complement strand
GCCGATGCCGCCGCCGTCCTCGCCGCGGCCAAGGGCAATGGCCAGGCGAGCAAGCGGCTCCTCAGGACCCTTGCCGACCTGGGCAAGGCAGAAGCCCCTCTACCCGAGACCGCGCGCTCGCGCGCCAGCACGGCGCTCGACGCCCTCTGCGAGGCGTTCGGCAGGGAGCTCGCCCGCAACAAGGCGCTCGCGCCGCAGGTGCGGCCCATCCTCACCCGCTACGCCGCCGCCGCACGCGCCGCCACCGACCACGTCCAGAAGCTCGACCTCGCCGCCGCCGCCCTCTACGACCTCCTCGCCGCCGCCGAAGCCCTCCAGAACCCCAAGCCCGACCTCCCCACGCGGCTCATCCTCCTCGAGGGCAGCCTGGGCGCGCCGGCGCGGGCGGACCTCGCTGCCACCACCAGTCGCCTCCTGAAGGCCGGACGCCTCCTCATCCACCACCTGCGGCGCCAGACCGAGAACGCCCCCTTTCCCGAGCTACTCCACGACGCCCAGCAGAAGCTGGCCCGCGCCGAGCAGGCCCACGAGCCGCTCGCCCGTCTCGCTCTCGCCACCGAGGCCATCGTCGAGGCCCTCGCCGCCAGGCACTCAACCCGTGGGCCGGAATGACTATGGGGCCAGCGGTCGTGACTCGTGCGCGGTTTGCGCACGTGTTGCCGAGGATGAATGGATGGGTGGATGAATGTCAGACAATCATCCATCCATCCAATCATCCACCTCGTCTGCGGCCACAGGCCGCATCAGGAGAAGTCCCCCTTGGCTGACCTTCGCACGAGATACGCCGGCCTCGAACTCGACTGTCCCATCGTCGTGGCCTCCGCCGGCATCACAGAGACGGTCGAGCGGATGCGGCGCTGCCAGGACAACGGCGCCGCGGCCGTGGTCATGAAGTCCTGGTTCGAGGAGGAGCTTCCCCGCCACTCGCCCACCCCCCGCTTCACGGTCATTCACCACGACCTCGGCCCGCAGGAAAAGTCCTTCACCCTCTTTTCCTACGAGCAGGCGAGCGAGTGGGACCTGGCCCGCTACGCCCAGGAGGTGGCGGACGCCAAGGCCAAGCTCGCCATCAAGATCATCCCGAGCATCAACGCCCTGTCCGACGAGGGCTGGGCACGGGCGGCCCAGGAGCTGGAGGCCGCCGGCGCCGACGCCATCGAGCTCAACACCTCCTGCCCCCACGGCTCCATCACCTTCCGCGGCAAGGCCGTCGAGGAGACCATCTTCCAGACCGTCGCCGCCGTCCGCCAGGCCGTCAAGCTCCCGGTCATCGCCAAGCTCAGCCCCATGCTCACCTCCCCGCTCGGCGTCGCCAAAGGCGTCGAGGCCGCCGGCGCCAACGCCGTCACCGTCTTCAACCGCATGACCGCCCTGGAGATTGACATCCAGGAGGAACGCCCAGTGATGCACGGCGGTTACGCCGGCCACGGCGGCCCCTGGGCCATCCAATACCCCCTTCGCTGGATCAGCGCCATCCGCCCGCAACTGGCCATTGACATCGCGGGCTCAGGCGGCGTGACCTCGTGGCAGGACGTCATTAAGTACCTCCTCGTGGGCGCCAATGTAGTCCAGGTCTGCACCGCCGTGATCATGAACGGCTACGGCGCCATCCGCGAGCTACGCGACGGGCTCGAACGCTGGATGGACTCCCGCGGCTACAAGACGCTCGACGACTTCCGCGGGAAGGTGAACCCCCGCATCCTCAGCGCCGAGCAGGTGGACCGCCGGAAGCACCTGCGCGCCCACAAGCGCTACGAGGTCCTCGCCCCCTGCAAGGCCGCCTGCCCCATCGGGGTGTCCGCCCAGTCCTACGTCCGCCTCGTCGCCGACGGGCGTTTCGAGGAGGCCGTCAGAGTCGTCCGCGCCAGCAACCCCTTCCAGTCAATCTGCGGGCGGGTCTGCTACGCCCCTTGCGAGGATGCCTGCACCCGCACCCCCCTCGGCGGCCCAATCGCCATCCGCGCCGTCAAGCGGTTCGTAGATGAGTGGGGCCGTCGCCACATCCCGTTGCTACAGCAAGAGATAGCCACTCCGACCCCGACGGGCAAGCGCGTCGCCATCGTCGGCAGCGGACCCGCCGGCCTCACCGCGGCCCACGACCTCGCACTCCTCGGGCACGAGGCCACGGTCTTCGAAGCCCTCGACCTCCCCGGCGGAATGCTCCGCGTCGGAATCCCCGACTACCGCCTCCCCAAGCACATCGTGGACGAGGAGA
>VGYW01000817.1 GCA_016872875.1 Planctomycetota bacterium | reverse complement strand
GGGCAACACCACGTAGTCTCCGCTTGGACCATTGAGGATTGGAGTTTGGGGCTTGTTTGGCGCTTGGTGCTTGTGGTTTGGTGGTTCCCGCATTTCTCACCAGCCGCTGGTGAGAAATGCGGGCTAGGTCGCCTTGCTGCCCCCGCGGTTGCCTATGCCTCTACGAGCTCGAAGACCTGGCCGACGCTTCTGAGGAACTCGACATCGCCGGCTTCGGCGCGGCGGCGTATCTCGTCGAGGAGCTTGCAGGACTCCGCGCTGAGATATGCCTCGTCGTCCTCTGGGTAGAAGGTGGCCTCTACCTCGACGGCAACGGCGTACTTCCCCCGCTGGATGAGGCGCTTGATCTTGTGGACCTTCTCCTGTTCCGCCATGGTTGTTGCTCCGGGTCAGTCCGGGTAGTAGATGGTCACCAACCTTGCCATCCGGTCACGAGCGCGGTACGACCACTTGACGTACACTTCCGTGCCATCGGGCAGCGCCTGTGACAGGAGAACAGACGGCCAAGGGTGATCATCGAGCTGTGCTTCCAGGAGGTCGGCGTCGGGCAGACCAGCTACAATGTGCCACTCCATCATGCCCCGCTCCTCGATCCGGTTGTCGGCATGGATGGAAACTTCGTACCGTTCTGCCCGAACGGCTTCCTCTATCCTCGCCAACAGTTGCTGCGCGGTTCTGCTGTCCACCAACTCGCGTCCCACGCGCCCTTCAGCCAGGGTTGGGGCCGCCTCACGAACTCAACTGCCTATCATGATAGCACGATTCTCCCGGATATCAAACGCGCCGGAGGGCGATTGGCGAGATGGATTGAGGAATAGGGACTGGGTGTTTCTGACACTCATCCAGCCATGCGCCCATCCATTCATCCCCTTCATCTGCGCCGCATGCACTCACAGCGAGCCGGGGCCTTTGTAGCCGCGCCAGCCGAAGCAGAGGGTGGGCCGCTCGTCGCAGGGGCGGAAGGGGACCATTGCGGCGATGGCGTCGAGGCGCCGGAGCACGTCGGCGGGCAGCGGGCCTTTGGCGGCGTAGGCGACGTTTTGCTCGACCTCGGCCTGCGAGCGCGCGCCCATCAGCGTGCAGGAGATGTCGGGGTTGGAGAGGACGAAGCGGAGTGCGCACTCGACCAGGGGCATGCCGAGTTCGTCGAGGAAGGCGTAGAGTGCCTTGAACTGGTTGCGGCGCGGAAGGCTCAGCCAGGGGGCGCCGTGGTTGACCTCTTCATCGAAGCGCCGCGAGAGCGCCCCCTGCTGGAGCGGCGAGCCGATGACCACGCCCACGCCGTGGGCCTTCGCCGCGGGCAGCACCTCGTGCTCCGCCTCGCGCCAGAGGAGGCTGTAGTTGAAGGCGGTGAGCACGACGTCGAACTGCCCGGTGCCGACGAGGCAGGCAAGCTGGCGAGCCGTGGTGCCGCCGAGGCCGGTGAAGCGGATGAGGCTCTCACGCTTGAGCTCGCCGAGGAGTTCGACCACGGGGCCTTCCACGGGCGCGCCCGCCTCCCACATCGGCGAGCGGGTCCACCAGTCGTACTGCCCGGGGCGGTCCGGCTCGTGGACGAAGAGGATGTCAATCGTGTCGCGTCCGAGGAGGCGGAGGCTCTCCTCGATGGAGGCGCGGAGGCAGGCCTTGTCCTGCGGCTTGAAGGGCTGGGGGCGCCCGCCGAGCTTGGTTGACACGATGAGGGGCTGGCTTGCGTCGCGGATGATCCTGCCGACCACTTCCTCGCTGTTGGCATAGGTGGGCGCCGTGTCCACGTAGTTCACGCCCAGTTCGAAGGCGCGGAGTGCCGCGGCCCGCGACTGCTCGAACTCGCCGCCGAGCTTCGAGATGAACAGCCCGCCGAGCGACAGCTCGCTCACCGCCAGCCCCGTCCTGCCGAGAACCCTCGTCTTCATCTGCCTCTCCTGTGAGTTGGTCCATCTGCATGTGCCGCCGCAGAGAGGTTAAGCTCTGAGGGCGCCCGTGTCAATCCCGAATCTGGCCCGCAAGCCTGGCAACCCTCTGGAACTCCGAAGCTCCGGACGGAGCGTGCTATATCAGCCCAGGGCGAAGCCCTGATCTTTGCCCACATCTTCTGGGGGCTGGGGTTTAGCCCCCGAATGGGGGCGTTTGCGCCGTAGCCCAGGGCGACCGAAGGGAGCCCTGGGAAAAGGCCCCGCCAGCGTAGAGCCCCCGAAGCGGGGCGATTCAATGGGCGTGAAACGCCCCCTTCGGGGGCTTGGAT
>VGYW01000816.1 GCA_016872875.1 Planctomycetota bacterium | reverse complement strand
ACCAGGGCGCGCCAGATGCTCCGCAAGCTCCTCAGCGAAGACCGAGGAAAGCAATGAACTGCGAGTGGGTGAGCGACAACCTCGATGCCTACGAGCTCGGCGCCCTCGATGCGCCGGCCCGCGAGAGCCTGGAGGCGCACGTGGCGTCGTGCGCCGCCTGCCGCAAGGCCCTGGCGGAGGCGCGGGCCGCCGACGCCGCGGTCCGAGCGGCGCTCCGCTGGGCCGAGCCGTCGCCCGCCTTCGCCCCCAGGGTTGCCGCGCTCGCCCGGCGGCGGGTCGTCTTCCGCTGCCTCGCCGTGGCCGCCGGCCTCGCCGCCGCCGTCGCTCTCATCATCTGCGCCGCGCTCATCCGCTTCGCGGCCAAGCGCCCGGAGACCCACATCGCCATCGCTTCCAAGCAGCCGGAGGCCGCTGCCGAGAGCCTTCTCGCGGGCGAGGTCTACGACGCCTATGGCGTGCCGGCGAGCCGTCTGGTTCCGGGCCGCCCCTATGTTGCGGCGCAGCCCGCGGCCCTGAGCGTTGACCCCGGCTCGCTCCTGCTGATGAGCCGTGGCAGCCAGTTCGCCGCGGCCGCGGCACGGCGCAACGGCACGGACATGACGGTGCTCGCCGGCAACGTGGTCGGCCAGGTGGGCGCGCGCGGCAAGGAGCTCGCCATCGAGCTCGCCCCCGAGCTCGGCGGCGCAATCGTCCGCACGAAGGGCTGCGAGTTCTACAGCGCCGGCTTCCCCGCGCACCGCCTCGCCGCTGAGCTCCCCTTCCCCCCAGGGGCACTCGCCCACTGGCCCGGGGAGATCAGAGTCCACGTCTTCTCCGGCCACCTCGACATTGACCTCGGCACCCAGAAGCTCGCGCTGGGCGCGGGGGACTCCGCGGTGATCTCCGGCGGGGTGAGCGCGGGGACGGCTCGGGCGCTCGAACGCCGCATCGGGGAACTCCGCACGGCTCTGGGCGAGGAGGCCCTTGAGGAGCGCGAGCTCTACACCGGCCTCTGCGAGGGCTACGCCCGCCGCCTCCTCGAACTCCGCACGGCGGCCCCCGACGACGCCCTCCCGCATAGGCCCGAGCGGCTCGAGCTCGTGGAGGGCCTCCTCCACGACCATGCCGCGGCCATCGAACGCATCGAGGCCGAGAACCCGGCACTCCTCGAGCTCGACGCCGCAACCGCGGAACTCCACCGCCTCGAGCAACTCCACGAGGAGGCCGACGGCGCCCTCGAACGCTTCGTTACCCTCGTGGCCTACGCCGGATGAGGAGGATTGGGGTCTGCCTCGCGCGCGCTTTGCGCGCAGGTGTGAGGGATGAATGGATGTATGGATGGGTGGCAGACTGTCATCCATTCATCCACCCATCCAATCATCCCCTTTGGTTGCGGCCACAGGCCGCGCCAAGAAAGGAGACGGCAGCATGAGGAAGGCGTTGTGGCTTTGCCTGGCGGTCGCCACGGCCGCGTCAGCAGCGCTGGCCGGCGGGCCGCCAGGCCGCAGGGACGGGGAGCGCGGCGGGCCGCCCGACCGCGGGCGATTCGGCGGGTTCGACATGTTCAGGGGCGATGCCTTGCAGCAGCGCGCCCGGGGCAACGCCTTCGACGCCCTGCGCCGCTACTTCGACCTCACCCCCGAGCAGCAGGCCGCCGTGGCCAAGCTCGACGAGCAGCGCGCCGGCGACGAGCGCGACGCCCAGGCCGACCTCGCCAAGCGCCTCGACAAGAAGTACTCCGCACTCATCCTCGAAGTCCTCCCCGCGGACCAGAAGCCGAAGTATGAGGGCGTCCTCGCCGCGCTCGCCGCTCGCGACGACGCCATCGAGGCCGCGCAGAAGGACTTCCGCGGCGTGGTCGAGAAGACTCGCACGGCCCAGGGCGTCACCGGCGCCGCAAGGCAACGCGGCTTCTTCGGCGCCTTCGGCGGGCCAGGGGCCGGGCTGCCCAACGACAAGGGCGACATCATCTCCCAGTGCATCAACCTCACCGAGCAGCAGCGCGGGGCAGTTGACGGCATCCGCCGCGACGGCGGCGACAACATGCGCAACAAGATGCGCGACGTGGCCCGCCCGCAGGACTGGCGCGACGCCGACGCCCGCCAGAAGTACGCCGACGCCATGCGCAAGGTCCGCGAGCAGGTGGACACCCAGACCGCCGAGGCCATGGCACTCCTGCTCGACCCCGAGCAGAAGAAGGCCTACGAGGGCGCGGCCGGCGCGCTCGACGCCTACAAGAAGAAGGT
>VGYW01000815.1 GCA_016872875.1 Planctomycetota bacterium | reverse complement strand
GATCTCGGCCAGAACCTGGCGGACCACCTCGGCCTGGTGGAGGCAGTCGCGGTGGCTGATGTCTATCACGTGGATGAGCAGGTCGGCCTCGTTGGCCTCCTCGAGCGTGGCGTGGAAGGAGGCGACGAGGTGGTGGGGCAGGCGGCGGATGAAGCCCACAGTGTCGCTCAGGAGAGCCTTGTGATGCTCGTCCAATGCCCAGGCGCGGGTCTTCGTGTCGAGCGTCGCGAAGAGGCGGTCCTCCACGAAGG
The DNA here is from genome assembly GCA_016872875.1 of Planctomycetota bacterium. The sequence goes on along the minus strand of VGYW01000815.1, from coordinate 1,977 downwards.
CGTCCTGGGTGCCCGTGAGGGCGTTGAGGAGGGTGCTCTTGCCGGCGTTGGTGTAGCCGACGATGCAGACCTTGAACTCCTCGCGGCGGGCGGCGACCTCGCGGAGCTTGCGGTCCGCGATGTCGCGCAGCTCGCGCTTCATGTGGCTCATGCGGCGGCCCAGCACGCGGCGGTCGGTCTCGAGCTGGCGTTCGCCCGGGCCGCGGGTGCCGATGCCGGCCCCCGTGCGGTCGAGGTGGCTCCACATCTGGGTGAGGCGCGGGAGGGTGTATTCGAGCTGCGCGAGCTCCACCTGGACCTTTGCCTGGCGGGTCTTGGCCCTCGTGGCGAAGATGTCGAGGATCAGCTCGCTGCGGTCGAGGACCTTGGCCTCGGTGATGCGTTCGAGGTTGCGCACCTGGGCCGGGCTGAGGTCGTGGTCGCACAGCACGGCGTCGGCGTCGAGGGCGTTGCACAGGTCGCGGAGCTCGGCGGCCTTGCCCTGGCCCACGTAGGTTCGCGGGTCAATCTGGTGGAGCTTCTGGGCTAGGCGGCCGACGACTCGCGCGCCGGCGGTCTCCGCGAGGCGCTGGAGCTCGTCGAGGGGGTCTTCGCCGCCGTGGTCATCGCCGGGCAGGAGCGCGCCCACGAGGACCGCGCGCTCCTGGCGGACCGTCAGCTCGTCACGCTTCGTGTCGTCTGGACGCCTCAATCCTTGCTTCGCACCCCCAGTTTCGCCAGAGCGTCGGTGATGGCCTTGGTGAGGCTGTCGAACTGCTCATCGGTCGGCTTGGGTTCCAGGCCCTCGGCGGGGGCCGCCTTGAGCCCCTGGAGAGGTCCCGCCGCGGCCTTCTCGCCGAGCCTGCCCAGGGCGGCCACGGCCGCCAGGCGAAGCGCCAGGGTCCTGCTGCCCAGGAGCTCCAGCAACGGCTCAACGGCCCCCTTGTGCTTGAGGTCCGCGAGCGCCTCCGCGGCGGCCTCGGCCACGGAGGGCTCCTTGTGCTTCAGGAGCGGAACCAAGTGGATGGCGGACATCTCGTCGCCCATCTTGGCTAGGGCGCCGCACGCTGCCGCGATCTCCTCGGGCGCCTCGGCCTCGAGCTTCTTGCGCAGCTCGGGCAGCGTCTCCGGGTCGCCCAGCTCCGCAAGGGCTTCTATCGCAGCGAGACGAACGGTGAGCTCCTTGGATGAGAGGAGCCTGGCAATGTCCTTCGCCGCTCTCTTGTAGCGCAGGAGCTCGAGGGCCTTCACGGGGCCGATGACGACCGCTGGCTCCTTGTGTTCGAGGAGGCGGGTGAAGGCAGGAGCGGACTCTTCGTCGCCGAGCTTCGCCAGCGCCAGGCAGGCAGCCACGATGGCCTTGGGGGCGGTGGCCTCCAGCACCTTGCGGATTTCGGGTGTCGCCTCCTTGTCGTCGAAGGCCACGAGCGCCTGGCAGGCGGCCTCGACGACCTCTGGCGACTCGTGCGTCAGCTTGGCCCTGATGGCCTCCAGCGCCTTGCGCTCGCGGAACTTCGCCAGCGCGGCGCACGCGGCCACGACCACCTCCGGCGCCTCGTCGTCGAGGGCATTCTGAATCTTCGGTATCGCCTTCCTGTAGTTCAGCTCCGCCAGGTCGCGCACCGCGGCCGCGCGGGCCGAGGCATCGTGGCTCTCCAACTGCTCCATGAGGAACACGGCGCGCTCCTCGTCGAAAACGCCCCGTGGACCCCACACGCAACTATAGACGGCGTAGGCGATGCAGGCGATGGCGGCGATCACGAGGACTGGCGGCACGATCTGCCGCCAGGTCAGCCGCCGCCCTTCTTCCGCCCAGACGGGACCCGGCCTGGACATTCCGTGAGCTCCTGCCCAGTGCAAGTGTCGAGCACCACACTGATTCTACACTCCGGCTGCCGGGCTGTCAACAGCCGCGGCTCTAGCAGAGCGTGGCCCCCAGTTCTGGTGATGTTCTTCGGCTCCCAAGCTCCGAACGGAGCGTACTATAGCAGCCCAGGG
>VGYW01000814.1 GCA_016872875.1 Planctomycetota bacterium | reverse complement strand
GAGAGTTCCGCCTGGGAGCGGCCAGGGCTGGGGGCGAATCCGATAGGACCTATTGAGCCTTCAGTCATGACTCGCGCGTGTTGCGCGCATGTGGCAGATGGAATGTCGAACGTCGAACGTCGAATGACCAACCAGGCAAAGAGCCTGCTCTGTTCTTCACAGTTCGACATTCATCATTCAGCATTCATCATTCAGCATTCATCATTCCTGCCCTTTGGTTGCGGCCGGTGGCCGCGTTATGTCCTATAGGTCCCACAGGTCCTATTCCTCTCGCCCCACCCCCTGGCCGGACTCTCCCCGCTCCCCTCGCCCTCGCAGGCAGCGGGAGCGGTGCAAAAGAACCCGAATTGTCAAAGAGCAGCGCGGGCCGCGCTCAGGGCATCGCTCATGCCGCAAGGCTGGACGCGAGCCTTACGCTTGGCCTTTCCGCACCGCGCGGTTCCCCCACGCACCCATCGCGGGCCACGGCTGGCTTGCCAGCCGTGTCTTCCTCGGGGGACAGAGCACGGTCGGACAAGCCGACCGTGGCACGAGCGGTACGCTGGGGGCGTGGCGGGCCTCGTCGCAGGTTGGCTAGCTGGGTCGGAGCCACCCGTCACTTGAGCGCGCGGGCGTACAAGGAAGAGGCATCGGTCCTCGGCCCGCCGCCCGGCCTGCGAGCGGCGCTGTGGGCCGACCACCCACACTCTCTCCCTCCACCCTTGTACAATGCGCTTCCCCCCGTTTTGTGCGGCCCGGAGATTGTAAAGAATTGTAAAATCCGCAAGCGCTTGCCGTTTCTACGCTTGCGAGCGGCCCCCTCGCCATAAGTCCTTTGCCGGCCTTTTTCCCATGCGCGCCGCCTGCTACATGCCTGGGGCCACGAGTGCGTCGGCCATGCGGGCGACCTGGCGCATCGCGGCGACGTCGTGGACCCTGACGATGTGCGCTCCGCGTGCGATGCCGTAGGCCACGGCGGCCGCGGTGCCGAACGCCCTCTGGCTCATCGGCGCCCCCAACACCTTGCCGATCATGCTCTTGCGGGACGGCCCGATGAGGATTGGCCGGCCCAGGCTGCGCAGCTCGCCCAGCCGCCGCAGTATCTCGAGGTTGTGGCCCAGGGTCTTCCCGAAGCCCAGGCCGGGGTCAACGACGAGCTGCTCCTCGCTCGCCCCGGCCTCCACCGCGCTGGCCACGCTGGCCCGCAGATAGGCCACGATCTCGCTCATGAGGTCGTCGTAGCGCGGGCTTTCCTGCATGGTGCGGGGCGTGCCCTGCATGTGCATGAGGACGAGCGGCAGGCCGCTGCGCGCCGCCACGCCCGCCATCTCGGGGTCGCCGCGAAGCGCCGTCACATCGTTGATGATCGTCGCTCCGGCGTCAATGGACCGGCGGGCGACGGCGGCCTTCGAGGTGTCAATGGAGATAGGAACGGCCAGGTCCTTCGCAAGAGCTTGGATTACGGGGAGGACGCGGGCGCACTCGGCCTCGGCATCCACCGGCTCGGCGCCTGGGCGGGTGGATTCGCCGCCGACGTCGAGGATGTCGGCCCCCTCCGCCGCGAGGCGCCGCCCGTGCTCGATGGCCTTGTCGGCCTCGAGGAACTCGCCGCCGTCGGAGAAGGAATCGGGCGTGACGTTCACGATGCCCATGATGAGCGTGCGCTGGCCCACTGCGAGGGTTCGGGAGCCGCAGCGGAGGGCGAAGGTGGTTCGGCGCCAGGCATCGGCGGTCTCGCGGACCGCCTCGATGAGGCCTGGCTCAAGGCCGGCCTCGGCAAGGGCGTTCAGGTAGACGGGCAGGACGTCGCCCGGCACGCGGAGGAGTCCGTCGGCCGAGCCGTCGGGCCGCTCGCGGACGAGGATGCCGCCGCCGTGGCGGAGCGCCTGGCCGGCGAGGGAGCTGGCCTCCTCGGAGCTCAGCCCTTCGAGCTTAAGGAACCAGTCGCCCACTGGCGGCCCGGCGCCCACGAAGCGCGCGATCTCCGCTGCAAGGGCTGGGTCGCCCGGCGCCACGATGACACGGGGGTTGTAGGGAAGCTTCGCAGTCACAGGAACTCGCAGCCCCCAGTTGCGGTGAACTGCTCCGTAGCCCCGAATGGGGCGCACTATAGCAGCCCAGGGCGAAGCCCTGATCTTTGCCCACATCTCGGGGCCTTGTAGCCCGCCGACGCGGGCGACCCAGCCGTAGCCCAGGGCGACCGAAGGGAGCCCTGGGATCGCGCGTCCCCCCCATCCAAGCCCCCGAAGGGGGC
>VGYW01000813.1 GCA_016872875.1 Planctomycetota bacterium | reverse complement strand
CAGCCCTCTCCCCGAGGGAGAGGGGGAAGCGAGGCACCCTCACCCCAGCCCTCTCCCCGAGGGAGAGGGGGAAGCGAGGCACCCTCACCCCAGCCCTCTCCCCGAGGGAGAGGGGGAATGGTTCCACCCTCGCCGAACCGGTTCCTCCCTCTGGGAGAGGGAGCAGAGGGGCTTGTGGCCCATCCGCGCCGGGATTGACTTCCTGCTGGACACTGAGTATGGTGTTCTGGCCTGGTTCGCAGCGCATCGCTTTAGAAGGAGTCGAGAATGGGGCACGCATGCAAGCTCACCGTTGCCTTTGGCCTCGGCCTCGCATTCGCCCAGGCGCGGGCCGCCGGCCCGCCCCTCAAGCTGGTCATGCTCTCGGGCTCGGGCGAATACAAGTCGGGCGATTCCCTCCCCCCATTCGCCAAGCACCTGGAGGCGAACTACAACGTGAAAGCCACGGTCCTTCAGGCCAAGGGCGACACCGAGCTTCCCGGCACCGAGGCGATTGACGGCTGCGACGTGCTCCTCATCTTCACCCGCCGGCTCAAGCTCGAGGGCGAGTCCCTCGAACGGATCAAGAAGCATTGTCTCGGCGGCAAGCCGGTCGTCGCCCTCCGCACCGCAAGCCACGCCATCCAGACCTGGCTCGACCTCGACAGGGAGGTCCTCGGCGGCAGCTACAAGGGCCACGGGCCTGGCAACGTTATCCAAAAAGTGACCGTCGCCCCCGAGGCCAAGGGCCACCCCGTCCTCAAGGGCGTGGCCGACTTCGAATCCCCTTACAGCCTCTACAAGACCAGCCCGATAGCGAAGGACGCCACGCTCCTGCTGACGGGCGCCACCGAGAGGCCCGCGGCGAGCGAGCCTGCCGCCTGGGTGCGCGAGTGCAAAGGCGGCCGCGTCTTCTACGCTTCGCTTGGCGGCATCAAGGACTTCGACGTCCCTGCCTTCCGCCAGCTCCTGATCAACGCCGTTTTCTGGGTGGCCAAGCGGGAGGCGGAGGCGAAGCCGTGAGGGGCCGCGGGGGCGATCGGGCGGATCGAGCGAATCGACTGAGTCGATTGAATCGATCATATCGCCCGCCCACCCTTGAGCTTTTCCCCCAAAGCCGGTATCCTGTTGCGTAGCGAGCTGGGCCGGCACCGACTATTCCGAGGTTAAGCGATGCGAGAAGAGCTCCGCAGGCTGGGCGAGCTGCCCGGCATCACGAACGCCATCCTGAAGACCTATGGCGAGCAGGCCGCCATCCACCACATCGGCGTGGTCCCGCTCCCATCGCGGGACGCGACGGTGCGCCTGCTCGACATCCTCTTCGAGGTCCTCTACCCCGGCTACTTCGGCGAGCAGGGGCTCGACGAGTCGAACGTCGCCTACGTCGTCGGCCACAAGGTCAACGAGCTCTACGACCTGCTGACGGAGCAGACCTATCGGGCGATCAAGCACGAGTGCCGCCGCCTCGGGAGCGTCTGCACCCACTGCAAGGTGAGAAGCGAGGACGTTGCGGTGGACTTCCTCCGCGTGCTGCCCGCGCTCCGCGAGCTCCTCGCGGAGGGCGTGCAGGCGGCCTACGACGGCGACCCCGCGGCCAAGAGCGCCGGCGAGGTCATCTTCAGCTACCCCGCCACCGTGGCCATCACCACCTACCGCCTCGCACACGAGCTCCTCAAGCTCGGCGTCCCCCTCCTCCCCCGCATCATGACCGAGCACGCCCACTCGAAGACGGGGATAGACATCCACCCCGGCGCCCAGATAGGCCGCCGCTTCTTCATTGACCACGGCACCGGCGTGGTCATCGGCGAGACGACGGTGATCGGGGCCGACTGCAAGCTCTACCAGGGGGTCACGCTGGGCGCGATGAGCTTCCCGCGGGACGGCCAGGGCCAGCTCATCCGCGGCCGCAAGCGCCACCCCACCCTAGAGGACCGCGTGACCGTCTACGCCGGCGCCACGATCCTCGGCGGCGACACGGTCATCGGCCACGACAGCATCATCGGCGGAAACGTCTGGCTCACCGAATCCGTCCAGCCCAACAGCAAGGTCATCACCGAGGGGCCGCGCCTGGTCTACACCGACCACCCGGCGCCCGAGAAGCCCGGGCCTGGCAAGGCAATCTGAGTCTAGCCCGCATTTCTCACGAAATGCGGGAAATCCCAAGAGCCAAACGCCAAGCACCAAACAATCTCCAAGCCCGGAATGCTCAATGACCAAAGCAAGCCCCCAGGGTCGCGGGCAACACCACGTAGTCT
>VGYW01000812.1 GCA_016872875.1 Planctomycetota bacterium | reverse complement strand
GGAGGCCGATGGCCAGCTCGCCTTCTATGTTGGCAAGAAGGACGATGCCATCCGCACGGCGAACTGGCCCGGCGACGAGCACGAGAAGCGCCGAGCCGACGCCGAGGCTGCAAGGCTCTTCTACGTTGCCACCACCCGCGCCCGCGACCTCCTCTTCCTCCTGCCCGGCTGGGGCAAGAAGGGCGAGGGCCTCATGCGGTTCCTGGGCGAGGCCGCCAACAGAAGAGGAGGAGTCGAGGACGAGGACGAGGACGAAGGACGAGGACGATTGGGGACGCAGACGCCCTGCGGCACGGCCTACGACACGGCGACGCTCGAGCTGGGCGAGTCGGCGGCGCGCGCCTTCCGCATCCGCCTGCCCGACGCTCCCGCGCTGCCCGCCGCCGCGAAGGCCCGCCTCGCCGAGCGCCAGCGCTGGCGCCAGGACACCTCAGAGGGCATCGCGGAGGCCAACCGCGGCACCGAGGTGAAGCTGCCATCCAAGCTCGGAGCCGGCCTGGAGGTCCCGAAGGAGGCGCCCGAAGCGACCGTGGCCTCGGACGCAGGCCGACGCATAGGCTCCGCCGTGCACCACTGTCTGAAACGCGCAATGCTCGACGAGCCCCAGGCCCTCCACGCCTTGCTCGCCAGCAAGGCGCGCGAACTGGCTCTCTCCCCGGCCGACGCCCGCCGTGCCGCCGAGCTCCTCGACGCAGCCCTCGGCTCGGCCATCCTCCGCCGCGCGCGGGCCGCACTCGCCTCCTACTCCGAGGTCCCATTCTCACTGAAGGTCGGAGACGTGCTCCTCACCGGCGCGATGGACCTGCTCTTCGCGGAGTCCGACGGCGTTGTGGTGGTGGACTATAAGACCGATGCGACGGACGTAGCCCGCCCCGCCGGGGCGGAAGAAATCCGCGTCGGAGACGCGGGCCACAAGGCCGCCCTTGCCCGGCTGGTGGCCACCTACAGGCCCCAGATGCTCGCCTACGCGCTCGCCGCGCAAAGGACCCTTTGCAAGCCGGTCAAGGAAGTGGTATTATTCTTCCTGTCGTCGGGCTGGGAGTGGCCCATCCCCATCACCGAGGCGGCGCTGCGGGAGGCCGAGAGTGTTGTGACATCGAGCGTGTGAGCAAAGGTCGGTGGATGAGTGGATGAATGGATGGGTGGATGGGTGTCAGGCAACCATCCATTCATCCAATCATCCATTCATCCCCTTGCAATATCGGCGGAAAGCGCCGGAGGGTGACGATGGAGCGCGTGCGTCTCGCCCAGTTTTCGGACCTGCACCTCGGCGTGAGCCTGGGGGGCGGCAAGCTGGCCCTGCCCAGGGAGAAGGCGGACAAGCGGCGGGCCGAGCAGCGCCAGTGCCTCACCCGCTTCGCCGCCCACGTCCGCGAGGCCCGCCCCGCCGCCGTCCTCATCCCCGGCGACCTCTTCGACAGCAGCGAGCCGGACATTGACGACCTGAACTTCGCCATCAACACCATCAACGGCATGGCACCCGTCCCCGTCTTCATTGCGCCGGGCAACCACGACGGTTACGCGGCTTCGTCCTGCTACAACCCGCACAGCGCCCTCTACCAGAGGCGCGACAGCGGTCCGAAATGGGCCAACCACGTCCGAATCTTCACCCACGAACGCTTCGAGTCGGTCCCCGTCCCAGGCCACCCGGCCATGAGCGTGACCGGTTGCGCCTTCCACCGCCACCTGCCCGAGAGCCGCCGCGCCCTGGCCGAGCTTGCGCGGGCGCCCCAGAGCGGCACCCGCATCCTCCTCTTCCACGGCTCACTCCAGAACTACCCCAGGGCAGGCGCCGACAGGGAGGTTCTCCCCTTCAGCGCCGCGGAGCTCGACCGCGCGGGCTACACCTACGCCGCCGTCGGCCACTACCACCGCTCGGGGGCAATATCGAGCGAGCGCGGCGGCGTGCTCGGCGCCTACGCCGGCGCGCCCTTCGCCACATCCCTGGCCGACGAGGGGGTCGGCACCTGGCTCGACGTCGAGCTCACCGCCGGCGAGCCACTCAGGGAGTCCGCCCTCCGCTGGCACCGCAGCGACGAGCGGGCCATCATCCGCGTCGAGATGGACGCCACCGGCCTCTCCGACGCCACGGCCCTCGCCCAGCGCCTCGACGAGCTCCTGGCCGCACGCGGGGCCGCCCCGCGCGACATCGTCCACGTCACCCTCAAAGGCCGCATCGCCAGAGGGGTGGCCTTCAACCCGCTGACTGCCCTGGCCGACCGCTTCTTCCACGCAGCC
>VGYW01000811.1 GCA_016872875.1 Planctomycetota bacterium | reverse complement strand
GAGGTGGTGCAGAGCATCTGCCGCTCGACGAGCCGCCGGCAGCGGGAGGCGCTGCGTCTGGCGCGGGAGGTGGACGCGATGGTGGTGGTGGGCGGGCGGCACAGCGCGAACTCGCGCCGGCTTGCCGAGCTCTGCCGGCTCAGCGGCAAGCCGACGTTTCACGTGGAAACCGCGGCCGAGCTCGACCCCCAGGCCCTCGCCAGCTTCCGCGTCGTCGGCCTCACCGCCGGAGCCTCCACGCCCAACTGGGTCACACGCTCCGTCCTCCAGGCCCTCGAGGACATCTCGGCGCGCGAGCCGAAGGCCCAGTGGCTCTGGTGGCGGGTGGCCGCGCTCCTCACGCGGAGCAACCTCTACTCGGCCCTCGCCACCGTTGCCCTCGCCTACGCCTGCTGCCAACTGATGGGCGTGGCCGACCCGTCGCCCGTCTTCCTGCTCGCCGCCTTCTGCTACGTGTTCGCGGTGACGACGCTGAACCGGCTGGCGCCCGGCGACGGGGCGGGCGAGCTGGCCACGCCGCGCGTGGCCTTCTACCAGCGCCACGCCGCCGCGCTGCTGGCGGTGAGCGCGCTCTTCGCCGGGGGCTCCATCGCCTCGCTCGCGCTCGCCAGGGCGCGCACGCCGCTCATCCTGCTCCTCGTGGCCTACGCGATGGGCGTGGCCTACAGCGTGCCCCTCGTGCCCCAGCGCTGGCGGCGGCGCCTGCGAATATCCCAGCTCAAGGACATCCCGGCCTCGAAGGACGTCTTCATCGCCATCGGCTGGGCGGTCGTCTGCGCGCTCATCCCCTGGGTGGGCCACGGCTGCGGGCGGCCCCTCGGCTTCGCCGCCGCTGCCGCCTTCGCGCTCCTCCTGACTTTCGTGAAGGCCAACCTCGTGGACCTCCGCGACATGCAGGAGGACCGCCTCCTGGGGCGTGAAACCCTGCCCATCGTCCTGGGCGCTCGCAGGACGCGTGTCTTGATGGTGGGATTGGCGTTCGTGCTCGCCGCGGCGCTGGCCGCGGCAGCGGCGTCGGGCTGGGCGACGCCTCTCGGCTGGCTTCTTGTCGCCTGCCCCCTAGGGATTCTGGCACACCTGGCCTGGGCCGCCCACGCCTCCGACGTGGCCTGCACCCTGCTCGCCGACGGCATCCTGCTGCTCGCCGGCGCCCTGGCCCTCGCCTGGCAGGCGCTTCCTCTACGGTAGCGATCCCACATCCGTAGCCCACGTTTTCCTGTGGCCGCCCTCAGCCGTACCAAAGGGGATAGTTGGATGGGTGGATGAATGGACGATTGCCTGACACTCATCCACCCATCCATTCATCCATTCATCCCCGCTCACGTGTGCAGAGAGTGCGCTCCCTCACACCGCCGTCCAGGAGCGTGTGGCCTCGTTGTACCTGAAGCGTGAGGCGACCTGTCGGAAGGCGGCGACCACCGCCGCCTGCTTCTCGGCGTCGGTATGCGTCACCTGCTGCGGCCTGTAGCTCGCCTGGTCGGCGGCCGACGTTGCGCTGTAGGCGGCCTGCGAGCCGATCATCCCAGCCGTCCCGCCCCCGAAGAGCCGGCTGATGAAGTTCGTGAACGCCATGCGCAACTGCCAGATGAGGCTCCGCTTCACGTCGCGCCCCACCTGGCCCGCTATCTGCCGCCCCGCGCTCTGCTGCACCATCGCCGAGGCGTCCACCGAGAAGCCCGACACCGGGCACTGGAAGGTGCAGTACATCACGCTCCCCTCCAGCCGCTCCTTGGCGATCAATGGCCTGATTGACGCATAGGTGATCTCTGGCATCTTCTTCCGCGCCTCCATTGGTTGGCCCCCCCACAACGCACAGTCTACCACTTCGCCAGCCAACGTCAAGTCCTCTGATCGTCCTCGTCCCTCGTCCTCGACTCTTCTCCGCCCACACGGCAAGAGAATCGAGGACGAGGACGAGGGACGAGGACGAGGACGATCAAGCCTTCAACCCGTAGAATCGGATTGCATTGTCGTGAAGCAGCCTGCGCTGGATGGCCTGGGGGCGTGGGCGGATGGTCTCGCGGAAGGCGCCGAGCCACTCGGCGAGCGAGGCGCCGCGGGTGCAGACGGGCCAGTCGCTCGCCCACACGCAGCGCTCGGGGCCGAACGTCTCGATGCACGCATTGATGGCGGGGGCGAGTTCCGCGGGCGTCCACTTGCCCCTGGGCAGGCTAGCCACGATGCCCGAGAGCTTGCAGACGATGCGGTCGCCCGCCTTGGCGAGGCGGGCCATGTCGCGCCGCCAG
>VGYW01000810.1 GCA_016872875.1 Planctomycetota bacterium | reverse complement strand
CGTAGAGCCCCCGAAGCGGGGCGATTCAATGGGCGTGAAACGCCCCCTTCGGGGGCTTGGATGGGGGGGACGCGCCATCCCAGGGCTCCCTTCGGTCGCCCTGGGCTACGGCTGGGTCGCCCGCGTCCGCGGGCTACAAGGCCCCGAGATGTGGGCAAAGATCAGGGCGTTGCCCTGGGCTTTGCCATACGAGCCTTTCAGGCTCCAGAGAAGACCCGTCCGCCTGCAACTCCGCTCGTACCCCCGGCCACCTGAGCGCCAATAGGCGCATGACCCGCCGTTCTGGTATAATCAGCTTCTGTCCCAGGGAGCAGCGCGAACCACAGAAGTGGAGGCGTGTGGAATCCCAATGAGCGAGCCAAAGAAGACGACCGATTCCAGCGCCCCCGCGGACTTCATCCGCGAGGCAGTGAAGGAGGACCTGCGGAGCGGACGCTTCAGCCGCGTCCACACCCGCTTCCCCCCGGAGCCGAACGGCTACCTCCATATCGGCCACGCCAAGGCGGTCTGGATCGACTACGGCGTGGCACGCGACTTCGGCGGACTGTTCAACCTCCGCTTCGACGACACGAATCCCACGAAGGAAGAGCAGGAGTACGTTGACGCCATCGTGGCCGACGTGCGGTGGCTGGGGGCCGACTGGGGCGAACGCCTGCTCTTCGCAAGCGACTACTTCGAGCAGATGTACCTCTGGGCCGAGGACCTCATCCGCAAGGGGAAGGCCTACGTCTGCGACCTCTCAGCCGACGAGGTGACGGCCTACCGCGGCACCCTCACCCAGCCCGGCAGGGAAAGCCCCTACCGCAACCGCTCGGTGGAGGAGAACCTCGGCCTCTTCCGCCGCATGCGGGCCGGCGAGTTCCCCGACGGCGCACGCACCCTCCGCGCGAAGATCGACATGGCCTCGCCCAACATCAACCTCCGCGACCCCGTCATGTACCGCATCCTCCACGCCGAGCACCACCGCACGGGCAGCACCTGGTGCATCTACCCCATGTACGACTGGGCGCACGGCCTCGAGGACTCCATCGAGGGCATCACCCACTCCCTCTGCTCGCTGGAATACGAGAACCACCGCCCGCTCTACGACTGGTTCCTCGACGCCCTCGGCATCTACCACCCGCGCCAGATCGAGTTCGCGCGCCTCAACCTCGCCTACACCGTCATGAGCAAGCGCAAGCTCCTCCAACTCGTCCAGGAGGGCCACGTGCGCGGCTGGGACGACCCTCGCATGCCCACCCTCTCCGGCATGCGCCGCCGCGGCTACACCCCCGAGGCCATCCACGCCTTCTGCCAGGCAATCGGCATCAGCAAGGTGGACAGCCTGGTGGACGCCGCGCTCCTCGAACACTGCGTCCGCGAGCACCTCAACAAGGCGGCCCCGCGCGTCATGGCCGTCCTCCGCCCACTCCGCGTCGTCATCGAAAACTATCCCGACGGCCAGACCGAGGAGCTGGACGCCGTCAACAACCCCGAGGACCCCGCGGCGGGAACGCGGAGGGTGCCATTCTCGAAGGTGCTCTACATCGAGCGGGATGACTTCATGGAGGAGCCGCCGCCGAAGTTCTTCCGCCTGGCCCCCGGCCGCGAGGTGCGCCTCCGCTACGCCTACTTCGTCAAGTGCGAGCGCGCCGTCAAAGACCCCGCCACGGGCGAGGTGGTCGAGCTACGCTGCACCTACGACCCGGCGACCAGGGGCGGCGACGCCCCCGACGGCCGCAAGGTGAAGTCCACTATCCACTGGGTCTCCGCCGCCCACGCCCTGCCCGCCGAGGGCCGCCTCTACGGCCACCTTTTCACCACGGAGGACCTCAACGCCCTGCCCGAAGGCGAGGACTTCAGGGAGCACCTCAACCCCAAGTCGCTGGAGGTTTTGAGCGGCTGCCAGGTGGAGCCGAGCCTTGTGGCTGCCGCCGCGGGCAGCCGCTGGCAGTTCGAGCGCCTCGGCTACTTCTGCGCAGACCCTGACTCCACAATCCGAAATCCGAAGCTCGTCTTCAACCGCACCGTCACCCTGCGCGACGAATGGGCCAAGATCGAAAAGGCCCAGGGGAAGAGGCCGTAGCATCACAATGCTACTCGGAGCGGAAAACAGTTTACAGGAGTTCGTAGTGCGGGCTTCAGCCCGCATTTCTCACCAGCGGCTGGTGAGAAATGCGGGAACCACCAAACCACAAGCACCAAGCGCCAAACAAGCCCCAAACTCCAATCCTCAATGGTCCAAGCGGAGACTACGTGGTGTTGCCCGCGA
>VGYW01000809.1 GCA_016872875.1 Planctomycetota bacterium | reverse complement strand
TACAACATCAACGACAAGGAGACCCGCGACGAGTTCGAGAAGAAGTACGGCGGCCGCGACGACGTCCCGATCTTCTCCGACCCCCGCATCGTGCCCACCTTCCACACCGTCGGCGGCGGCGTGTTCGCCACCGACCCGAAGACGGGCGAGGTGAACAAGGCGGGGCAGCTCGTAGCCAAGTGGCTCGACGACCATCCCGGCCGCCCCTGGGCCACGATGATGAACTACCACAACGGCGTGCCCGTCGGCGAGAAGGGCATCGCGGCATTCCAGAAGCACCGCGACCGCTACGTCGGCTCCATCGCCGGCGAGAGCCTGGGCTACTTCTACCCCGACGGCAAGAAGATGCAGAAGGCCACAGAAGGCGCCAAGACACGCCGTCAACTGGTCGAAGCCTTTGTCCCACTTACACTTGCGTCGAACGCCGAGAAGTACCGAAAGGTGTATGGGCGCGACTTGGACAAGAACCCCTATGAGGACGTGATCGCCTGCCTCTCGATCGGCAACATCGTGTTCGCTCCGCTGTGCGCCGACTGGGGGGCGCGGACGATTGGCTACGAGTCGTCGGCCTGTACCAGCTCGATTCTCGGCATGCGGTGGGCCTTCATGCGCGGGGCGGCCCGCCAGCACGGCGTCTCCACGGCGACCTATCGCTCGTGCAACTTCGGCGACTCCTCCACCATCTTCAGCAAGGGCAGCAGCTTCTGCTCGCCCCAGAATCTCCTCGACAACTACTACTCGGTCTTCTCGGGCGCGGGGATGACCTGGTACAAGTTCGACATCTGGTATCAGTACATGGCCGGCTCCTCGATGTTCTACCACGAGCAGGGCTTCGACGAGTTCTGGCGCCCCGGCGGCACCACCGCGGCAGGAATCCACGAAGTCCAGCTCTCCCCCAAGGGGAAGCTGGTTGACCGCTTCCTGCGCCTGACCGCGGCCGAGCCCGACAGGGGGGCGCCTTACACCCCCGTGGCCTTCCTCGTGGACTACGCCCACGGCTGGGAGCCCGCCCCCTTCTGGCCCAACTCATTCAAGAACTGGCACGGCCACCAGGACCGCTTCCGCTTCGGAACCCACGAGAAGATGCTCGAAGAGTACCTCTGGACCGCCTACTACCCCATCGGCCCGGAGAGCGAGAAGCCGATCACCGGCACGAACGAGGTCTACGTCCCGGGCGTCTTCGGCGACATGTTCGATGTCATCTACGCCTACCCCGACGCCGCAAAGTGGCGGACCATAGACACTTACGCCGCCGTCATCGTGGCCGGAGAGGTCGAGCTGACCGAAGCGGAGGGCAAGCGGCTGGCCAAGTATGTGGACGATGGCGGCACACTGCTGGTCGCCGACGCCCACCTGGCCGGCCCGGGCGTCGGGGCGCTCGGCCTGCCCAAGACCGGCGGCCTCGCCGAAGCTGAAGGCTATAAGTGGTTTGTAGGACAGGACATACAGCCATCCCAACGGTTCCGATTCCGCCCCATCCAGGCGACCGAGCGTCTCCGGGGGACAGAGTGGAGCCACAAGGTGCTGGCTACGACGCCCGAAGCCGCCGCCTTCTGCGTCGCACAGGACCGAGGGCGCGGCCGATTGGTGTATCTCTCTGTGCCGCATGGACTTGGGGTGAACCGCGAGGCCCACCCCGTAGTTCCCCGGCTCATTGCCCACCTGACGCGGGGGCTCATGCCGGTGGAGGTCGAGGGCGATGTCGAGTGGTTGGTCAGCCGCGCGGACAAGGGCTGGCTGGTCACGCTCCTGAATCCTGCGGGCCAACTCAAGCCGCAGCAAGGCATTACGCCGACTGACTACCGCGAGAACCGCCCCGTCGCCATAAAGTGCCGCGTCCCAATCACCTCCGCCCGCGACAGGCTTCTCCCGGCCGAGCGGCTTGAGGTGAAAGACAACACTCTCCGCCTCACCGCCCTCGCCGGCAGCGTCCGCATCATCGAGCTCCAATGAGGAAGGAGTTGAGCGGAGATCGGAGAAGTCACGTCGACTCTGTGAAGGCAAGTCCTGCGCCATTCTCGCGCACCTTCCTTCACCCACCTTCTCTTTCTCGTCGGGCCTTTGCCCCCCAACGCGCTCCCTCCGTCGCTCTCCACTTCCCTTGTCAAGGGGGCCTTTTTCGCCATCGCCCGGAAGGGCCTTCCTCTTGCTTGGGAACGTCCCAAGTTCTTGAGCCTCCCCGGGCGACGCTCTCCGCGCCGCGGGAACGCAAAGGCAAACTCGCGTCTGGGGGACCAGTCCCCCAGACCCCCTGGGATTTATCGCATTCGGCCACCG
>VGYW01000808.1 GCA_016872875.1 Planctomycetota bacterium | reverse complement strand
TGGCTTCATTCGTCATTCGACATTTCCGCTGCCACATGCGCGCAAAGCGCGCACATGTGACGGCCGAAGGCTCTAGAGGTGTGCCGGTGGCCGAATGCGGCAAATCCCAGGGGGTCTGGGGGACGGGTCCCCCAGAGAGGTGTGGGTGCCGCGCGCCCGTTCGGCGCGCCGACGGTCTCCGGGGCAAGCTCAAGAGCTTGGGACGTTCCCAAAAAATCCAAGGTCCAAGCCCCCATGGCGCATTTCTTGCTAGATTTCTTCACCCTTCTCTTGGAATCCAGTCGTCCGACCCCATGGGCTGCCCCAATTGTGGGCAAAGATCAGGGCTTCGCCCTGGGCTGCTATAGTACGCTCCCTTCGGAGCTTCGGCGCCGAAGAACCTTACCAGGATGCTCGATGCTCTCCCCTGCACCGAGTTTCTCCAGGATACGTTCCACCGTAATCCGCGTCCCGGCCACAACGGGCTTGCCCATCATCACGTGAGGATCCGGTACGATGAGTTTCCTTGCCATCGAAGTGCTCCGTCGATGGACTTGTTCCCGCTATCATTATCCCCGGCCGGAGTGTGCTCGTCAAGACCAAATCGCGGGGTCAGGGATTTGACAGACCGGGCAACTCGCCTTACCATAGGCTCTGTGCCCTTCCCCTAAGAGGAGTCAGCAATGAGCGACGCCTTCATCACCGAGAACTTCATGCTGGAGAGCGAGACCGCGGTTCGGTTGTACCGGGAATACGCGAGGGATATGCCGATACTGGATTACCACTGCCATCTGCCGCCCGCGCAGATCGCCGAGGACCACCGCTTCCGCAACATGACGGAAATCTGGCTCGGGGGCGACCACTATAAGTGGCGGCTGATGCGCACGGCCGGCGTGTCCGAACGCCTCATCACGGGCGACGCCTCGGACTGGGAGAAGTTCGCAGCCTGGGCCGAGACGACGCCGAAGCTGCTGCGCAACCCCATCTACCACTGGTCGCACATGGAGCTCAAGCGTCCCTTCGGGATCAGCGACAGGCTCCTCAACGCCGACACCGCGAAGGGCATCTGGGAGGAGTGCAACGCGAAGCTCGCCCAGCCCGACTTCTCCGCACGCGGCATCATGCGCCAGTTCAACGTCGTCCTCGTCTGCACCACCGATGACCCGACTGACAGCCTCGAGCACCATCGTGCCCTCGCCGCCGACGCGGAAAAAGACTCCAGGAGTCTTTTCTGCGAAGCACCCAAAGGGCCGTCCCGGGAAAAGACTCCGGGAGTCTTTTTCCGCACCCGCGTCCTCCCCGCCTGGCGGCCCGACAAGGCGATGGCCGTCGAGAACCCCGCCATCTTCCGCCCCTGGGTCGAGAAGCTGGAAGGCGCCAGCGGCATCGCCATCCGCTCCCTGGCCGACTTCCGCGACGCGCTCCGCAGCCGCCACGCCTTCTTCCACGAAAACGGCTGCCGCCTCTCAGACCACGGCATCGAGACCTTCTTCGCCGAGCCTTGCACCGAGTCCGCCCTCCGCCGCATCTTCATCAAGGCCCGCGGCGGAAACGCACTCTCACCCGACGAAATCCTCCAGTTCAAATCCGCCATGCTCTACGAGTTCGCCGTGATGGACTTCGAGCGGGACTGGACCCAGCAGTTCCACATCTGTGCGTTGCGGAACAACAATCGGCGGCTCTTCAGGACCCTCGGCCCCGATGTCGGCGGCGACTCCATCGGCGAGTGGCCCGTGGCGGCCGCGATGTCCCGCTTCCTGGGGCGGCTCGACGGTGAGGCGCGCCTCGCCCGCACTATCGTCTACAGCCTCAACCCCACCCACAACGCCGTCCTCGCCTCGATGGTCGGCAACTTCCAGCAAGGCCCCACCCCCGGCAAGCTCCAGGTCGGCAGCGCCTGGTGGTTCAACGACCAGGCCGACGGCATGACCGACCACCTCAACGCCATCTCCAACATGAGCCTCCTCAGCCCCTTCGTCGGCATGCTCACCGACAGCCGCTCGTTCCTCTCCTATCCGCGCCACGACTACTTCCGGCGTCTCCTGTGCAACCTCCTCGGCGGCGAGGTCGAGCGCGGCCTCCTCCCGCGCGACATCGAGCTCGTCGGCAGCCTCGTCCGCGACGTCTCCTACCGCAACGCCGCCCGATACTTCGGCTTCCAGGGGCTCCCCTAGCCCGCATTTCTCACGAAATGCGGGAAATCCCAAGAGCCAAACGCCAAGCACCAAACAATCTCCAAGCCCGGAATGCTCAATGACCAAAGCAAGCCCCCAGGGTCGCGGGCAACACCACGTAGTCTCC
>VGYW01000807.1 GCA_016872875.1 Planctomycetota bacterium | reverse complement strand
GCAATAGTGTCAGATGCGCCACCCGCCTGCGGGGCGATGGAAATCTCACCGGGCTTGACGGACACATCGCCCACGACGGGCTTGCGGCCTGCGAGGACGGGCTCGAGGACTGCGGCGAAGGTGGCTTGGGTGCCGTGGCGCGTGATCATCACCATCGGCACGCGGTCCAGGATCGAGGCGCAGGGGCCGTCGCCGATCAGCACCTCGGTCTTGGGAGCGCCGGCCATCCAGAGGTGTGTGGTGATGGCTTGGCCGGGGAATTCAGCAAAGATGGAGCCGTCGGTGGAGCCGGTCCTGATGCTCTGGACGTATTCCATGCCGACGAACTTGTCGGGGGCCTTGGCCGGCTCCTTGGCGGCCTCGCACGCGATGCCCGTGCCGCGGTTGTGGTAGACCCAGTCGAAGCGCCTCGGCTTGTCGGAGGCCAGCTCGTCGAGGACGAGGAGGTAGCTCGGGGTGAGGACGAGGAGGCGCTTGTGCTTGACACCGGGATAGGCGGCGTCGCAACTGGCGGCGACGGCGGCATATTCGTCGTTGGCGGCGAAGAGCTCGAGCTTGCCCGTGGCCGGCTGCTGGGCGAGCTTGTCCACCAGCACCGCGTTATGGCTCAGCGTGGGCTTATACCAGTTGCGGTGGATGGGCAGGCGGTAGGCCTGGCTCGCGGCGCGGCCTGGGTCAACGCCGAGCTCCTCCTTGTGGCCGAAGAGGACGAAGGAGAGCTTGTCGAAGTGGCCGTGGAAGCCGCCGTAGGGTCCGAAGGTGAAGGCCGCGGTGAGGCCGGCCTCGCCTCTGGTGCGTAGTATGGCGTGGCCGGCGCTGCGGAAGACCTTGCTGGTGAGAGCCGGCGCTGCGGCCTTCAGCGTGGTGTCGCGACCGAACAGCACCGATTGCCAGTAGGGCGCCTGGGGCAGGAGGGGCAACAGCTCGGGGTCCTTGGTGGCGGCGTAGGAGTATTCCATGAGCCAGCCGGCACCGCGGGCCGAGGCCCGCACGTCGTCGCCCCAGCGCGGGAGCGAGCCGTCGCCCATCGTGTAGTGGACGGGCAGGGTGAACATCTTGCGGAGCGTGGGGTGGCTCCAGAGGTCAATGCCGAGCCGCCGGGCGTATTCGGCGATGAGGACCATAGCGTTCAGGGTGTAGAAGTGGTAGCCCCAGGAGTTCTCGTACCACATCCCTTCGTCTGAGACTGAGACCTTCATCTGGTCGGCGAAGCCGTTGTGGGGCTGGGCGATGGCCTTTTCGACCCAGGAGGGGTCGCCGAGCACGGCCCCGGCCGCGAGCATGCCCGCGTTGTGCCAGGTCTGCCAGTTGCCCTTCCCTGCTTTGTGCTTGTCCATGTTCTTGAGCATCGGCACGAGGAGGCCGTCGCGCAGGGCCGCCCGTTCGGCATCGGAGAGGGCGTCCCAGATGAGGTCGCAGGCGGGCGCGATGTCGCTCGCCAGGCTCGCGGCCTCGTTGAGCGTCTGCTCGAAGAGGTGGCCGCCCGAGACGATCTTCCAGACGACGTTGCTCCGCGTGTTCGCGTGGTAGGGGTACTTGAGGTAGCGTTCGGCGTAGCCGAGGAGGACCTTTGCGGCGAAGTCGGCATAGCGCTTCTCGCCCGTGAGCGCGTAGGCCCAGGCGGCATTGGAGGCATTGCGGATGTTCGCGTAGTGGTGTCGGGAGAAGACCACGTCGTCGTACGGCTCGCCCGTGTAGACGGTCTTGCAGCGGGGGCATTCGTGGTGGGTGTCGTCCACCGTCCTGAGGGCGAGCTGGCACTTGTCGCACTGGTACCACTGGTTGTGCTGTCCGCCGCGCGGCGGGAAGGCGACGGGCTTGGCGAGGGCGTCGTCGGCCTGCTTCACCACGCGGGCCACGGCGTCGTGAGCCGGCCCCGTGGCCTTGAGTGCGGCCCGCAGGCGGGCGAGCTCCTCCGGCGTGGCCGCGATGACCGGGTGCTTGAGCTCCTTGGGCAACTGAATCGGCGGCGCCTTCCACTCCTCGGCGGAAGCCGCCGCGACCACAAGTGCGACGATTGCCAGCGGATACGCGTTCATGCACGATGGCCCCGAGTTGTGGTCGTTCTCCTCAGTTCCGAAGCTCCGAACGGAGCGTACTATAGCAGCCCAGGGCGAAGCCCTGCTCTTTGCCCACATCTCGGGGCCTTGTAGCCCGCGGACGCGGGCGACCCAGCCGTAGCCCAGGGCGACCGAAGGGAGCCCTGGGATCGCGCGTCCCCCCCATCCAAGCCCCCGAAGGGGGCGTTTCACGCCCATTGAATCGCCCCGCTTCGGGGGCTCTACG
>VGYW01000806.1 GCA_016872875.1 Planctomycetota bacterium | reverse complement strand
TTCGCGGCGGCGTGCGGGCTGCTGGACGAAATCTGGAACAAGAGCCGCGCCGTCCGCCTCCTCGGCGTCAGCGTGTCCAACCTCGTCCACAGGGGGGATGGCCGCCAGCTCGCCCTCTTCGGCCACGACCTGCGCTGCCGCACCCGCCGCTTCCTCGCCTCCGTGGACGCCCTCCGCGACCGCTACGGCGAATCCGCCGCCATCTGGGCACCCCTCCTCCGCTCCAACGAAGCCATCTGAGGCGTGACGACACTACCGCGCACCGAACACCGCGGTCCATTCACCCACGGAAGGCCCAAGAGGAGACAACTGCCTATGGCTGTCTACAACCCGAGGCGCCCAGACAGGTCCATCGCCTCATCAAGAAGAGCATCCCGCTCCTCATCAGAAAGCAGCCCCAGATTACGCATGTGCTCGACGGTCGCCGTGAAACTAGTATCAAGGCTCTTGGCCACATCCAAGACAAGTCCGCGTGACCCTCGAGGGCTCCTGGAGCCACCGATGGCGTGCCGGACTCGGTTCAATGGCATCAGAAGCATGGCTGCGAATGAGTTCGCTCGTCGTTCCACGTCGCGAGGCGCCCACGGGCCACTCGGCAGGGCGACTTCACGCGCGAACGCACGGTCGTAGAGCAGGTGGCACAGCTCATGCGCCAACGAGAACCTAACGCCAGTGGGATATGAATTGGCGCTATGAGCTCTATTGAGGAGGATCGTGGCACGATAGCCCTCGCCAGCGATCGCCACTGCTCGGATCCATCGGTCCTCAAGGGTGGTCTCGGCGACCGCGACCCCAAGCTCATTGAGGATCGCACGCACATCCACCGCTCCGTATGCCTCACGCCCAGAGGCCAGGACCGATAGGATGTCCTCGGCGAGTTCATATCCCTGTGCCCAGGTATCTTCGTCTTCAACTGGCTTGTCTGCGGCAAGTTCATCGACACGTCCCCGCGCGCCACCGTAGGCATCGCCCAAACCACGCAGCAACTCAACGCGGTCACTTGAACTGAGATCGGGAGACACAGCCCCAAACATCAAGGCTGCGGGGAACGGGGCGAACACGAGTCCTCGTTCGTGGGCCGGCCCCAGAATCGCGCTTCGGACCTTCTCTGGTAGACACTCTACGGCTTCCCGAACCGCGGCCCAGGACTTGCGCATCTCTGGTAGAGCGCCGCCAAGGCCAAGCAGCCAGGCCAGGCGGTCCTCCCCTCCTGAACTGAGTTCAAGAGCCCTGGCCTGCAGGGAGCGGAGCGGCTCAGAGCTGGGGCACCGTCCCAACAGATGTGAGATCGCCTCGACGAGAACCGAATGAAGTGGGACCGCCACTTCGTTCGCGGGGAGTCTCGCGCTGCCAGAGGCCTCGAGGAACTGAACACCAGCGGGGCGCGCCGGCGCAGCAATCCCATTCCAAGAGATCTCCACCTTCTCACGCCACCGTCGCAAGCAGATAGACGGGAAGATCCCGCCGGTGCGGCTCGCCTCGGTACAGTGGCGAGCCCACCAGTCGTGCCAGTTCTGCTCCCAGACTAAGGCCGCGTCGTCGGCCAGCCCGCGTGGGGCCTCCGAGGTCTTCTCAAGTGAAGCCTGAGAATCAGCGCCCGCGTTCTCGTTCGGAAGTCGCTCCTCATGGAAGATGGGATCCCAATTCGCAACCCACCACTCGAGCAGCGGCAGCAGGTACCAATGGGCGGATAGCACGATCTCGCCGCCGAACTGGTTGGCACATAGATTGCGGTCCTTGACCCAGATCTGGAAACTACCCCACGACAGTGATTCCTCAGGAGTACAACCTACCCTAGGATCAGGATCGTCGCAGAAGGCGATCTTGATAGCGAACCTGGAGGTATCGCCGGCAAGTCTTTCCCATGTGGTTGCCATCTCACTTCACCAGTTCTTGCGGACTTCGGATTTCGAGACGAGACGGCTTCTGACCCATTCGAGCCGAACGACCGGCGGCACCTCCCGCCACGCCACCGGATAACCATGCCAGAAGCCGGTGCGGTGTTCCCGCGCGCAGAACGCTTGCCCGCGCCATGTGGCATAGCGTGCCGCGCCTACGCAGACGCTTCCCGCCAACAGCCGCTGCGCCTCGTGAAGCTCGATCTCCCGGGGGCACAGTGACCCTCGCCTGCCGGGCTGCCACGGCTCTCTGTGCTTCGGGCTTCCTTCGTACGTCATCGCTCGCCTGCTCTGCCTGGGCGAAGCGGCCCCGGCATCCCCATCACCTGACTGCTGGCATGCCATTCTACTCAAAGGTGAGCGGCTGTCAAGCAGCGCCACGGCCCCGCCGGACGC
>VGYW01000805.1 GCA_016872875.1 Planctomycetota bacterium | reverse complement strand
GGAGAGGGCGGGGGTGAGGGTGCCCTTCCCCCTCTCCCTCGGGGAGAGGGCGGGGGTGAGGGTGCCCTTCCCCCTCTCCCTCGGGGAGAGGGCGGGGGTGAGGGTGCCTCTCCCCCCGCGGGCGCCATCGCCTTCCGCGAAAGCGTCACAGAGGCCGACAAGGCGAACGTCCGCCGCATCATCGAGTCCACCGGTATGTTCCACCCTCATGAGGTCGAGGTCGCCATTGAACTCGTCGAAGACCGCCTCCACAAGGGCCTCGCCTCCGGCTACTACTTCCTCTTCGCCGAGTTCGCAGGCGAAGCCGTCGGCTACGCCTGCTACGGCCCGATCGCCTGCACCGCCAACAGCTACGACCTCTTCTGGATCGCCGTCCGCAACGACTTGCGCGGCAAGGGCTTAGGCCGCACCCTCATCGAGCGTTCCGAGGCCGCCATCGCCCAGCTAGGCGGGAAAGCCATCTACATCGAGACCTCCAGCCGCGACGTCTACCGCCCCACCCGCGCCTTCTACCGCCGCTGCGGCTACCGCGAGGCCGCCACGCTCAAGGACTTCTACGGCCCCGGCGACGACCGCATCATCTTCCTCAAACACCTCCCCTGATGCGGCGGTTGGCCGCACCGAAAGGGGATGATTGGATGGGTGGATGAATGGATGATTGTCTGACATCCATCCACCCATCCATTCATCCGCTCATCCTCCACACATACACGCAACACGCGCCTGAGTGGCAACGGAACACTCTAGCGCGGGGCGCGACTCTCGGACACGCGGACCATGGCGAGGAAGTTGCGGGCGGCGCGCTCGCCGTAGGTGCCCGACGACGTGCCGCCGAGCATGAAGCCGTCGGGGCCGGCCTGCTCGAGGCGGGCGGCGGCGAGCTCGCACACCTCGCGCTCGGGGAGCTTGTCAATGACCTCCATGTCGTCGAGGTTGCCCACGATGCAGGTGCGGCCTCGCAAGATGCGTTTCGCCTCGGCCAGGTCGCAGTCGCCCCACGGCGGGGCCTCGAGGGGGTCGAGCGAATCAATGCCCAGGCCAGCCAGGGCGTCGAGGAACCGCATGATCGGCCCGTGGTTGTGGTAGTGCGCCACCGCCCCATAGTGGTGCATGATGCCGACCTGCTGGGGGTCGAAGGGCGCGAGGAGCCTGGGGACGCCCTTCGGGCCGAGCTGCACCGTCACGTACTCCCCGCCGATGATGCGGAAGCAGTCAACCCCCGCCTTGCAGGCGGTCTCGACGAAGGCGTCGAGCCGCTCGCAGCCCACGCGGCACAACTCGGCGAAGAGGTCGGGCGCATCGGCCCACAGCAGGCAGAAGTCCTGCGGCGAGAGCGTCTCCGCCGCCCAGCACACCGCGTTGGCCACGCCGAGGCACACGAGGGCCTCCTCGCCGTACTTCGCCTTCGCCGCGTGGAACGGCTTGAAGTCGGGCGCCAGCGGCTCGTAGGGCACCGAGAGGAGCTTCTCGACGTCTGCCGCCCCCTTGCACGGGAACTCGATGGTGGCGGAGGTGATGGCCGTCCGCTGTCGCCGCGCCCGCAGGTCGCCCCCGGGCGTGTGATACACCGTGGTCGTGATCGTCCCGTCGGGCGTCGTCTCCGTCGTCGTCTCCGACGCCAGCTTCGCCCCGGAGAACGCGAAGGCCGCGCCGCTGTCAATCCACATATCGCAGCGAGCCACCAGCTCGCGCCCCAGCTCGCTCTCGGGCGGGATGCGCCCGAATCCCCAGGGCGACACCGGCACCCTGTCTGGCCTCCCCCCCTTCGCCGCACACAACATCCGCTCGCGTGGGGTCAACGCACGCCTCCTGCAAGAACGATCATGTGCCCGCGAAACACGCGAATGACGCGAATGTAGGATTTCCAGGTGGGAAGATCAACAGGGAGGATGAATGGCGCGCCTGGTGGCTTGGGCCTTTGCGCGGCCACGATGAAAAGCGGCGTCGAGCCGCCGCACTCCGACAGGCTGACGCATCGCCCCTAGCACCTCACCGGCCGTCGAGGGAGATGATGGCTCCGGGGCCTTCGCCGAAGCGCTCGCTTCAAGCACGGCGGGGGCTCTCATCACGTGCGGCAGCCTGTCGGAGTGCGGTCGCTTGAGACCGCTCTGGATTGCGGAGGCGAGCCCCGCACAGAACGGGAGCACCGCGTTCCCGCGCTTCGCGCGGGGGGTAAGGGAGCAAGAAGTCGAGAGCGTCCCAAGTTCTTGAGCTTGTCCCAGTGGCGATCGCTCCGAACGAGCGCCAAGCGCGAGGCTGGGCTGGGGGACCAGTCCCCCAGACCCCCTGGGATTTTTCGCATTTCGGCCACCGGCAG
>VGYW01000804.1 GCA_016872875.1 Planctomycetota bacterium | reverse complement strand
CCTCCGCGCCATCTTCCACGCAGCACGCCAGCTCGGCGCTTCCGTGAACGTGGATATGGAGCAGCGCGAGCACAAGGACCTCACCCTCGGCATCTTCCAACGCATCCTCCTGGAGGACGAGTTCCGGGACTGGCCCGACGCGAGCATCACGATACAAACCTACCTGCCCGAGAACCGCGCCGACCTTGCCGCCCTGCTCGACTGGGTGCAGCGGCGCGGCACGCCGGCCAACCTCCGCGTCGTCAAGGGCGCCTACTGGGACTACGAGGTTCTCCGCGCGCAATACAGCAACTGGCCCGTGCCCGTCTACCAGTCGAAGGCGGCGACGGACGCCGACTTCGAGTGGGCCACGCGCTACGTCCTGAAACACCACGCCCTTCTCCGCCCGGCCGTCGCGGGCCACAACGTCCGCTCCATCGCCCACGCCATCGCCGCCGCCGACGCGCTCGGCGTGCCGCAGGGCGCCGTGGAGTTCCAGACTCTTTACGGCCTGGGCGGGGAACTCGACCGCGTGCTCGCCGAGCGCGGGCATCGCGTGCGGGTATATGTCCCCTTCGGCGAGCTTGTGCCTGGCCTGGCCTACCTCGTGCGGCGCCTGCTCGAGGCCACCTCGCGCTCGGCGTTCCTCCGCCAGATGTGGGCCTGCCCGCTCCCCGTCCCCGAGCTCCTTGCCCCGCCCACGTTTGTAGTGCGGCCTTCAGGCCGTCTCTTGGAGGACGGGCTGAAGCCCGCACTGCGAACGCCCAGTGGGCTCGATGCGCCCTTCCAGAACGAGCCTGTGAGCGACTTCGCGCGGCCCGAGGCGCGCGACGCCATGGCCGCCGCACTCGCCGACGTGCGGACGCAGTTCGGCTGCTTCTACCCGCTCTGGATTGGCGGCCGAGGGGCCGATGGGGCAGGGGAGATGCTTGCGACGGACCCCGGCCTGACGGCTGAGGCCGTGGGGCGCGTGGCGCTCGCCTCGCGGCGCGACGCGGCCAGAGCCGTCCGCGTCGCTGTCAGGGCCTTCCCCGATTGGGCGGCACGGCCGGCTCGCGAGCGGGCCGAGTGCCTCCTGCGCGCCGCCGAGGTCTTGCGGCGGCGGCGCTTCGAGCTCGCCGCCTGGGAGGTCTTCGAGGAGGCGAAGGGCTGGCGCGAGGCCGATGCCGACGTGGTGGAGGCGATTGACTACTGCGAGTTCTACGCGCGCGAGGCGGCGCGGCTCGGCGAGCCGTGGCGGCGCAACGTGCCGGGCGAGACCAACGATTACTTCTACGAGCCGCTGGGCGTGGCCGTGGCGATCACCCCGTGGAACTTCCCGCTGGCCATTCTGACGGGCGTGGTTTCCGCCGCGGCCGCGGCCGGCAACACGGTGATCATGAAGCCGGCCGAGCCGGCGTCCGTCGTCGCCGCCCACCTGATGGAAGTCTGGGAAGAAGCCGGGGTGCCGCCCGGCGTGATCCAGTTCCTGCCTGGCCGCGGGGAGGATATTGGCGAGTATCTGGTCCGCCACCGCGACGTGGCCCGGTTTCGCGAGCAGGGGCACTACGTGGAGCCGCTGATCGTCGCGGACGTGGCCCCCGACTCGCCACTTGCCCAGGAGGAGATTTTCGGGCCGCTCCTGTGCGTGCTCCGCGCCGAGGACTTCGCCCAGGCCGTCGCCATCGCCAACGGCACCCAGTACGGCCTCACGGGCGGCGTCTACACTCGAAACCCCGAGCACATCCGCCACGCCCGCGCCGCCTGCCGCGTGGGCAACCTCTACGTCAACCGCCCGATCACTGGCGCGGTCGTGGGCCGCCAGCCCTTCGGCGGGATGCGCCTGTCCGGCATCGGCTCGAAGGCCGGCGGGCCGGACTACCTCCGCCAGTTCATGCAGCCCAAGACCTTCAGCGAGAACGCCGTCCGCCGCGGCTTCGCGCCCCCGACGCCCTGAGTGGACAGGGAGCGGAATCCTGATACAATACTGGTTCAGTGGCCGTGGGGCCGTGTGAGAGACCGGGGGGTAGGACCGGCGTGAAGATCGAACGAATAGCGGTGGCGCTCGATGGCTCGGCCCCCGCGGCCGCGGGGGGCGAGCTGGCCCTCGCCCTGGCTCGTTGCCACGGCGCGCAAATCGTCGCCTGCCACGCCTGCGACGTGCGCATCCACGCCACCCGCTTCCGCGAGATGGAGCCCGGCCTGCCCAGCGACTACCAGGCCGGCGACAGGCTCAGCCGCCTGCGCGAGGCCCACGGCCCGCTCATGGGCGAAGGCTTCCAGGCGCTCGCCGCGGGCTATATCGAAGCCTACCTTGCCAACGCACGCCAGCAGGGCGTCGCCGCGGAGGGGCAAGTGGCCGCC
>VGYW01000803.1 GCA_016872875.1 Planctomycetota bacterium | reverse complement strand
GCTCCTGCAGGGGTACGATCCTGTCGGTGCGTCCTTCCACCGATGAGGCGGAGGCACCTTCCGGGGTCGAACGGCGCGATCACGCGCGAGCCGCGCGTGCCACCAACAACTGCGCCGGGAGCGACGAGGCTCCCGGCGCGGTGAGCTTAGCAAGTTCCCGATAGATACGGAAACAGTGGGGCGGGCATTCTCGCCCGCCACCGCCCCTGGCGGGCAAGAATGCCCGCCCCACTGAGGTAGTTTCAATCAGGGACAGGCACCATTTTCCGCGATAGGTGACGCGTAGTCGGGCGTGTGGGGGGGAAAATGGGTGCCAGTCCCTGAGTTTTGAAACTAGGTACACTGTTTCCGTATTTCTGCGATGGTCAGCAGTTGCAGGGGCCGGCGAGGCTACTTCGTCTCCTTCGTCGGCGGCGGCGGCGCAGGTGGCGTCGCGCCGGTCGGTGGTGTCGTGGTGGCCTTGGGTGTCACGGACGGCATGGTGCTCGGCGGGGTCTCCGCCTTCTGCTCCTTGAGGGCGTCGATGCCCGTGGGGATCTTCGACGGGGAGGAGTTGTCCACGAGGACGGGCGCGCTGAGCGTGCTGGTCTGGCAGTAGTAGCGCCCGGTCTTGTCCTGGTAGCCGAACTTCACCTCGATCGGCGTCTTCTGGCCCTCGACGGAGAGCGTCACCTTGATCTCGGGGCTGTCCAAGCCCGAGACGGTTGGGCTGATCGGCTTGTCGTCCAGGAATTCGGACGCCTTCAGGTCCTTGACGTCCCAGAGGAGATTGTCCACCTTGGAGAAGTCGGCGTTGGCGAACTCCGGCTTCTGGATGCTCCACTTCCCATCGGCCTTGACCAACTCGATGGTCTTCTGCCCCTTGCGCTCAATCGTGATCTTATCGACCTTGTTGGTCTCGTAGTCCACGATGTCGGTGTCGCGGAGGTCGATGGGCTTCTTCTTGAGCTTGCCCTCGATGTCGGCCTCGACGAGGAAGATCTCGTCCCGCCCGTCGGTCATGCAGTAGATCATGTCCTTCGGGGTGCTCGTCGAGGAGGAAGTCGTGTCCGCGACGGCGTGTTGGGTGTGCTTGCCGAGCTTGACGACGACGTCGTCTTCGTCCTTGCCGAAGTCGAGGCGGACGACGACGGTCGGCTTGTCGAGCCCGTAGGCGCCGAGGGACTTCACGTCATCGACGAAGTCCTTGGCCTCGAGGTTCTTGACGGCGCTGAGCACGTCCTCCACGGTTGTGTTGTCGGCGCGCGCTTCGGCGGGCTTGGTGAGCCACCATTCGCGCTCCTTCTTCTTGCCGGTCTGCTCGCAGACGAGGCGGCTGCCGTCGGCGTCCAGGACGAGGGCCTTGACGTCTTCGGTCTCGAACTGCGCGACCTTCTTGTCGCGGAGGTCTTTGGGCTCCTTGATGAGCGAGGTCTTCACGGAGCTGGAGGCGTAGTAGAGCGTGCGGCGGCCCTCGATCATGAGGTAGACGTCCGAGCCGACGGGCGTGTCGCGGCCGATGAGAAGGGTGATCTGGCGGCCCTTGTTCAGCGACACCTGGGCGATGACGCTAGGGTTGTTCAGGCCGTACTTGGGGTCAAGAGGGGTAACGTCGGGTACGGTCCCCTTTACCCGTAGCTCGGCGATGGCGGTCGCCAGCCCATCGGCGCTGCCCTGGTCGGCCTTGCCGTGGATGGGAGCTGTCAGCGTCCACTTGCCGTCCACGCGGGCCAGCCCGAGCTTGCGCTCCTTCACGTTCTGCTGGGACTCCGGGACGGCGAGGGGCTCAGCGGTGGGCTGCTTGGCCTCCGGCGTGCCGGTCTTCGCCTCGCCGGTCTTGGTCTCCGGCGGGGAGGTCGCGGCCTGCTCCGCCTTCTTCTTCTCCGCGTCGGTGATGTAGGTGTAGTCCACCTCGCGGACGGTGATGTCGATGTTGCTGACGTCGTGGCCCAGGAACTTGAACAGCTGGTCTTTGTCCTGTTCGCGCTCCTGGATGTTGCCCCAGTCGCGCTCGCCCTTCTCGTTCCTCACGAACTCAACGTCCCTGGTCAGCACCCAGATGCCGGCCAGGATGCCGAGGGCCGCGATGACGGCCGCCGCGATGCCATTTCGCTTCAGAGTCTTCATCTCCGGTCACCTCCGCTGGCGTGCTTCGCGGGCGTATGCGAGTGTGGGGACAGGCAAGAGTGCCTGTCCTCCTAACGACTCGACAGGCAAGAATGTGGTTTGCCAAACCAGCGTAACGCTTGCTCATCATTGAGGCCCGCTCCAGACGTGGAGCATCCCTAGACGCGATGGGTGCGTGAGATGCCCGTTGACATCATCAACGGCACCAAAGGCGCTC
>VGYW01000802.1 GCA_016872875.1 Planctomycetota bacterium | reverse complement strand
GCTCGAAGTCCTGCCAGTCCTTCGGGGGCGGCCATTGAAACCTTTGAAAACCGGCCAACGTGGTCCTTCTGCGCTTAGGCGCGATTAGCGTCAGCTAGTCACACTGACATGTTCTGGGAACAACTCGGAAATGTGGAACTCCGGCAGAGAGCCGACCCGCCTGACGCCCAGCCGCTCTTCCGCCATTCGAGTGTATTCCTCGGAGATGTCGCAAAGGATCGCGTAGCGGCCCAGGTTGCGCGCGGCTACGCCGGTGGTGCCCGAGCCGCACATGGGGTCGAGCACGATGTCCCCCGGCTGTGTGGTCATCTTGATGAGGGGCTCAATGGCCGCCACGGGCTTCTGGGCGGGGTGGCCCGTCTTCTCCGAGCGGCCGACGAAGCCCACTATCAGAGGCGCCTCGATCACGCTCGGGGGGCCGGGCATGTAGCGCAGCTTCCCCTCCCGCTGCTTCTCCAATTGGGCGCCGTTGAGGAAGTGTTCCGGGTAGATGCGCACTCCCCGGTGAGCGAAGTGGAGGCAAGCAAGCTGTGCCGAGCGCCAGCCTCTGATCACGGATGGGCAGTTCTTATAATACCACGTGAGCCATGCGACGAGTTCACAGCCTGGGGGAACGTAGTCGAGGCACTTGGCCACGATCTCAGGGAACCCCCACAGGAAGACGTGAGAAGACACCCCGCAAGCCGCATCGAGCACTTGCGAGAGCCAATCATGGTAGTCTGACCGGGTTCCGCCTATCCCCTTATTGTACCAGGGGTCCAGGATTGTCGCAGCTACCTGCCCTCTGACCCTCTCCAGTGTTCGCAGGACGTCGTGCGGGGGCAGGATGACAACGCTCGCCGAGGTCGGGGCCGATGCCTCCAGAAGCCCTGTTTCCAGACCCTGGAATAGCTCAGACACCATGTGCTCGGCATCGGCATGGCTCTCTCGGTACTTCGTGGGCTTCTTTGCTGACCGGCTCATTGGTGGAAGTAATCCTTCAGGAAGGCATAGACCTCGCGCTTGACACGCTCAGGCGCCGCCTGGACGATGGCATGCACATTCAGTTTGCCTGTCGTGTGGTCCCAGAAGTTCTTCTTGAGCACCTGATGCCTTCCGCAGAGCGCCTGCCACGCGTTGGGATCGTTGGGGTCTGCAAGCGGGTCAACGGAATGGGGCCTCTTGTGGTCCGGCGTCAGGTGGACCCGCCCACCGCCTATGGGATCGCTCTCGCCCTCCTTAAGGCCGCATCGAACGCCGCCATCCGTCCACTCGCACGCGTCAGTGGCGCGCTTCAGGACTTCTTTCCACGCCCGCCCCCCAATCTTCATTCTCTTGCCAGATTGACGCTTCTTGGCCGTCGGCATCAAGTATTCGCTGATCCTGAGGTCCTCGCGGTCTCGCCAGGACTGGATCGTGTAGCCTGCATCTGTCCTCAGTTCCGACATGCGCTGGTGCCAGTTCTCCGGGGTTCGCCCGGTCTTGGGGTCCTTGGCCGCAGCCATGATCTGCTCGCGCGTCAGGACTCTCCCGACGTTGTCGAGGAACAGCGCCTCGATGCGGGACCTCACCGAGGACTGGGTGTACGGTCCCTTCACAGAACCATGCTCTTTCGCCGGTTGCTTCTTTGCCTCGTCCATTGGCGCCCCGAACTGGCGACTATGGCGGGCCAAGCAACCGGCGCCGCTGCGGTGGATACCAAGGGTGTTGCCCTGGGTGGCAAGCGTCTCCGCTCTGCCCCGCTTCGGCGCCGGAATGCGTCGAAGGCCGCGCGAGGGAACCCATCAGCGACAAGTCCCCTTGGCCACGCAGCGCCCGCACACCCTTGGTATCCAGCGCCCATTATAGTGCGTTTCTCTGCTAGTGCAAGCCGTTCACAAACAGGCGAGCCATCTGGCGCTTGACAGGCGTGGCCTGCATCCTTACCGTAGTCACCTGAGGTGACGAGTGCCCTTCCTCACGCGCGAAGGAGGCGTAGATGAAGGAATCCGCAGCGTGGCTGTTCGTCATCGGCCTGGGCGTTCTCGCGGCGGCACGGGCGGCGGGGAGCGAGGTGCTCTACAACGGCATCGTGCTGCCCGAGGCCTGGCCGCCGAAGTACGACAGGCCGCCCAACGAGCCGATGCCCGTGCCCTATCTGGCCAAGCCGCCAGAGGTCATTCCGATTGACGTGGGGCGGCAGCTCTTCGTGGACGACTTCCTGGTGCAGGAGACGACGCTGAAGCGGACGTTTCACCGCGTGGAGTATTGCAAGGACAATCCCGTGGTGAAGCCGGACCAGCCGTGGGAGAATAAGAATCGTGGCTGGTTCGCCGCGCCCTTCAGCGGCGGAGCCTGGTTCGACCC
>VGYW01000801.1 GCA_016872875.1 Planctomycetota bacterium | reverse complement strand
GGGCGGGCAAGCGAGCAATGGAGGCGGCAGCAGGAAGCGGAGCGGCCAAGAGTCTCAGCCAACTTCACCTCGTCGCAAGGTCCGCCCTGCTATTTGCAGACGTGTACACGTCTGCAAATAGCAGGGCTCAGCCAATCTCACCTCCGCACCCTACGGGAGCTGGGCCTGTCTGTTGGTGACGTGGATTTGCAAAGGCCGTTCGGATCTGGGCTTACAAAGCGTAGGAGATTACACGCGCCCATCTCCGCCACAAGCTCCTCCGCCAAGCGGTCGGCGCGCACTTCGCGGAGGAGCTTTCCGCGGCGGAAGAGGTAGCCGGTGCCCTTGCCGGCGGCGACGCCGATGTCGGCGTCCGCTGCTTCGCCGGGGCCGTTGACGATGCAGCCCATGACGGCGACGCGGAGGGGTGGGGGCGCGCAGCGAAGGGCCTGCTCCACCTGTTCCACGAGGGCGGGCAGGTCAATCTCGCAGCGGCCGCAGGTGGGGCAAGAGATTATCTCGGGGTGGCGCCGCTCGCGGAGGCCCAGCGAGGCCAGGATGTCGTAGGCGACCTCGACCTCCTTGTGGGGGGGGCCGGTGAGGGAGACGCGAATCGTGTCGCCGATGCCCTCGGAGAGGAGGATGCCGAGTGCGAGGGCGGACTTGATGGTGCCGATGCCGGGCGGCCCGGCGGCGGTGACGCCGAGGTGGAGCGGGTAGTCGCACCGCGCGGCCACGGCGCGATACGCCGCAACGGTGGAGAGCACGTCGGATGCCTTGAGCGAGAGGACGATGTCGCGGAAGCCGAGGTCTTCGAACTGATGGACGTAGTCCATCGTGCGCTCGACCATCAATGGGACCAGGTCAGTGTCCGGTGGCACAGGCGTCCCGCCTGTGGCGCCCACAGGCAAGATGCCTGTGCCACCAGACCGGGCGACTTGGAGGCCGTGGCGTGGGCGGATGGAGCCGGAGTTGACGCCGATGCGGATGGGGATGCCGCGGCCGCGGGCGGCAAGGACGACTTCGCGGACGTGTTCGGGCTTCTTGAGGTTGCCGGGGTTGATGCGGATGGCGTCGGCGCCCGCCTCGATTGCGGCGAGGGCCAGGCGGTGGCTGAAATGGATGTCGGCGACGAGCGGGATGCGTATCTCGCGGCGGATCGCCGCAATCGCCTTCGCCGCCGCGCGGTCGAGGACGGCCACGCGGACTATCTCGCAGCCGAGGGCCTCGAGCTCGTGGATCTGGGCGGTGGTGGCCGCGACGTCCTCAGTGCGGGTGTTGGCCATCGTCTGGACGGAGATGGGGTGGCCGGAGCCGACGGGGACTGGGCCTTTGCAGACCGTACGGGTTGGGCGGCGGGGGGACATGTCCGTGCCGCGTGCCGCGTGCCGCGTGCCTCAGAGAAGACCACCGGCTCTCGTCTCTTCTCACGTGGCACGCGGCACGCGGCACGCACCTTTCATTTCGATCTCATGAAATCGGGATCAGCACTGAGCTTCGCTCTCGTTTCCTCGAACATCATGACTACGGCGGGATGGTCGGAGCGCCAGGCGCGCTTCGTGTAGTCGGGGTCGGCCTTCATCTTCTCGAGCTCGGGCTCGAACTCGGCGAAGTAGCTACCGTAGAGGTGGAAGGAGTCGGAGATGTCGGTGTAGGAGCCGACGCCGACGGGCTGGCGGAGCCGCTCGGCGATCTCGGCGGCGAGCCGCTGCTGGAGGTCGGTGAGGGCGAAGGCGTTCATGAACCAGGCCTTGTAGGCATCGCGGCTCCGCCAGTGGGTGTTGAGGTTGAGGAGCAGCTTGCCCGCGTCGTCGGGCAGGAGGCGGAACCAGAGGCGTTGGAGGCAGGGGGGATCAACGGTCTGGGGATCGGCGGTGGGCATCCAGGTGATGGCCTGGATGCGGCGGCTGTGGGTGGCCTCTGCTGCCTTGTTGATGACGTATTCGAGCTGGTTCACGGGGGCCAGGTGCCTGGCCTTGGGGTCCTCGAGGTCGGTTGTGGGCTTGTAGGCGCACAGGCGCTCGTGGTAGGTGTAGGTCCACTTGTCCGGGTCGGCGGGGTCCACCCAGTGGTCGTGGATGCCGTCCACAACCTCCTGGCGGTAGATTTCGAGCTCGGCGGGTCCGCCAGGGAAGTTCTTGTGGATGCGCGGCTCGGCGAAGGGGTCGAGGACCTCGACGATCATCGTGCAGTCGCGGCTGGGGGGGTCGAGGAAGCGGCCCGCCTTGTCGCGGCGGTCGTACTCGGTGCGGATGTCCACGCCCTGGTCCCAGAGCGCGAGCATGGCGCGCTCCCAGGCCTGGGGGAGGTTGTCGCCCGTGACCTTGATGACCGGGAGGTGCCCCTGGT
>VGYW01000800.1 GCA_016872875.1 Planctomycetota bacterium | reverse complement strand
CGCTACGGACGACGAGCGCATCCGTGCCGCCGTGGAGTCCTTCGGCGGCAGGGCGGTCATGACCTCCCCCGCCCACCGCTCGGGCACCGACCGCGTGGCCGAGGCCGTCCGAGCACTCAAGGCTGACCTTGTCGTAGACGTCCAGGGCGACGAGCCGGAGCTCGAGCCCGAGGCCATTGACCTCGCCGTCGCGCTCCTGGAGCGGCACCCCGACGCCGACATGTCCACCCTGGCCGCGCCCGTGGCCGACCCCGCCCGGCTGCGCGACCCGAACCTCGTGAAGGTGGTCCTCGACGCCCGCGGCTACGCGCTCTACTTCTCCCGCGCCCTCATCCCTGCCTCGAAGAGCTACCCCGAGCCGCCCCCAGGCGACCAGCACGTCTACCTCGGCCACATCGGCCTCTACGTCTTCCGCCGCGACTTCCTCTTCCGCTTCGCCAGCCTCCCGCCCTCCCCACTCGAAAACCACGAGAGCCTGGAGCAGCTCCGCGCACTCGAACACGGCCACAAGATCATCGTCGGCATCACCAGTTACCAGGCCCGCGGCATTGACACCCCCGAGGACTACCAGGCCTTCCTCGCCCGCAGGCGCTCCCGCCGCGCTTGATAGAGCTTGTGAAGAGATCACACGGACGCCCACGGACAAGCACGGACGGGCAGATTCCTCGGCGGCGGGCGTGTGTCCGTGTCCGTCCGTGTAGGTCCGTGTCATTGCCTCACAGGTTCCTGATAGCGGGCAGCGGAAGCCAGGGCGCCGGACACGCCTTGTCCACGGCTGTGGTACGCCCCAAACCATCGTCCATCGTAAGCCAAGCGCTATCAATGCCTTACGCAGATCGGCCCCCTGGCGATCCTGCGGCACGCCAGTTGCACGCGCTTCAGCCGTCATTGTTGAACATCAGCCAGCGCCCGGGTATAATTGGCACAGGCTCAGGAAGGAATGGACCTCGATGGAGCAGGTGGAGTCATTCGTAAGCAGGGCGGCGCGGCGCATCGGCCTGAATGGGCTGCTGGCGGCCGGCGCCCTCTGGCTCAGCATCGGGTTTGGCCTTGCCGCGGCGCTCCTCCTCGGCGAGCGGCTCCTGGCGTTCGGGGCCAACGCCGGCCTCATCGTGGCCGCGCCGATTCTGGCCGCGGCGCTCGCCAGCTTCGCGGCAGCGATGTCCCGCTGGCCCACTCAGCAGGCCGCCGCGCTTCGAGCCGATGCGCAACTCGGCCTCCACGAGCGCCTCTCCACTGCGCTGGCCGCCGGCGAGGGGCCGATGGCGGAACTGGTCCGCGCCGACGCCCAGCGCCGCGCCGCCGCCTTCGACCCACGCAAGGAGTTCCCCGTCCGCATTCCCGCACGGGCCCGCTGGCTGGCCCTGTGCGCGGTGGGGCTGGCCGTGGCCGCGCTCGTGCCGCCTCTGGACGTCTTCGGTTGGGGCGCGGCGCGCGCCGCGCGCGAGGCCGAGCGGGACGCCGTCCGCCGGGCCACCGACGGGGCGAGGGTTCACCTCGGAAAGCTCGCGGGCGTCGCCAGCGAGCAAGGCCTCGACCGCGCGAAGCAAACTATCGAGCAGATAGACCGCAGCCTCGGAGCGCTCGCCGCCTCCGAGCCGACCGCTGAGAAGGCCCGAAAGGTCGCTGAGAAGGCCATGCAAGGCATCGAGAAGGCTCGCGCGGCAAACGACGCCGCCGCAAAAGGCGCGCCAGACGCCAGGGAGCGCGCCAAGACCGACTCTGAACGCGACCTCATGGCCAGCACGCAACGCATCCTCGACGGCTTTCAGCGGGAGCTGGCGGGCGAAGCCCGTGGCGGGGAAATCGCTGCTGCCGATGGGGACAAGTCGAAGAAGGGCAAGGAGCAGGTCCACCAGCATGCCCCCGACTTCGTCAAGCCTCAGGAGCCCACCCCCGTGCCGCGCGCGACGGTGAAGGTCGAGAGCCGCCTCCTCGCCACCCGCCCCGCAGCCGAGGCCGCCACCCGCCGCGGCGACATCCCCTGGCAATACCGCGCCCTGGTCCGACGCTACTTCTCACCAGGGGAGGACGGACCCTGACAGAGAGTCCGATCCCCGATCGTCGTCGTTGTCGTCGTCGTCCTCGTCGTCGAATCCTGCGCTTCTGCTGCGGGAGAGTTCGAGGACGAGGACGACGACGAGGACGAGGACGATTGAAGAGAGCGTGGCTCACTGCATTTGGGGGCCAGACTCATTGAGCGGCTCTGACACCCATCCACCCATCCACCCATCCACCCATCCACTCTCCGCCTCCCTCCGCCAGAAGGCCGAGCGCATCGTCCGCCGCCTGGCCGAGGCGGGCCACTACGCGCTCTTCGCCGGCGGATGCGTGC
>VGYW01000799.1 GCA_016872875.1 Planctomycetota bacterium | reverse complement strand
GCAGTCGGCGGCCACGCCCGGCGGCGGGGCGAATGGGAAGGCCAGGAGCAGCAGAAACTGGTGCCAGGTGTGGACAGCCTCGGACTTCTCGAAGTGGCCAAGCTCTTTGCCTGCCTGGTCGCTGACCGTGGTCGCCAGGGTCCATTCGTGCCGCTCCCAGGCGGGCAGGAGGCCGAGGGTGAGCGCGTGGGCCACGCGCAGGGCCGCCGGCGAGCAGGCGTGCCTCTCGGCCAGGCGCGCCTCGATTCTCAGGTCGGCCAGCGCGGGCGCGGGCCGCACGTGGGTGAAGCGGCCAGACAGGTAGTAGGCCCAATGAGTCGCGTTCCGGTAGAGGAACCTCTTGCGTGGTGACATCGGGAACTCGCGGCCGTCGTCGAGCCACACCCCGTCGAACGAGATGGCCACAGAGCGGAGCTTTGCGGCATCGGCTGGCGGCCCGGGCGGCCAGGCCCCGCCGCGCTCGAGCCTTCCCGCCCTGAACGACGCCGAGCACCCCGGGGCCAGGGAGAGGGCAACGAAAAGGAGAGCGGATCGCGGATTGGCAATCCGAAATCCGAAATCCGAAATCCGAAATGGCGTCATATCGCGCTGCCTATGGGGATGGGGAGCCAGAGGAGCTGGAGGTAACGGGTGTGGTTCACCCTGCCCCATCCGACGAGGCCGAGGAGGAGGCAGTTGCCATCGCGGACCATGTACCTGAGCTTCGCGGGGTCGAGCTTGGGGCGAGCGAGGGCGTGGACGCCTGGCTGCTCGTCCTCGTCGAGGGGCACGACCTCGCGGACGCGGGTCCAGCCCAGCCCGAGGCCCACGAGCTCGTCGCTGCGGCGGGCGGCCACGCGCTCGCGCGTCGCCACGTCGTAGGCCTCCACCCTGTCGAACCACACGAGCAAGGCGTCCCATTGCTCCTGGAGCGCGACGAACTGCTTGACGGCCGGCTTGGCCGGGACGAAGTAGAGCCATCGCCCCCGCTGGCCGCCTGGCACGAAGGCCAGCCACGGGCTTCGCCGCCCCTTGACCACCAGCCCAGGGGCGGGGGTGAACGGGATGTCGAAGAGGAAGAAGAACTTGAGCGAGAGGACGGAGGCATCGCCTGGGAGGGAGTACCGCCCGACGAACCCCGCGTGCTTGATCTGCCTGAGCTCCTGCACCAGTGCGGCGAGCTTCTGCGGCTCGGGGGCCGGCCTGGCCGCCAGGCCGAGCCAGTCGCCCAGCTCCTCGCGCTTCAGCGGCCCGCCCCCGTCGCAGAAGAACATCGTGCAGCCGGACAGGCAGAGGGCGAGCGCAACAAGAAGGAGATTTCGGATTCCGGATTTCGGATTGCGGATTATGGAAGACATCAAGACTCCTTGAACCCCCCTAGCGGAGGGAGGCTGGTGATGGCACGCTGCATGGCGGCGTCCAGCGACTCCTCGCTCGAGCCGATGTTCACGTCGGGGAACAGGCTCCAGCGCTCGACGTGTTCGGCGCAGGCGCCGGGGGCGAGCAGGCGGAGCGGGCCGAGGGTTTCAAGCTCGATGAACGAGCCAGCGGTGTAGGTCTCGCAGTTGCAGCCGTCGTCGGGATAGGCCGCCCCCGCAAGGTAGGGGAACTGCTTGACGAAGAGGGTGCCGCTGCGGAAGTAGGCGGCCCAGCCCTGCTTGTTGCCGACTCCGATCTTCTGGGATTCGGGGAGCGACTCGTCGGTTCGCAGCCGCAGGTACTTCCTTCCGATGGTGAAGCGTGGGTCGGAGAGGTCCGTGTAGCGCCACAGCACCATCGGCCGAGCCGGCAGGAGGAACTCGTCGTGGGAGCCGTAGGGCTCGTTCGGGATGATGACCGCGCCGCCGCCGTTCATGATGGTGAGCGCCCAAGGAGCCGCGGTGATCTCCCACCGCAGGGTGTTCGTGATGCGATGACGGATGGTCAGCCCGGTGCCCGCCGCATCGAGCGTGAGGGTCATCTCCTTCTCGATGCCGGTCGGGGCCTCCACGGGTTGGATGAGGTGCAGAGAGAGGTCGCTGAGCTTCTTGCACTCGATGGGGGCGCCGTCGGGCACATAGCTCCGCGGGATGTCCTCGGGCGCGGTCCAGAGGCGGTGGCCGCCAACGGGGCGCCAGTCCCCCAGCTCGGTCGTCACCTTGGCGTCGGGCGGGCAAAGGCCCAGGATGTTCCCCTCGCCGGGAAAGCCGTAGCGCAGGATGCGCGGCCCGAGGTCGGTCGTCACCACGGCTTCCACTTCGCCATTGGCCAACTTGCGGCAGTTCGGGAGGTTCAGGAAAGCGGCTTTCCGGACCATGCTCGTCCTCCGGATTGAAGAGATGTCGTAGCACCTCAGCCGAATGAGACTGAGGTTCGTAGTGCGGCC
>VGYW01000798.1 GCA_016872875.1 Planctomycetota bacterium | reverse complement strand
GGCCGGGAACAAGCTCACCATCGAGAAAGAGCCGCCGAAGCTGGAGATCGCGGCAAAGGTGGGCGACCTCACCTACGCCGAATACGTTCGGCAGTGCCGCAACCCGGTGCTCTTCCCGGTCGTCAAGACCCCCTTGACGAAGCTCGCCATCGGCGAGTTCACATCCGTTCGCGGCGCCAACCCCGACGGCAGCATCACCTTCAAGGGCGGCTCGTTCGGCACACACTACGAGACCCTCGTGACGGTCGAGAAGCCCGGCCCCCACGTCCTCACCGTGAGGGCCAAGGCCGAGTTCGGCGTCGCGTGGCCCCTTCTCATCCTCAACATCGGTGGACAGTACGGCCAGAAGCTGGAGACGAAGGTCATCGACACCACCGATTGGACGCCCTACTCCTGGTATGCAACCCTGCCCGCGGGCAAGCTGGCGATCCGCCTCACCGTGCCCAACGAGTACTACATGGCCGGCGCCCTGCCCGACCTGAAGAACCAGCGGCTCTACATGGCCGACCTCACGTTCGCGGCGGCGACGAACGCCCCTGCCGAAATCCGGATTTCGCCAAGACAGGTCTCCATACCGGCAGGCATGCCCATCGTGCTGAAGGCCACGGTGCTCAACGGCCTCGGCGAGCAAGTGCCCACCCAGGTCAAGTGGACCTGCTCAGAGGGAAAGGTGGATGCGGACGGGCGATTCGTCTGCGACAAGCCGGGCGAGTGCATGATCACCGCCGAAGCGGGCGACATCAAGGCCACGGCGCCCATCCAGGTCGCCCACCGCTTCACTGACGACTTCAACTGCGGCACGGCTGTGCTGCGTTTCTGGTCGAGCCATGACCTGGGCGGCGAGAAAGGCGTCTGGCACCCGCCCGCGGCGGGCCACACCTTCCTCAACTCCCTCTGGCAGCACAGCCGCACCGCCAAGTCCATTCTTCTCTGGGACCACGCGACGCCCTGGACCGACTACAGCGTCCAGGCCGAAGTCTTCCTCACGCCCGGCCAGAGGGGGCAGCCATTCGAGATAGGCAAGGGGCGGAGGGCTGTCCACGGCCTCGTCATCCGGGCCACGGATGGCAACAACCACTACCGCCTGGAGGTCGAGCGCCGCGACGACGGCTCCGAGGCCCGCCTCATCAAGCGCGTCAACGGCGCCGACACGGTCCTCGCCAAGACCGATTCGCCGCCCGCCCTGGCCCCCTTCGACTGGAAGACGAATCCGATATGCCCCGGGTGGCGCGAGACCCCGCAGCCGATAGCCGAGGAGCGCGGGCTGCACCAGTGGAGGGTGGACACCATGCGCCTTGAAGCCCGCGGCGACACATTGCGCGCCTGGCTCAATGGCAAAGAGGTGTTCCCTGGCGGCGTGAAGGACCCGGAGATCAAGGCCGGCACGTTCGGGGTTTCCGCGGAAGGGCCGGCGGTTCTGGATAATGTTGAGGCGGGAAGAGGAGAAGAGAAAAGGTAAAATGATTATGGGTAAAATGATAAGAGAAGAGAGGAGGAGATAGGATGCCGATAGAGGGGCCCGAGGGGATAAGGACAATTTCGCAGGAGGAGTTCTATGAGATTGACTATGGGGTGATGAGACTGATCTTCGATATCCATAAAGAGCTTGGGCGGCTCTGGGATGAGAAGATCTACAAGAAGGAACTGGCCTTCCGGTGCCACAGGGCGGGGCACAAGGATGTGCGGCTGGAGGTGCCCATCAAGGTTTCATTCCGCGAGTTTGCCAGGACGTACCACATGGACATCCTGCTGGATGGGGCGGCGATGTACGAATTGAAGACGGCGAGCACGTTGACCCGGGACCACCGCAAGCAAGCCATCCAGTACCTGCTGCTGGCCGGCCTCAATCACGGGAGGCTGATCAACATGCGGCCGCCAGCCGTACAGTACACGTTCGTATCCACCCGGCTCACCTCTGAGCAGCGCCGCCGATACAGTGTGGAGGACGCCGCTTGGCTGGACACGGACAGCGACGGTGAGTGGCTCAAGAAGACCATGCTCGACCTTCTCGCTGACTGGGGCGCCTTCCTCCCCGCCGAGCTCTACCA
Source organism: Planctomycetota bacterium (assembly GCA_016872875.1). The sequence goes on along the minus strand of VGYW01000798.1, from coordinate 297 downwards.
GCAGGCCATCGTGTGCCTGCGGGGTGGTGAGGAGGTAGTCAGTCAGCATATCGAGATCGTAGAGGGCACGCGCGTCATCGCCACCCAACCCGCGCAACTGCTCAAGGCGATGTCCCGAACTCCGTTGAAATAGGCGGCGGCCCGGGGGCTCATCTTAGGCCACCTCCTTCCCGAGCGCAAGCTCGGCTTGCTGGGGGCCGCGGCCCAGAGCCGTCAGGAGCTGGCCCAGGTCGCGGTGGCCCTTGATGCGATGAAACCGCTTCTCGACGTCCAGGAGTACGGCTCCCGCCCAGCGCC
>VGYW01000797.1 GCA_016872875.1 Planctomycetota bacterium | reverse complement strand
AGTATCCGCACGCCCGTGCCCCTGGAGCGCGCGGGCGTGCGGATACTCGGCACTTCGCCCGACTCGATAGACATCGCGGAGGACCGCAAGCGCTTCGCCGCGCTCCTCTCGAAGCTCGGCCTCAGCCAGGCCCCCAACGGCACCGCCCTCTCGTTCGAGGAGGCGCGCGCCATCGCCAACGAGCTCGGCTACCCAGTCCTCGTCCGCCCCTCCTTCGTCCTCGGCGGCCGCGCCATGCAGATCGTCAACGACGACGACGAGCTGCGCCACTACATGGCCGAGGCCAAGATCGCCTCCGAAGCCCTCACCGAGCACCCCATCCTGGTGGACAAGTTCCTGGAGAACGCCCTTGAGATAGACGTAGACGCGGTGGCCGACGGCGAGCGGTGCGTCATCGGCGGCATCCTCGAGCACGTCGAGCAGGCCGGCGTCCATAGCGGCGACGCCGGCATGGTCCTCCCCCCCATCACCCTCACCGGCCCCCAGGTCGAGGAGCTCAAGCGCCAGACCCGCCTCATGGCCAAGGAGCTTCAGGTCAAGGGCCTCATGAACGTCCAGTTCGCCATCCGCGAGGACACCATCTACGTCCTCGAGGTCAACCCCCGCGCCTCCCGAACCGTCCCCATCGTCTCAAAGGCCATCGGCGTCCCCCTCGCCAACATCGCCACCAAGGTCATGCTCGGCCACTCCCTCGATGAGCTTGGCTTCACCAAGGAGGTCGAGGTAGACCACGTCGCCGTCAAGCAGTCCGTCTTCCCCTTCGTCCGCTTCCCCGGCGTGGACGCCGTCCTCGGCCCCGAGATGCGTTCCACGGGCGAGGTGATGGGCCTCGACACGAGCTTCGGGCTGGCCTACGCCAAGAGCCACCAGGGCGCAGGGAACAACCTGCCGCTGAGCGGCACCGTCTTCATCTCGGTCCGCAACACCGACAAGCGCGACATCATCTTCCTCGCCAAGCGGCTGGAGGACCTCGGGTTCGACATCGTGGCCACCGAGGGCACGGCCAACGCCCTCGCCCGAAACGGAGTCAAGGTCCAGGCACTCCAGCGCATCTCCGTCGGCCGCCCCAACGTCGTGGACCTCATCAAGAACAAGCAGATCAAGCTGGTCATCAACACGGTGAGCGGCAAGACGCCGCGCAAGGACGAGGTCTACATCCGCAACGTGGCCATCGCCAACGGCATCCCGCTCATCACCACGGTGAGCGCCGCCGCCGCGGTCGTCCAGGGCATCGAAGCCCTCCGCAAGACCGGCATCGCCGTCAAGAGCCTCCAGGAATACGGCTCCCACTACACCCCGCCCCAGGCCCTGGCCCCAAGACTCTGACCGGCCTCGCTCCCGAGACAGCAGGGGATGAATGGATGAATGGATGGGTGGATGGGTGTCAGACAATCATCCATTCGTCCACACATCCAATCATCCCCGTTTGTCACGGCCAAGGGCACTCTCGAATCTCAATCCCCGCTTGCATCCACCCGCCAGGATCGTATACTGAACGCATCGGCCTTCGGTCCGTGCTGCACCGTGAAGGAGCGAGCGACATGGCGAGAAGCGGGCGAGTGACCAGACGTGGATTCCTTGGCCGCGCGAGCGGAGCGGCCGCCGCGGCCCCCGTCGTCATGAAGGCCACCGCCTTCGGCGCAAACGACCAGTTCACCATGGGCTTCGTCGGAATGGGCGGACAGGGCCGCGGCGACATGGGCGGCTTCCTGGGCTTCAAGGAGCTACGCGGCGTCGCCGTCTGCGACGTCCACGAAGCCCACCGCGAGCAAGCCCGCAGCTCCGTCAACTCCCGCTACGGCAACAACGACTGCAAGTCTGTCGGCGACTTCCGCGAAATCACCCAGGACCCCAAGATTGACGCCGTCTTCTGCGCCACCCCAGACCACTGGCACGCACTCATCACCGTGGACGCGATGAAGAACGGCAAAGACGTCTACTGCGAGAAGCCCGAAACCCTCACCATCCGCCAGGGCCGCATCATGACCGAGACCGCCCGACGCTACGGCCGCGTCTTCTCCGGCGGCTCACAGCGCGTCTGGGAAGACTACAACTGGTATCATCGCGTCATGTGGGGCGGCGCCGCAGGAAAGCTCCAGGAGGTCTTCGTCAACATCGGCGGCCCCTCCGGCGACTGCTATCTGCCCGAGGAGCCCGTGCCGCCGGGCCTGGACTGGGACCTGTGGCTCGGCCCCGCCCCCTGGCGCCCCTACAACAAGGGCCTCCACCCCTTCACCTGGCGCAGCTTCCGCGACTACTCGGGCGGCGGCATGACCGACTGGGGCGCGCACCACATCGGCGGCGCACTCTTCGCCGCACAACTCCACGACCAGCCACTCCCCGTCGAAGTCCACCCCCCCG
>VGYW01000796.1 GCA_016872875.1 Planctomycetota bacterium | reverse complement strand
GTTCTCGAGATTCGGGTCTATGCAGGCCGCGATCTCGAAGTTGCGCATCCCCTTCTGGTAGAGGAGTTCATAGCCACGCATGTGGCCGTTCGCCATCCCGCCGCAGCCGATCATCGCCAGCCGCACCTTGTCTGCCATGCCGCTTGCCCTTTCAGGAATTGGGAGGTGTCGAGCCAAGCCACATTAGCGCGGTATCTTATCCCCGTGGGCGCGGCGTGTCAAATGCGGGTTCCCGAATGCCGGGCACGCGGCCCTTGCGACGGGGGGGACACCGGGATAGCATGAAACAGAAGCGGGATGGCCAAAGCCCGGGAACGAGCCCAAGGGGTGGTGGAGCTAAGTGTCGGCTATGGTTCTACACAGGTCAAAGGCGTGGGGCATCTTGGTTGTGTTAGCTGTCTACGTCGGCAGCTACGCAATCCTGTCGTTGAGCGGCAAGTTCGTGCCGGGATGCGTGGGCACGGGCGGCGTGAAGTGGTACTACTGGATGCCACGTGGGTTCATGAGGAACCAGCGACCTACTGTGTTGGCCTACCTCTACTACCCGCTTCACTACTTGGACTTGCGCTACATCCACTGAGACGACAAGGCATATCGCGGCGGATATCCCAGGCAGGACTATTGGGACTGAGCGGGTCGAACGGTCACGGGCTTCGCGTCACTTGCGCTGCGACAGCCCATCTGCTCGATAGCCCTCATTTGCCGGCAGGCACCATCGTGAATAGCGGGCAGTGGGCTTCGAGCTTGCGCATGGCCTGGCGGTCGCAGGCCCGCTCGGCGCAGTCGGGGCATCGGTGGGAGGTCACACCACCTACCCCATAGCCACCGCACGCGGCCGGGTGTGGGAGCGCGTGGGGCGGAGGGCCTCGATGCGGTCAACGGCGTCGGGGTCGAAGACGGTTTCGTGACAATCGGGGCATTCGTAGAACCGCAGCCGCGGGACGGTGTAGCGCTGCCCCCGGAAGACGCTCGTCCAGTTGCGGCGGACGATCCTGATTCTCCCGCTGCCGCAGGTGGGGCACTTCGTCAGCTTCTCCATGACGCTAGCTCCATAGAGCCCTCTTGGACCATACGAGGAAGTAGAAGGTCTCTTTGCCTCCTTCAGTCATCAGCTTGCCCTTGGTGTAGATCAGGAGCCCGCTCAGGTTCCGGCTCCGAATGATGAAGAGGCGTTCCGTGGCGTGCTCGCGAAAGGGACTTGTCGAGCGAATCACCTTGTAGATGGCTCTCGCGGTGAAGATGGACTCAATCACGTCTCGCTTCGACAAGCCGTCAGCAGCCATTTCGCGGAGCGCTTTGCCGCTGAATCGGTGACGCCCCGCCATGACCGCTCGCTTGATGCGGACGAGGATGTCCATCGGCCATCCCTTCTGCTCCAATCATAGCGCGGCAGAAGGGGAGATTCCAGTGAAAAGATGGACGCTGGAGCATCCGGGAGCGCGTGGAGTGGGCTTTGATCTTGCGCATGGCCTGGCGGTCGTAGAGCCGCTCGCCGCAGGTGGGACATCGGGTGATTCGGAGCTTGGCCATCGTTTTCTACATGGCCACCCGGCGGCGCACCTTGCGGACGAGTGGGCGGTGAGACTGGATGCGCTGAACCATCTCGCGGTCGAAGACCTGCTCGCCGCAGTCGGGGCATTCGTCGAATTCCACATCTGGCACTTTGTAGGGCTGGCCTCGATACACCCCGACGTATTCACGGGTGACTCTCGTGATCTTCCGGCTCCCGCAGGACGGACACTTGGTGAGCGGGATCATGCTGAACTTCACGCGCCCTGCGATGACCGCTCGCTTGATGCGGGCAAGGATATCCATCGGCCATCCTTTCCCCCTGGATCATAGCGCAGCGGGCGGGGGACTTCCAGGCCCGTTCCGCGTGCAGGTATGCACGCCCTACCCTATCCTTCCCCTCGCAGGCGATGGTCGCGGGCGGCGTGCTCGTACCAGAGCTCGTGCGGGAGGCGGTTGCCGAACTGGGCGAGGAACTGACGGTTCTGGGCCTGCTCCTCGAGCCAGTCCTCGGTGTAGATTGCGTGGAGGTCGCTGAAGGCCTGGCGGGGGAAGTCGAGGCCGGCCCAGTCAATGCCGTCGTAGGTCGGGATGTAGCCGATGGGGGTCCTGATGGCGCCGCCGCGTCCGTGGCAGCGCTCGAGGACCCAGAGGAGGATGCGGAGGTTCTCGCTGAAGCCTGGCCAGATGAAGTTGCCGTCGTCGTCGCGGCGGAACCAGTTGACGCGGAAGACCTTCGGCCTGTGGGTCATGCGCTTGCCCATGTCGAGCCAGTGCTGGAAGTAGTCGCCCATGTTGTAGCCGCAGAAGGGGAGCATGGCCATGGGGTCGTGGCGGATTTCGCCGAACTTGCCGTCCT
>VGYW01000795.1 GCA_016872875.1 Planctomycetota bacterium | reverse complement strand
AGTGAGCCATTCGCGGCGGCCGTCGGCGTCCAGAGCGAACGGCCTCAGCACGTGCGCGAGCTTCTCGCCGCTCGGCCCGAAGACCGCGTAGGAGCCGACGATGGCCGCGGGCCGCACGTGGCCCGCCTCGGCCTCCTGCTGCGTGAGCGGCGGCTGGAAGGCGAACGCCGTGCCCGCGGGCACCTCGAGCTCGAACTCGAAGCGGTTCGTCGCGGGCTGGCGGTCGAGGACGATGCGCTCCTTGAGCAGGCCGCCCTCGATGGGTAGGCCGGCGGCCGCGAGGGCCGCCGAGTGCGTCCACTCCAGCACCGCGCCGGAGCTCAGGTCGAAGCGGCGGCCGCCGTCAATCGCCTTGTGCGTGCGGAGCCATTCGCCGGCCCAGCGCTTGCGGAAGGGCAGGCCCCAGGCCACGACGCCCGCGGCCGGCGCGCCGCCGCCCGGCAGCACATCAATCAGCCCCGTCCGCCACGACCGGGCGAGCCAGCGGGCCTGTGTGATGATGGGCATTGAGCTTGCTCCTCGTTGTTAGGCAAGGGACCACAGGGACCACAGGGACCACAGCGACGTGCCGTCCCGCTGGTCCCTGTGGTCCTTGTGGTCCCTGTTGTCCCTTCCTTCGCTCCCTCACGGCTCTTGGGTCCCCTCCTCGGCCAGCTTGTTGATCCGCTCGGAGTCCTTCAGGCAGGGGCGGGCCCGCAGCTCGCCGGCGATGATGAGTGCGGCGCGGGCGTGCTTGTCGTTGGCGTCGGCGAGCTTCCTGATCGACTCGATGTGGGCGTCGAGGAGGCGCTTGCCGACGACGCCGAGCGCGGCCATGACGAGGCTGAGGACGCCCGCGATGCCCCAGCGCACGATCGGGTTCTCATCGGTCGCGGCCGTGGCCGCGAGGGGCACGAGGGCGGGGAGGCTGACGAAGGTGATGCGGCCGAGCATGGGGCAGTCTCCTCAACAAGGCCCCTCGTGGGGCGTGGGTTGCCTGGGGGGCTCGATTGAATCGGTTCATTCGATTCCCTCGCCGCTTCTCCTCGGCCGAGGGCGGCGGGGGCGGCCTGGGCGGCCGCCCCCGCGCCCACGGACCTCAGCCCTGCGGCTCGGTGTGGGAGAGGTTGACGATCCGCCCGTTGCGCCAGGGGCGCTCGCAGACGAGCTGGAAGTAGACGCGCCAGAAGGCAGTGACCTTCTGGCCGGTGCGGCCTTCGAGGATGAGGGCGAAGTCGGTCTCGAGCCGCTCGCCCCGCTCGCCCACCAGCACCTGGGGCAGAATCTCGATGCCCCAGGTCGCCAGGTCCAGGGCGAAGAGGTTGTTGTCGGGGCAGAAGCGGCTGCCGATGAGCGCCGCCCCCTTGTAGGAGAGGTCGGTCAGCCCGGGGTCAACCCGCCTGTTCACCACGGGCGGGATCGGGTAGCGGCCGTTGGCGGTGACGAGTGCCTCGAAGACGCTCTCGATCTCGGGCGTGGTGACGAGGACATCCACCCGCCCGCCGCCCTGGTCGGCGGCCTTGAAGGTCATCTCGTCGCCCACCAGGTCGGCGCCGGTGCCGTGGTGAACCTTGCGGAAGAGCTCGCGCAGGAGCGCGAACGAGAGCGGGCCGGGATTCTGGCCACTGATGGCGTCGAGGGTGATGCACTTGAGGAACGGGTAGTCGGCCCTTGCCAGGCCGAGGTAGCTGGCCACGGCCTGCCCGTCGTCGAGAGCGTCCTGGACGCCCAGGCTCGAGTTCCCGCTCTGGGCGCCCCAGAGGGCCTCCTCGAGGTCGCGGCGCATGTCCGCCGCCGCGCGGGCCACCTCGTCCTTCCAGGCCTCGTAGCCGTCGTGGCCGCTCGCCATCGCCTTCGCCATCATCAGGTCAGTGACCTCGATGGGCTTGGTGTAGATGGCGAAGTCGGTGTAGGCCGAGTGGAAGGCCTGGTAGCCGGCGGTGCCCACCGAGCCGGTCTCGGTGGTCGCCCCGCCGCCGGTGTTGCGGCCGACGTGGAACTTCACCCGCACGGCCTCGCCCGAGGCCTTCCGCTTCGGCAGAATCCGCCACAGCGTCGCCTCGTCGTTGAGGACCTCCACGAAGTCCTTCTTGAACATGTGAGTCAGTTGCGCGGAGACCTGCGAGAGCGTCTCCAGGTTCGCTTGGGTCGTCAGTCCAGCCATGGTCGTTTCCCTCGTGAATGGCCTTAACGAAAAAAGCCCCGCAATGGGGGCTTCACACCTCACCTTGAGTAGCCGCAAGCGTCCCGCTTGCGGTACTCCCCGCCAGGCGGCAAGCGGGGCGCTCGCCGCCACAGGCCCGCGAGCTCATCGCGCGCCCGCGCGCACGCGGCTGGCCACGGACGGCTGCGCCTGGGGGTCCCAGGAGTTCACCAGGCGTCCGGCGCCTG
>VGYW01000794.1 GCA_016872875.1 Planctomycetota bacterium | reverse complement strand
GCCTGCCATCCGTCCCCAGCGTGGCCTCGCCTGGCAGGTCGCCCATCGCCCAGAGCAGGCCATTGAGGAGGTGCTTCTGGAAGCGCTCCTCGGCCCAGACGTTCCTGCCGTGGCCGAGGGCGGTGTAGAAGACCTTGCCCTTGCCGAACGGGTGGCACCAGGCGATGCCGAAATCCTTGTCCTCTCGCAGCCCCTTCTTGGCCACGTCAACCGAGCCGTTGTCGAGGCTGATGAGGACGTGGGTCTTCTCGCGCGACCAGGGGATGAACATGTAAATCTCATCCACGACCTCGAACGCCTCACCGAGGTGGGCGGTGGACGGGTGCTTGGCGTCCTCGACGATCATCCGCACCTTCTGGCTCCAGGGATGGCTCACGAAGACGCCGTTGACCATCTCGTCGTATTCGGGCCACTTGGTCTGGGGGCACATGTAGCTGGCCGAGTGGATGGCGACGAAGCCCTTGCCGCCCTTGACGAACTCGATGAGGGCCTTCTTGTTCTCGTCGGCCAGTGGCGGCTTCACCTTCGTCAGCTCGCCGCCGCCGTAGCTCGCCATCGCGTCGAACTTGCCGAGGTACTCAGGCGTCCACTTCGAGCAGTCGGTGCACTCCTCGACCTCGATGGTCGCGTCGTCCTTCGCCGCGGCGTCCTGGAGCACCTTGAGCGCGGCGGCGATGCCTTCGCCGTGGCGAAAGCCCTCGGTCTGCGAGTAGTAGACCACGCGGCGCTTTGCGCCGGCTTCAGCGGGCGACCCTAAACAGAGCGTGGCCGCAATCGCAGCCGCCACGCCGATCCCCAAGCGACCACATTCCATCTCAAGGTCTCCTTTCCCAAGGCCAGGGTTGCGTGCCGCGTGCTGCGTCCCGCGTGCCCGGAATGCCGGCGCCACAAGCCCTCTCTTCTCATGGCACGCGGCACGCGGGACGCGGCACGTCTACCGTTCTAGCATGTCCACCTCCCTTGCCTCCTTCGTCTCCAGGCCGAAGCGCAGCGTCTTGATCTCGAATGGGCGAACCCGCCCGGTCCAGGCGGCCTGGGCGAAGTGGAGGTCGAGCCGGGCCTCGGTCTCACGCCCGGCCGTCTCGACGAAGCGCACGATCAGGTCGTCGCCATCCTCGGCCCTCTTCAGCACCGTCAGGAGCAGGCTGTCGGGCTTCAGCTCCACCGCCGAGCCGTAGGAGGCGATTGTGCCGTCCTGCACGTTCTCGAAGCGAAAGAAGACGGGGACGTTCAGGCTCTGGGCCTCGCGGACGACGCCGGCATCCTGCCACGAGCCGCCGTGAGGCACGAGGCGGTAGCGGATGACGTGTTCGCCCTGGTCGGTGTATTGGTAGTCCACGCCAGGCTCGGGCTTCCTGGGGTCGTGGAAGGCGTAGATGGGGCTGCGGACGAGACTCAGGCGCATCTCGCCCCCGAGCACGTCGGCGCCATACTTGCCGTCGTTGATGAGCGCCAGCCCCGCCGGCCGGCCGCCCACCGTGCCCGAGAGGTCCATCCAGCGCTGGACCGGTTGCTCCTCGCCATTCGCCGGGCGCACGATGCAGCCGTAGGGCACATCGAAGGTCGCCACGGGGCGCTCGATGGCCGTGGGCACGGCGAGCTTGAGCATCTTGTGCTGCTCGTGCCAGTCGAGCACAAGGCAGGCGTCAACCCGCGCCAGGCCGTCGTAGAGGTAGAAGGTCTGCTCGGCGGTCGAACCGCCCCATCGGCTCCTCACGCGGAGTGCGGCGCGGACGGGTCCGCTCTCGACGATTTCGGGCGGGCCTGTCGGCTCGAAGCGGCCGAGCTCATCGCGGAAGGCTGCCACGCCGTGGCTCCACGTGTCGCTGGGGTCCCGCAGCACCACGAGGGTGGCGCCGGGGGCGATGAGCAGGTTCGGCCGGCCCTGCCACTGTGGTCCTTGTGGTCCCTGTGGTCCCTTTCCGGCCGAAGGACCACAGGGACCACAAGGACCACAGGGACCCGCGGCCCGCTTGTCCAACAGGCCGCACAGCGCCCCGCTCGCGGGGTCGAGCTCGATCTTGAGAAGTGCGTTCTCGATGGAGGTGGGTGTCACCGCCAGAGACGTCGCGGCCGGCTGCGGCTCGTGCTCGCTGCTCAGATGGTAGCAGGCGAAACCGAGCGAGCGCACGCGGACGCGAAAGACCAGGCGCCCCTCGGCCCGCTGCACGGGCACCTCCTGGAACTGCTCGTCAAAGAGCGCGACGCGGGGCGCCTCCTCCTGCGGCTCGAGCTCGATAACGTCCTCGCGGCCGAAGCCCAGCGGGTTGAAGAAGACGATGGGCGATGCGCCCCGCGTGGTGTCCACGTGCCGCCCCCACTCCTCGAGCGCCTCGCGGACCACCCGCATCGCCGTCTCCTGGACCCCCTC
>VGYW01000793.1 GCA_016872875.1 Planctomycetota bacterium | reverse complement strand
GAGGCCGCGCGGGCCTATGCGCGGAAGAGCGGGATGGGCTACACCATGCTCCTGGACCCAGACGGCGCGGGCGCGGCCCTCTACAACATCGCGGGCATCCCCGTCACCATCATCGCCGGGCAGGACCGCAAGATTGCCTATCGCGGGCGATACACGACGTTCGGGCAGATGGATAGGGTGGTTGCGCGGCTTGCCAAGAAGCAGGGCAGCGTGACGCGTGACCCGTGACGCGTGACAAGAAGGGAGCCCGCCGGCCACGACGTGGGGAGGGATGTGGGCGGGGCGTCTCCGCCCCGCGAAGGGGGGCGCGGAGGCCCCGCCCACACCTGTCAAGCCGGGGCGTTGGTGATGGCGATGAGGCGTTCGAGGGCGGTGGCGGCGGAGCCGGAGTCAATGGCGGCGGCGGCCAGGCGGCAGCCTTCGGCGAGGTCGGACGCCCTCCCCGCGGCCAGGAGCGCGGCGGCGGCATTGAGGAGCACGATGTCGCGGTGCGGGCCGCTCTGGCCCGCCAGCACGCCGCGTATGACGGCTGCGCTCGCCGCGGCGTCGGCCACCTTGAGGTCGTCGAGCCGAGCGCGCGGCAGGCCGAGCTCCTCGGGGCTGAGCGTGTAGGCTCTCAGCCGCCCCTCCGCCATCTCGCACACGCGGCTCGTTGTGGTGGTGGTGAGCTCGTCGAGGCCGTCGTCGCCGTGGACGACGAGGGCGCGCACGCTGCCGAGGTTGGCGAGGACCTGTGCCATGACTTCGAGGAGCTGCGGGTCGTAGACGCCGAGGAGCTGTCGCTGTGCGCCTGCGGGATTGGTGAGGGGGCCGAGGATGTTGAAGACCGTGCGGATGCCCATCTCGCGTCGCGGGCCGATGGCGTGCTTCATGGCCTGGTGGAGCGCTGGGGCGAAGAGGAAGCCGATGCCGGCCTCGCGGAGCGAGCGCTCGACGACGGGCACGCCCGCCTCGATGTTCACGCCGAGCGTGCGGAGGACGTCAGCGCTCCCGCTGGCGCTAGAGACGGAACGGTTCCCGTGCTTTGCCACGCAGCAGCCGGCTCCCGCGGCCACGAGTGCGGCTGCGGTGGAGATGTTGAACGTGCCGCTCGCGTCGCCGCCCGTCCCGCAGGTGTCGAGCACGTCGGGGCAAGGCGCCTGGATGCGGGTCGCCTTCGCACGCATCGCGCGGGCGCACCCCGCGATCTCCTCCACCGTCTCGCCCTTCATGCGGAGCGCGACCGTGAAGGCCGCGATCTGAGCGGGGGTGGCGCCGCCCGACATGATCTCGTTCATCGCGGCCTCGGCCTCTTGCGCGGACAGGTCGGCGCGGGTGACGAGCCTGGAGATTGCCTCTTTGATCATTGGTCGCTCCGGCGCCGCGTGATGCGTGATACGTGATGCGTGAGAAGAGATGAAGCCAGAGGTCCCTCTTTCCTTCTTCTCACGTATCACGCATCACGTATCACGCATCACGGATTGAAGATTTCGGCCCCTTGCTCGGGCTGAACTACGTAGATGTGCGGCTCGATATTGGTCCGCTCGCGGTAGCCCGCGGCGACGCGGCGGCAGAACTCCTCGACTTTCTCGGCGGCCACGAGGCTGACGGTGCAGCCGCCGAAGCCGCCACCCGTCATCCGCGAGCCGAACACCCCCTTCGTGTCGCGGGCGAGGTTCACAAGCAGGTTCAGCTCGGGCGATGTCACCTCGTAGTCGGAGTCGAGGCTGTCGTGCGAGGCGTCCATCAGGACGCCTAACTGAAGGGGGTTGTTCTGGAGCATGGCCTGGCGTGCGGCGACGACGCGCTGGTTCTCAGTGATGACGTGGCGTGCCCGCTCGCGCATGGGCGAGGGCACGCGGTGCTGGTAGGCCTTGAAGAGCGGGACGGTCACGTCGCGGAGGCTCGCGACGCCCGGGATGAACTCGGCGAGGACGTGAGCGGCCTCCTCGCACTGCGCCCGCCGCTTGTTGTATTCGGACGAGGCGAGCTCGTGCTTCACCCGCGTGTCGCACACGATGAACCGTGCCTGCTTGAAGTCGCAGGGGACGAGCTCGTGGCGCAGGTCGCGGCAGTCAATGTAGACGGCTTTGCCGCGCTCGGCGTGGAGGGCGACGAATTGGTCCATGATGCCGCACCGCACGCCGCAGAAGCGGTGCTCGGTCTGCTGGCAGGCGACTGCGAGCTCGCGGCGGTCAATCTGGCGGCCTGCGGCGCGAGCGTAGGCCAGCCCGAAGGCCACGGTGAGCGCCGCGGACGATGAGAGGCCGCCACCCGTCGGCACCGTGCCGTGGAACACCACGTCCAGCCCGGGCACCTCGACCCCCTTCTCCGCGAGAACTCGCGCGAGGCCCATCGGGTACACCATCCACGGATGCTCGGGGGCCGGCTTGGGGTCA
>VGYW01000792.1 GCA_016872875.1 Planctomycetota bacterium | reverse complement strand
GGCTGAGCACCCGACGGCCCGGAGCCAACAGTCGAGCTTCTGTCCCAGTTAGAAGGAACCCTATGGCCCGATTTTGCCTTCACAGACCCCGAGGCCCCCCAAGAACGACCGGCTACCCACTCCGGCCTCAGATCGTCTCAAAAAGGGCTGCCGTCGGCCCCCCGTTTACCCCTCGTCACTGCTTCCCGGCATCCTCCTCAACTCTCCACATCGCAACCGCCTCGGAGAATCTCTCCTCCGTCGGCCTCTTCGATCGTTCTCGTCGTCGTTGTCGTCCTCGTCGTCGAATCTCTCACTGAGGCAGAGAACCGACGGACTCGACGACGACGACGAGGACGACGACGAGGACGAGTGCCTCGGCCGGGCGACATTGACACTGCCCGCCCCGTGTGCTACTATCTGCCAGCGAATCAGTGGTTGCCAAAGCTCCTTTGTCGCAGCGATGTTTCGCCAGAGGGGGTGAGTAGCATGAGCGGCGCACAGTTGAGCCGTGCCGGCCGCCTGCCCTGCCTCTGAGCAGGGGGCACGCCCGGCACGGGCTCGACGCAATGGCTGCGTCAATCCCAACTCGTTCGAGGGCCGCTTGGGGCTACGCCACCTCCCTGCCCCCCGCTCTGAGCCCGCCGTTCCCCTTCCAACGAAGCCCCGGAGCCCTTCCGCGCCGCGCGCCGCGCGGCGGCAACTGTCCATGAGCCGAGGAGTGGGGCCTATGAAACGCAAGGAAATCCTCGCCGACCTCGCCGATGCGGTGGTGCAGATGGACGAGAAGCGCGCCGTGGAGCTGGCCCACGCGGCCCTCGACGCCGGGATCGAGGCATATCAGGCCGTCACCGATGGCCTGTCAAAGGGGATGGCCGCCGTCAGCGACAAGTACGAGCGCGAGGAGTACTTCGTCCCTGAAATCCTCATGTGCGCAGATGCCCTATACGCGGCGCTGGAGGTGCTCAAGCCGCACCTGAAGGCCGACCGCGCCGCGGCACCCGCCAAGATCGTCATCGGTGTCGTCGAGGGCGACGTCCACGACATCGGCAAGAACATCGTCAAGCTCATGCTCGAATCCGCAGGCTTCGAGGTCCACGACCTCGGGCGCGACGTGCCGCCCCGCGCCTTCCTGGACAAGGCGAAGGAGGTGGGCGCCGACATCATCGCCCTCTCCACCCTCATGTCCATCACGATGCGCGGCATGCGCCGCGTCATCGAGCTCCTCGCCGAAGAAGGGCTGCGGGGCCGCTTCAAGGTGATGATCGGCGGCGGCCCGGTCACTGCCTCCTTCGCGGAGCAGATCGGGGCCGACGCCTACGGAGCCACGGCCGCCGAGGCCGTGCGAATCGCAAAACGCCTCTCGCAGAGGGGACGACGATGAGATCGCCCATGACGCCCAGGGAGCGCATGCAGGCCTTTCTCGCCGGCCAGCCGATTGACCGCGTCCCCTGCGTGCCGCTCATCCTTAACCACGCCGCACGAGTCCTCGGCGTGAAGGTCTCCGACTACAATGCGAACCCGCGGGTCATGGCCGACGCCCACGTGGCCGCCTTCCGCCGCTATGGCCAGGACATGATCACAGTCTTCAGCGACACGGCGATCATCGCCGAGGCGATGGGCACGAGGCTCTCGTACCCCGACGACCGCGCGCCCTTCGTCCAGGCCCCATGCGTGCGCTCTCCCTCGGACGCTGACGGGCTGCGCGCGCCCGACCCGCGGCGCGACGGGCGCCTGCCCGTATATGTCGAGGCCTGCGACCGCCTCCGCGAGGCCGTGGGCCGCGAGGTGTTCGTCGGCTGCTGCTTCTCCGCGCCCTTCACCACCGCCGCCGCGCTACGCGGCACCGACGTCCTCGCCCGCGACCTCTTCAAGAATCCCGGCCTGGCGCACCGGCTCCTCAAGGTCAGCCTCGACGCCGCGCTCGCACTCACCGAGGCACTCTCCGCCGCGGGAGCCGTGCCCATCCTGGTGGACCCCGTGGCCTCGGGCAGCGTGCTCAGCCCAAAGCTCTTCCGCGAGTTCGCCGCGCCCTACATCGAGCCGCTCCACGCCCGCATCCGCGCCCTCGGCTCGCCCCCCATACTCCACATCTGCGGCAGAACGCATCTGCTCTTCGAGGCGATGGCCGACCTCGCGCCCGCGGCCCTGAGCCTCGACAGGGCGGACCTCGCCGAGGCCAAGCGCCGCATTGGCAACCGCGTCTGCCTCATGGGCAACGTCACCCCCACCGAGACCCTGCTCAACGGTACGCCCGACGATGTTGACCGCGAGGCGAGGGCCTGCATCGCCGCGGCCGGCGACAGCCCCGGCGGCTTCATCCTCGCCAGCGGATGCGAGGTGCCCGTGGACGCTCCGCCCGAGAACATCGTGGCGCTCATCCGCGCCGCCGAGAAGTACGGAACGAGGAACTGAGTGGAT
>VGYW01000791.1 GCA_016872875.1 Planctomycetota bacterium | reverse complement strand
CCCCGCAGGCGAGGAGGCCGTGCGCGCCGGAGTCGAAGACCAGTTCGCCCACGGCGCTGTCGGGGCAGGGGTGGTGTGGGATCCAGAAGCGCTTGCCGCTGGCCTGGCCGAAGACGCGGACGGGCCGCCGGTCGCCCGCGTAGGCGAGCATGAGGTTGAGCACGTGGGTGCCCTGGCCGGCCAGGGGGTAGCGTGCCGAGCCGTCAATGAGGCGCACCTCGCCGATCTCGCCGCCGCGCACCAGCGCCATCAGCTCGAGGGTCTTCGGGTGGTAGCGGAGCTGGTGGTTGACGATGACCCTGGTCTTCGCCCTCTGGGCGAAGGCGGCGATGGCGTTGAAGTCCGCTGCGTCGAGGCACAGCGGCTTCTCGACGAGGACGGCCGGCACGCTGAAGCTCTCCGCGAGCTCGAAGAACTCGAGGCGCTGCTGGGGCTGGGTGACGACGTGGAGGAGGTCGGGCTTCTCCTTTTCCAGCATCGCGCGCACGTCGCTGTAGCGGCGTGGGACCTTGAACTCGTCGGCGAACTTCCCCAGCCGTTCCGCATTCATGTCGCACACGGCCTCCAGCCGCGCCTTGGTCACGAAGCGGTAGGCATCCGCGTGGCCGCGGGCGCGCGGGCCGCAACCCAGGCAGCAGCTCTTGTACACGGCGTCGCTCCTTTCTACGAGGGTTCCGCGTGCAAGTATGCACGCCCTACCCGCTGCGTGGCGCGTGACCCGTGACGCGTGAGAAGAAAGCTGCGAGCGTCGAGCCGCGAGCCGGAAAGCTTGCCGGGGTAGGAATGGGTGGTCGTGGGTGGTGAGAAAAGCGGGGAAGTGGAGAAACGGCGAGAGGCGGGCGAGGATCACGGGGTGAATGTGTAGGATCGCGGGGTGAATGGGGTCGGGGGCGGGCCAGCACTCTCTGGGTCTGGCCGCTGCTTCTTACCAAGTCCCGAAGTCGTTTTCGCCGATCTTCGCCAAGCATTCAGATTTGTCTCCAATCGGTTGTTGGCAGCTTCTGATTGTTCTGTATCATCATGCGCGGTAGATTGGAGAGGCCTGAAATGGCAACCCTCGACAACGCACTTCGGAGCCGACGACGCTCGAAGCCCGCCTTCAGGCGAGTCTCCGTCTGCCACGTCGTCGGCTCAAGCAACATCGGTCTGGGGCATGCCACCGCCCTCGTGTCCCGGTGCCGTGTCCAAGCCCCTGTGGCTGCGCCCCCAATGACAGCGGCCACAGGGGAATTATAGCACAAGCGGACGGGCCGTCAAGCCCGTCCCTCTCTTTCCGGCCGATTCTCCACAGCGGACGGCTATACGGGGCAAAGGAGAATCACTTGCCGGCTGAATACCCAGGCACCTGGAAGACCCTCGACCAGGCCGTCGGCGTCAGGCGCCGCGCCATCGCACGCGCCATCGGCAGGCCCCTCAGCTCCTTCGAAAAACAGCTCCTCCCCCCGCCCGAAAGGGCATCGCAATGACCAAAGCAGAGGCTACAGGCCCAGGCCTCAGGCCCCCGGCGCCGTTGACCACATCGAAGGCGACTATGAGGAGGACGACGGCCAATGATGCGGCGCCCTGCGCCGCCCAGTTGGCTCGCACCCGCCGGCCGAGCCATCCGGGCGTTACAGTGTCCACCGCGTCCACAATGTCCATAGTGTCCACAATGCCCAACAGCATACAAGTCATCTCAGGCGACGCATACATCGAGCTCCCGCGGCTCGCCGACCGCTCCGTGGACATCATCTTCACCGACCCGCCCTCCTCTGGCTCCTCGGCGTCCACTTCGACTACAAGGGCGGCTCCAAGAACACCCTCGGCCCAGCCGAGGGCGTCCACGCCAACATCCAATCCTGGCTGGAGTGGCGCCGGGCCATGCAGCCCCCCGCTGCCTCCACTGCCGCCCAGAGCAGCGCAACGTCGACGGCCAGGGCGTCTTCTCATTCGGCCGCCCACAGTTCCTCGTCGCCGGCCGCCGGTTCCGAAACTCCCGCCAGTGGGTCGCTCTCGACCCCCTCAACGCTCCCAACGCCCTGGTCCTCGCAGGCTATCCCCGAATCCCTCACCGCCGAGGAGCGCGTCCCCGCCACGATGTTGGCGAAAGACTACCTCGGCATCCTCATCCTGCCCGACGCCCCCCAGCGCGCCACGTGCCCCGCCTGCCGCATGGCGGGCAAGGGCGCCAGGTGTTCGTTACCGATTCTGTCTTTTCCAAACAAAGAAACAAAACAAGAAGGCAAGAGGGCTGAGGCCAACTGCCGGTCGGAGCAAGAGCCAGAAGTCGTTACAATCTTTTGACAGCGTCCCAAGTCCTTGAGATCGTGGGTGTGCCTGCGGCCGGTGCGTCGGGGGCTTTGCCCCCGAACCCCCAGGATTTTCCGCTTTCGGGCCGCCGGCACCCCAACAGGAAAATGGCCGCGC
>VGYW01000790.1 GCA_016872875.1 Planctomycetota bacterium | reverse complement strand
GGGCAACACCACGTAGTCTCCGCTTGGACCATTGAGGATTGGAGTTTGGGGCTTGTTTGGCGCTTGGTGCTTGTGGTTTGGTGGTTCCCGCATTTCTCACCAGCCGCTGGTGAGAAATGCGGGTTAGCCGGCGGCTTCAGCCGCCGGATTGGGGCGCACACACAGGCCAGTCCCGAAGGGACGGCAGCACCCCACGGGGGACGGCCCAGCGCGCATATCTGCCGTCCCTTCGGGACTTGCCTACTTCCGGCGCACGAGTCCGGCGGCTGAAGCCGCCGGCTACCCACTGTGCTCCCTTCGGGAGCAAGAGATCGAAGTGCCCGCGATTTCGTCCCCCTATCTGTGGGGCGTGGCACCAACGCGACCCATGGCCGCGCTCAAAGGGTCCTGATGCGGAACGTCGAACTGGCAAGGGGAGGCCCCGCTTCTGGCTTCATTCGTCATTCAACATTCGATGTTCGACATTCGACATTCCCGCTGCCTCATCTGAGGGGGATGATTGGATGGGTGGATGGATGGATGATTGCCTGACACCCATCCACCCATCCATTCATCCAACCTTCCCTCCAAGCCTGCTGTCAGACTCGCCTCTTGGCGAACGGCGCGACGTGGCGGCCCAGGTGGGCCTGGAGGAGACGCGTGTAGAGGTCCTCGTGGAGCCGCAGGGCCTCGAAGAACCGCTCGCGGAAGCGCCAGGAGCCGTCGGGCCGCCGCGCGTTGAGCACGGAGCCGTAGGTGACGTGGAGCACTTCTCTGGAATCGAAGTGCTCCAGGAGCGCGGGGAGCTCGCAATCCTTGTGGTGGGCGACTCGCGGCACCCGGGCGAGGTCGGCCGACACGTGGTACGAGGCGCGGTCCCGCTCGTAGTTCTCGCAGGCGAAGTCGAGTATCTCGCGGAAGAGCTCGGGGGCCACCTGGGCGATGGCGCGCAGGGCCTCGAGGTAGCTCGTGCCCGCCGTCTTCACGTGGATGAGGCCGCCCGCCAGCCGCGCCGCTATCGGGTAGATCGAGAACTTGTCGCTGCCGGAATGGATGCTCAGCTTGTAGGGGCCGAGCGCGCGGGCGATGGCCGCGTGCGCCGCGAACGACCGCTCGAACTCGCCGAGCTCGCCGATGTAGTCCACCCCCTTCTCGAACCGCCCGACGAAGCGGGGCGCAAGGCTCACCCACCGCACCCCCAGCCGCCGCAGCTCGCTCGCCACGAACCAGTGCTCGAAGGCCGAGGTCGGCGACGCCGTCTCGTCCACCGACATCTCGACCTCGAAGGGCTCCGCGCCCTTCCTGGCCGCGAGGTGCCGATAGAGGCTGGCCGTGTGGGCAACGGCCTTGCCGTATTTCGCCGCCGCGCGCAACACGTCGGCCTCAGTCGGCTCCAGGGCCAGGGCATCGCCGACGGCGAACCGCTTGGCGGCATAGGCGCCGCGGCAGTCCGCGGGAGAGCTCTCAAGGGCGTCCCAGGGCAGCGCCTTGAACTTCTCGGCCAGCACGCTCCCTGAGGCGGCATCCGCCGCGTCGTCCACGTGCGCGCCGGGGTCAATGGTGAAGAGCGTGAAGCCGGCCGCGGCGCAGGCGTCAACGTCCTCGGCGGTCTTCAGGTGGTCGGCGTCCGCGCCGAAGCCGTCGCGGAAGCCCTCCTGGAGCACCCCCCACGCCGCGTCGTCGAGCACCTGCTGGGGGCTGCGGCCCGTGCGGGTCATCTCGCGGATGGACTGCTGTGCGAGGAATGGCCTGAGGCTGGAGCCGGCGACGGCGCGGACGTGGCCCGGCGTCGCCAGGCCAAGCCGGTCGCCCAGGCCAACGGAGGGGGCCAGGCCCATGCACCGCGGCGCAAGGAACGGCAGGCGGGCACGGAGCGCGGCCGCGTTCGCGGCCGTGCGCGGGCAGAGCTTCACGATCGCCCTGACGCCCTGAATCTCATAGGACTCCGCGCTGCCCTGGAAGTCCTGCACCGCCGGCGGCACGGCCAGCGCATCGCAGGCCAGGCCCAGGTGCTTGTCGTAGCGGCTCCGCGCCAGGAAGAAGATCACCTTGTCCCTCCCCGCAATGGAGGCGGGATAGACCTCCATGTCGCACGCGATGGAGAGCACGCTTGCGAGCCGCGAGGGCGACCTCAGCCTCGGGGCCAGCCCGCTAGTCACCATGAGCAGTTGGAGCTCGGTCATTCTCTTCTCGCAGAGAGCCTTGGTTCGCGCAAGCGGCCGCCCCATTCTAACAGCCCCAATGGGCATGTCAAGCGTGGCGGTGGGCCAGAGCATGGCCCCCAATCCTGGTGAACTACTCCGGAGCCCCGACAGGGGCGTACTATAACAGCCCAGGGCGAAGCCCTGCTCTTTGCCCACATCTCGGGGCCTTGTAGCCCGCCGACGCGGGCGACCCAGCCGTAGCCCAGGGCGACCGAAGGGAGCCC
>VGYW01000789.1 GCA_016872875.1 Planctomycetota bacterium | reverse complement strand
TGTCGTGCGCGAGCACGGCGTGGTCGGCCCGAAGGCGTTCGCCTTCCATCGCACGCCCGGCTTCGGCGACAGCAACTGGACCGACATCATCTCGGAGTTGCGCCGCGGCGGCTTCGCCGGCTCGATTGACATCGAGGGCTGGCATGACCCCGTCTACCGCGCCGGCCTCGAAATGACCGGCCAGGTGGCCGGCCTCAACTACCTCAAGCGCTGTCGGGCTAGCTACGTGCCGAATCCTACGTGACGGAAGCTGCCTGAATGCCGAGGGCCAGCCGATTGAGACGCGGCTTGCCCTGCCATCCTGGTGCGAAGCCGGGACGCCGGTATTTTGCTCTGGCGACCAGCTCGCCTCCCCGCTCGAACCTGATGTAGGCGCCCTCGGGCGCTGTGTTGGCGAACGCGGAGCAAACGAGAAGCCGCGGGATGAGGACGGCCAGCTTTGCCGCGGACCCGGCACGCCCTCGCCAGAACTCAGGAACGGTCGTCACGAGGCCCCCGACCATCTCCCTGACCGCCGCCGAGGCCAAGAAGCGGCCCGCTCCTCGGTCAAGGAGGTCGAAGGCGATGAAGAAGCTCGGCAGAGCATCGTAGCGGATGGCATGTGTCTGCCAGAGCCATTCGCCGAACAACACCCACCGTGTGCCGAGCGCCGTCCACAGCCCCTCCACATGCTCCCAAACCCAGTTCCGGAAGGCGTTGTACTGCTGTTTCTCGCGTCCGGCCAGGAGGCCGGCGCGTTTCTGGCAGACCGGTTCGCTCGCCGACCGGAAGAAGACGCCGACATTGGCCCCGTCGAGCTTCTCCTGAAGCACGACCTCGCACGAGCGGCACAACTCGTCGAGTTCTCCCTGCGCCATCGTCCCGTCGTCGTCAGCCACCTGACTGCCCGGCAGATGAGGCGTGCGCGGGAAGGCGTAGGCACGCAGAGGTGGCGGCGGGGACTGTGTCGGGTCTTCAAGCACCAATCGCCCTCTGCCTTCGCCCCACGGTGCCAGGTCGTAAGAAACTCGGAAGGGCCCAGAAAAGTAGAAAGTAAAGACCTGACACCAAAGCCACCAAAGCCCCAATCGCAGCTCAATCCCGGACCGCAAGCAAGATCGTGTCGCTCCGGAGCGACGCGCTGTCGGGCGGCCCTCATTGAGGGATGCTATCGCTAACGGACTGGCATGTCAAGGGGCTCGGCCAAAGGCGGATGGGCGAACGAGCACAGCCTTCCTCGAGGCTGCCTGCCAACGCGCGTCACCACGGCATCCCCACCTATCCTCCCGCGGGCGCGGGGGGGTGCGCGCAATCTCCCACGGTGCTGACCGAAGGGGGTGGGCGTCCCGGAAGCGGGCCCAGGTGCACGGTTCCCAGACTTGCACCCTCCGGAAACAACACAAGACCCGGCGGCAGCCGCCGCCCGACCGCCCGAAATCAGAGATCCGGTTCCGGAGGCAAGACAAGACACCCTCACATCCGGTCCACGCTGCCGCGTGGCCCACCGGCCCCTCCCGCTCCCTTGGTGCGTCGAAGCCGCCGCCCCGTGCCTCCCGCCGCCGTGGTGTTGCCGCGTGCCTCTAAGGCGGCCTGTGGCGTTCCCTCGCCTGCCACGCCTGTGTGCCGCTTGCCAGCCGCCCCTCGCCCCCGCTACCACGGGGCGGCGGCTTCGCCGACGCACCAGACTAGCGGGAGCAGACTGCTGTAGCGGGGTTCTTGACGCCTGGGCAACGGCCGGCCAGACTTCGGAGGGACCACTTGAGTGGGATGAGCCAAGAAGGGGGGAAGATGGGCCGTGGGAGATTACACGCACCCGGCATGGGAACCCGCGGGAGGAGACAGGGGGTTTTGTGTATAATGGTCAGGAGTTACGCCCGTGGCTGTCCTGTGCGGCAGGCCACGCGAGGCGAGAGGAGGAGCAGTGAAATGGATGACACGCGCTTCCCACGCTACGCGGAGTTCGGGCCGCTGGTAGACGTGCGGTGCGCCACGCCGAAGACGGGACGCACGATCCATCGGTTCTTCGACACGTCGCCCTTCAGCCCGTCGGGGCGGTATCTCGGGCTCACGCGCCTGATGCTCGTGCTGCGTTGGCTGCCCGACGGCGTCGGGGGGATGAAGCCGAACGTGGTGACGATGAACGCGGACGGCTCGGACCTCCGCATCGCCATCCCCGCCGCCGAGTGGCTCGAGGGCGGCCACCACCCCGACTGGTGCCCCGACGGCGAGCACGTGATGATGAACCTGAAGCTCGACGGCAGGACGCTGCGGCTCGTCCAGGCCCGCTTCAATGGCACGCGGCGAGTCTATGAAACTACCTCAGAACCCACGCGGGCTGCGACGCCAGCGATTCTGGCCGCAGGCAAGGAGTGAGGAGGAGGCGATGCAACGGAGAGCATCGGTGACGACGAACGACACAGCCTGCGGCCAGAAG
>VGYW01000788.1 GCA_016872875.1 Planctomycetota bacterium | reverse complement strand
GCCTCGTAGTACGCCCCTTCAGGGCTGACCCGCACGCGGCCCCGCTTCCCAGGGCTTCGCCCTGGGCTGATATAGTACGCCCCCGTGGGGGCTGCGGAGCAATTCACCAGAACTGGGGGCCATACTCCTGGTGTCGGGGCCACTTGACAGGCGCGGCGGGGCCACGTAGAATCTTCCAGCAGAGGGGGGCATTGGCAATCGCTGCGGACAGGGCATGCGCAACTACTTCCGCTACCTCGCGTATATCTGGCACTACAAGGCCCGCGTGCTCGGAGCGGTGGGGACCGGCGTGTTCGCCGAGGCGCTGGACATGTTCTCCGTGGCCTTCTTCCTGGCCTCGAACGAGATACTGCTGAGCTTCCACTTCTTCCCCGACGCGCGGCCGAAGCTGGCTGACAAGCTCTTCAAGGGCGAGCTGGGCCAGCAGGTGGTGGCCTTCCTCCAGCGGCAGGCGGAGTCGAAGTCCACGCTCCTGTGGGCGGTGGTGGGGCTGGGCTTCGCGCTCTTCTGCGTCGCCGTCGTCCATGCCGTGCTGGTCTTCCTGCGCCGATACCTGCTGGAGTCGGCGGCACAGCGCGGCTGGACGGACCTCCTGAACGCGCTCTTCGAGCGGATGTCGGGGCTCTCGATGCGCTTCTTCTCGCAGCGGAGCCTGGGCCACACGATGGCCACGTTTGGCCCGGACCTCAACGAGTTGGCGATGGGCGGCCGGAGCATCTCGGCCCGGGTGGTCCGCGACGCCTTCAGCCTGGTGGCCGGGCTGATCGCGTGCTTCATGGTCAACGTGCGGCTGTCCCTCCTCGTCTTCGGCGCGCTCCCCCTGCTCGTGTGGGCGTTCAAGGTGGTGGGCGACAAGATGCGGCGCTACACGCGCAAGGGGCTCGAGAAGCGCGCCGACGCGATGAAAATCCTGGCGGAGACGGTGCAGGGCATGACGGTGATCAAGGCCTACGACGCCGAGGAGTACCAGCGGAGCCGCTTCCGCGAGACCAACCAGCGCATGCTCCACTACGACCTGCGCCGCACCCTGGCCAAGGCCGCCTCCGACCCCCTCACCGACCTCGTCTACCGCGCCTGCATCTTCCTCATCGGCGCCTACGGCGTCTACATGGTCATCAACGGCCACCTCGAACCCGCCATGCTCTTCTTCTTCCTCCTCGGAGTCAAGCGGGTGTACGACCCGCTCGACAAGATGCGCGACATCAACAACGAGGTGCAGGCGAGCCGAGCCGCGGCCGACCGCGTGTTCGCGGTCATGGACCTCCGCCCCGAAATCCTCGACAAGCCGGGCGCGGCCACCCTGCCGCCCCACAACCAGGACATCGCCTTCGACCACGTCTCCTTCGCCTACGAGCCCCCCGAAGAGGTGCTCCACGACTTCAACCTCACGCTCCGCGCCGGCGAAGTCCTGGCCATCGTCGGCGGCAACGGCTCGGGGAAGTCCACCCTCGTCAACCTCCTCCTCCGCTTCTACGACCCCACGAGCGGGGCCGTCCGGATTGACGGCGCCGACATCCGCGACGTGACCCAGGCCTCGCTGCGCCGCCAGTGCGGCTACGTCTCACAGAACGTCGTCCTCTTCAACGACACGGTGCGCCGCAACATCGCCTTCGGGGACGCGCGGCGGACCGACGCCGAGATCGAGGCCGCGGCACGCGTGGCCCTCGCGCACGACTTCATCGCCAACGAGCTCCCCGACGGCTACGACACCGTGGTGGGCGAGGGCGGCGCAAAGCTCTCAGGCGGCCAACGCCAGCGCATCGCACTCGCACGCGCGCTCCTGCGCGACCCGCGCATCCTGATCCTCGACGAGGCGACCTCGGCTCTCGACGCCGAGGCGGAGCACAGGCTGGACGGCGAGCTGCGGAGCTTCGCCCAGGGGCGCACCGTGGTCCTCATCGCCCATCGCTTCTCGGCATTGCGGCTCGCGCACCGCATCGTCGTCCTCGACCGCGGCCGCATCGAGGCCGTCGGCTCCCACGAGCAACTCGTCGCCGCCAGCCCGACCTATCGCAACCTCTACCAGAAGCAGGGCATCGCGCCCGGGGAGGAGGGGAGAGGGGAGAGGGGAGAGGGAGAGGGAAAGGGAAAGTGAGAGGGGAGAGGGAGAGGGAGAGGGAAAGTGAGAGGGGAGAGTGAGAGGGAAAGTGAAAGTGACAGGGAGAGGGAGAGGGAGGAGTGAGGAGGGAAGGGTGAAGAGGGAGAGTCAGGGGCAGAGACTGTGGTGTAAGGGGAGGGCAGGGGTTCCAGCCGCCCTGTTCTGATTCATCTCTTCCCTTTCCCTTTCCCTTTCACTTTCAGCCTCACCTTCCCCTCGAGTATGGCCCCCAATTCTGGTGAACTACTCCGGAGCCCCGACAGGGGCGTACTATAGCAGCCCAGGGCGAAGCCCTGATCTTTGCCCACATCTTCTGGGGGCTGG
>VGYW01000787.1 GCA_016872875.1 Planctomycetota bacterium | reverse complement strand
CTTCGGGGGCTCTACGCTGGCGGGGCCTTTTCCCAGGGCTCCCTTCGGTCGCCCTGGGCTACGGCTCAAACGCCCCCATTCGGGGGCTAAACCCCAGCCCCCAGAAGATGTGGGCAAAGATCAGGGCGAAGCCCTGGGAAGGGGGCGGCACGTAGGCCAGCCCTGAAAGGGCGTACTATGCGGTTCCGGGCGCCGCATTCCGCCCAGGGCGGCTAGTACGCCCCTACAGGGCTGAATCTGGCCGCCCGCCTGTCCCAGGGCTTCGCCCTGGGCTGCTATAGTACGCTCCGTTCGGAGCTTCGGCGCCGAAGGAGGTTACCAGAATTGGGGGCCATGCTCGGTGGGCCAGACGACGTTGACATTATTACGCTGGCTGGTACAATCGCCGGCGGTCCGGGAGCGGACAAGGGGATGAGAGATGAACGCGGCGGCTTTCGCGGTGGCGTGGGCAGCGCTGGCCGCGGCAACGGCGGTGGGCGGGACGGCGCTGTGGGTGGAGAGCTCGGGCGTGATGGTCCTGCCCGACCGCGCGCCCGGCGCCCTGACGCAGGTCGAGCGGGCGGGGGTGCGGAACGAGTTCGTCACCGCGCAACTGGCCCTGCGGTGCGCGGAGGCCCCAGCGGGGCCGCTCTCCTTCGAGTGGAGCGCCCTCAAGGGCGCGCGAGGCGAGATCGCGCGCGAGCACATTGCGCTCTTCAGAGGGGCCGAGATCGAGGTGGGCCACGGCCAGAAGATCGACGCCGCGAAGGACAAGGCTCGCGCCCGTGCCTACGGCCGCTTCCCCGACGCACTCGTCCCGCTCGCCGCAAGCGACGGGGCGAATGTGGCCAATAAGATCGCGGCGGAGAAGGACCGCACGATCCCTTTCTGGGTGGACATCTTCATCCCCTCCGGCACGGCGGCTGGCGAGTACAGCGGGAGGATAGCCCTCAAGAGCGGCGAGGCTGAGGCCGCAAGCGTGCAGGTCAAGCTGACGGTTCTCGACGCCGAGATTCCGCCCGACTCGACCATCCCCTCGATGTTCAACCTGCGGCTGCACAAACACGTGACCGAGAACCTCGACCGCTACGTGGCCGAGGTGATGCGGCACCGAATCCAGCCCACGAACTACCACTACGCCGACGCCGCGCGCGACCCACGCACCGGCTGGGCGGTCGTGGACCGCTTCAACCCGCAGGGGAAGGGCTACGTGAACGTCTACTACTGGCAGGGCGGCAAGCTGCCGCCGGAGAAGGCCAAGCCGCTCCTCGACGGCCTTCGTGAGATCACCGCCCACCTGAAGGAGCGCGGGCTCTTCGAGCGCAGCTTCCTCCACCTCGCCGACGAGCCGGGCGAGAAAGCCATCCCCGCCCTGGCCGAGTTCGCAAGGATGGTCCTCGCCGAGCTGCCCGAGTGGCGCGGCAAGGTGGCCGACACGCTGAACCGCGAGGGCACGGAGCTCGACGCGCTCGTCACCCACCACATCCGCGCCCTCAAGTGCTACGGCGCCTGGTACGGCCAGGGCGACCGCGCCTACGGCGGACGCGCGGAATGGGACAAGCGCCGCGCCGCAGGCCAACAACTCTGGTTCTACCTCAGCAACGCCCAGGGCGTCCCTTTCCCGACCTTCGACGTCCACACCCTCAACCTCGCCTGGGAGCCGCGCGTCCTCGGCTGGGCATACTGGTTTGAGAAGGCACACGGACACCTCTTCTGGGACCTCATGTTCAAGCCGGAATGGCAGCTCCACAAGCGCTTCCCGCCTGGGGACGGGCAGTTGGTCTATCCGGGCGATTTCACGCTCCCGGGGGCGCCGGACTGGGTGCAGGTGAAGGACCTCAGAGGCCCGGTCGTCTCCCGCCGCCTCAAGCACCAGCGCGAGGGGCTCGAAGAATGGGAACTCCTCAAGCTCGCCGAGAAGAAGGCGGGACGGGCTAAGGTCCAGGCCATCGTCGAGCGAGTCTACACCTGCCTCGGCAGGCGAACCTGGGCGCCGGACGCCTACGACCCCAACAAGCCCATGTGGAGCTACGAGGAGCGGGACTGGGACAAGGCCCGGGCCGAGGTGCTCGAGCTTCTCACTCGCTGAATAGTCTCTGTTGCGGAAAGTGCGATCACAGGCGGGACGCCTGTGCCACCGCTGAGACAACGGGCTTGGTGGCACAGGCCTCTGGCCTGTGATTGGGGCAGCAGCCCCCTTCCACTTTCCGCAACAGGAACCAAACAGTCTCTGTTGCGGAAAGTGCGGTCACAGGCGGGGTGCCTGTGCCACCGCTGAGACAAGGGGCTTGGTGGCACAGGCCTCTGGCCTGTGATTGGGGCAGCAGCCCCCTTCCACTTTCCGCAACAGGAACCAAACAGTTTCTGTTGCGGAAAGTGCGGTCACAGGCGGGACGCCTGTGCCACCGCTGAGACAAGGGGCTTGGTGGCACAGGCCTCTGGCCTG
>VGYW01000786.1 GCA_016872875.1 Planctomycetota bacterium | reverse complement strand
CGAACCGCACGTCGGGCGTGGGCTCCCCCGCCGAGACCTTCGCCACCATGTCGCGCAGCTTCGCCTTCACCACGTCGATCTCGTCGGACATGCTGCCGGTGGTATCTACGCAGAAGACCACATCCAGGCGAGGGGCATCGGTGCCCTCAAGCGTCGCCGCCGCGGAGGCCTCGTGCCCGGTCGCGGCGCAGGCGCCCGCCGCTAGCCCGATGATGACGATCAGCACAAGCCCAGTTGCCTTCATTGCTCGCCCTCCTCCAGGCTACCCATTCGCCCCTCACTGACGCCCGGCCCGTGTACGAGGTTGACTCCGAAGGGAGGCGCACCGCCGCCAACGAACCTCGCAGCCCGACACGCCCCGTGCCCGGAGGTCGTCTTGTCGCAGAACCCTACCGTCGTCGCCCACGCCCGGACGGACGTCGCCCCCCCTCGGGGCGTAACGCGCCGGGCGATCCTCATCGGGCTCCTCCTCATCCCCCTCAACGCGTACTGGATGATGGTGGCAGAGCTGCGCTGGTATCAGGTGCTAAGCCTCAATCCCCTCTTCGTGACGCCGGTCTTCTTCCTGCTCGTCGGCGCGATCGTCAACCGCGTCCTCGTCCGCTTCTCGCCGCGCCATGCCTTCAGCCCCATCGAACTGGCGACGATCTACATCATGTTGGCCGTCTCCACCACCTTCGCCACCCACGATTACATCATCAACCTGATGAGCACCCTCGGCTGGCCCGCCTGGTTCGCCACCCCCGAGAACAAGTGGCAAACCGAGATGTGGCCGCACCTGCCGCGCTGGCTGCTGGTGTGGGATGAGGGGGCGCTGAAGGGCTACTATGAGGGTGGGAGCACGTTGTACCGCTGGTCGAACGTGCAGCCGTGGTTGGCACCCCTGGCGGTGTGGGTTCCGGTGGTGCTGGTGATGGTGGGGATCATGTTTTGCATGAACGTGCTCGTGCGGCGGGCGTGGATCGAGGAGACGAAGCTGTCGTTTCCGGCGGTGCGGCTGCCGCTGGCGCTGTTGGGGGCGGATGTGCCGCGGTTCTTCGGCAACCGGCTCATGTGGATCGGGTTCGTGATTCCGGTGGTCCTGGGCACCCTGAGCGGCCTGCACCAGCTCTACCCCGCCGTGCCCTACTTCCAGACCCGCTCGCGTCTGCTGCCGAGGCTGAACCCGCCCTGGCACCGGCTCTACGGCACGTACATCTCCTTCTACCCGTTTCAGGTTGGGCTGGCGTACTTCGTGCCGGTGGATGTCTCGTTTTCGTGCTGGTTCTTCTACCTGTTCACGAGGTTCCAGAACGTCCTGGGTGAGTACTACGGTCTGGGGCGGATCCCTGGGTTCCCGTTCCTGAACGAGCAGTGCATCGGCGCGTGGATCACCTACGCGATCCTGCTGCTCTACATGACGCGCAGCCACTGGAGGCGGGTGATCGTCGGGATCGTGCGGGGCGAGGCCTTCGACGATAGTCAGGAGCTGATTCCCTATCGGTGGGCTCTGGGCGGCTGCATCGGGGGCCTGGTGGTGCTACTGTGGTTCTGGCGGCAGGTCGGCATGTCGCTCATCCCCTCGGTCATCACCCTCGCGACATATTACCTGCTGGCCCTGGCGATCACGCGCATCCGGGCCGAGGCGGCGAGCCAGCACACGGTGTGGGACCTCGAGCCGCGCTACACGTTCGCGCTGGTGGATTCGCGCCTGCTAGGACGGGGCGACTTCGTCGGCGGGGCGCTGATGCACTGGTACTGGCGGCTCAACCGCAGCCTGCAGATGCCGACCCAACTCGAATCGCTGAAGATCGGCGATGTGCTCGGCCTCAAGCCGCGCGGCCTCAGCAGCGCGCTGTTCAGCGCCACGGCAGTGTCGGCGCTGGCCGCCATCTGGGCCTTCCTGCACATCGTCTACCGTGAGGGCGCGACGGCCAAGTGCATCGGCTTTGCGCGATGGACGGGCTGGGAGGCGTTCGGCTGGCTGCAGTCGATGCTGACCGTGGGCAGTGCCTTCGACTGGCATCGGTGGGCGGCCGTGCTGGGCGCGAGCGGGCTGACGCTCGGCCTGTGGGGCCTGCAGGTGCGGTCCAGCTGGCTGATGCTCCACCCGCTGGGCTACTGCGCCGGCCCGTGGCTCGTGTGGTCGTGGTTCCCGTTCGTGATGGCCTGGTTCCTCAAGAGCGTCATCCTGCGCTACGGCGGCCAACCGGCCTACCGGCGGCTGACGCCCTTCTTCCTCGGGCTCGTCCTGGGGGACTACTTCACCGGGGCCGTCTGGGCGATCATCGGCCCGCTCATGAAGATCCAGGGGTACCAGGTGTTTCACTAGGCCGAAGTTCCCCGATCTGAGGGGGTGTTTGGCCTGTGATCTGGGGCTTTTGGGCTGATTGGCCTGCGATTTGGTACCCATGTAGAGTATAAGTTTATGCTTGACAGGATTGAGATAGTATGCTATAT
>VGYW01000785.1 GCA_016872875.1 Planctomycetota bacterium | reverse complement strand
GATTCCGTTGATGATTCGGCGGCACTCGCCGTGCAGCCGGCTGAATCGTTCGGGGCTCATCGTGCTCGCTCCTCTCCACCCTTACAAAGGCATTGCCCCCTCAAAACTGGTACACGCGGGAAAAGTCCTTTTCGCGCGGACCCGTCCCGGGCGAGCGCGGCTCCCGCCGGCGCGGCGCCGGCTCGAACCCCATCTTGATGAAGGACCGCCGGATACGCCGAATGTGGGTGTGAACGGTCATCTCCGCGATGCCCAGCCGCCCGGCGATCTCCGCGCGGCTGTAGCCCTCCATCAGCATCTCGCAGATTTCCCGGCGCCTCTTCGGCTGGCGGGCCACCGCCTCACGAACCGCCAGGATGTCGAGTATGTGCAACACGGCTTGGCACTCCTGCCTTCAGGGGCTCGAGGAGCCCCGGCCGGAGCGGAACGCCTCCGCGTTCCGCGCGGAGTCCGGGCGGGGACCCCTCACGCGACGATGGGTTGTGACTGTGAAAACACGGGGTGGCAGGATCGGAGGACGTCAGCCGCCATACGCGGGTGCCGGGGAAAAAGGCCGTGCCGCGTGCCGCGTCCCGCGTGAAGCTGCGAGCAGCGAGCCACGAGCTTCGAGCCTGACAAGAGAAGCTCAGCGGCTCCCCCCATCAGGCTCGCGGCTCGTAGCTCGAAACTCGCGGCTTTCCCGGTCACGCGTCACGCATCACGCATCACGCTCCCGGCATCTCCGTCCCGCAGGAGGGAGCCGTCGCCCCCTCGTTCGGCGACCGACGGGACAGCCGACCTCGCGGCTGGCCCTGTCGTGGTCACCCCAGGCCCCGGCGAGTGTCGAGTGTCGAGTGCCGAGTGCCGAGCAGGGGGCGTCGAGCGTGCGCCCCGCGCTCGCCGGGGCTGCCCGCCCCCCACTCGTCACTTGTCACTCTCACTCCTCACTTGTCACTCCTCACTCCCCTGGCGGCCTGAGCCGCGCGGCCGAGCCGCAGGTGTTGGACGCCCTCGGCACAGCCACGCGGACGCGGGCGGATGCCCGAGGCCTCAGGCACCGCCCGTTCGTCCCATAGTTTATCACAACAATCTACTATTGTCAAGTAAAATATTTGGCGATTCTCTTGCGGCGGGCTGCGTCTCCCCAAGTGCCCCCGTATCCAGTACTTGGGACGATGCGAACAGTCGTAAGTAGCGTATCACTAGCCTTGCCACCGCGCCAGCTATCGCGGGAGTCGTCGAGATGAGCGGCTCACTCGTCACACACACCAGGCGCGCGGCCGGCCCGCCTTTCTCATCACGTCCTGTGGGAACGAGGCAACTACCGTGTCATTCCGAGCCTGTCGAGGAACCTCTCAGGGGGGCCAGCGACGTGACGCAGTACACTGTGTCGCCGGGGGCCCACCTCCCTGAAAGGTGCTTCGACAAGCTCAGCATGACAGAATGGTGGCGTATCTCGCTTCCAGGGGGCCGCTCTGGTGAGCGATGCGGGTCAGCGGGGGCTGAAGCGGTAGAGGAAGAGGGTCTCGCTCAGCACGCGCTTGCTGCGCACCAGCGCGGCCTCCCACCCCAGCTCATCGGCGATGGCCAGCGTCCGCTGCGGCTCGGCGAGGGACGAGCAGACCATGAGGACGCGGCCGCCGGGCGCGAGGAACGCCTTGGCCTCGGCGAAGAAGCGCCGGTGCAGCTCCCTGCCGGGGTCGAACATCGCGTGGTCGAGGAGCGAGCGCACGGGGCCATCGAGGTAGGGCGGGCTGATGAGGATGACGTCGAACCGCGCCCCGTCCGTGGTGCGGGCTTCAGCCCGGTCCTCTGCGTCCCCGGCGCCGGGGCACGCACGGCCTGAAGGCCGCAGTACGAACCCACTGAGCGGCGCGAAGAGGTCCCCCTCCAGCACCACCACCCTGTCGCCCACCCCGTTGGCCTCCGCGTTCTCGCGCGCGCAGCGGACCGCCTCGGGGTTGATGTCCACGGCCACCACGCGTGCGGCGGTGGCCGCGGCCACCACCGCGTGGATGCCGCTGCCCGTGCCCATGTCGAGCACGGAGTCGCTGGGCCGCAGCTCAAGATGGCGCGCCATGAACCTGCTGGTGAGGAACAGCTTCGGGTTGAACACGCTGCTCGTGACGCGGAAGGTGCGGCCGAGCACGCGCACGCGGCGCGGGCCGAGGTGCTGGCCCAGCCTGATCGCCCAGGCGGAGCACGCCTGCCGCACATGCCTCAAGATGCCCATGCCAATGATTCTACCCGCGCGCCGCCGCCGTGTCAACCGCCCTCACCCGCATTCCTCACCAACGGTTGGTGGGAAATGCGGGAAGCACCAGACGACAAGCACCAAGAACCAAACAATGCCCAAACTCCAATCCCCAATCACCCAAACCGAGAGGACACTGCGCTCTCGTCGAGGGTGTGGGGATGCTGTTTCGGTCATTGAGCCTTTGGGGCTTGGGGTTTGTTTGGTGCT
>VGYW01000784.1 GCA_016872875.1 Planctomycetota bacterium | reverse complement strand
GCGGCCGCGTGGTCGCCGACCGCGACACGCACCAGACCTCTCATCCGCGTGTCTTCCTGGCCGGCGAGGCACTCCGCGGGCCGGGCAGCGCCATCGAGGCCGTGGCCGACGGCCACCGCGTGGCCGAGGTGGTCGCGCGCTTCCTCGAAACCGGCGCCGCCACGAAGCCCGAGGCCGATGGTGCGGTGCCATTGGAGCCCTATCCCGAGGAGACCCTCGCGCGGCTCCGCAAGATCGCGTCGGCGGCGCCCGAAACGGAGCCGTTCGCGCCCGACGAGCCGCTGATTGGCGAGGAGGCCGCCTGGCGCGAGGGCGGGCGCTGCCTCGGCTGCCTGGCGGGCGCGACGATTGACGAGGCCCGCTGCGCCTCCTGCCTCACCTGCTTCCGCGTGTGCCCGCTCGACGCCGTCGAGATCGGCCAGGCGATGGCCTCCAACCCCGTCCGCTGCCAGGCCTGCGGCCTGTGCGCCGCCGTCTGCCCGGCCAACGCCATCTCGCTCCCCGTCTGGGAGCCCGCGAAGGAGGCCCCCGCCGCCGCGGGCCAGGCACTTGGCCGCGCGGCCATCGTCTGCCTCCACGACGGCCACCAGGAAATCAACGCCGACGAGGTGCTCCGCGTGCCCTGTATTGCCAGGCTCAAGCCCGTCGAGGTCGTCCGCCTCTTCCGGCGCGGCCACAAGAGCGTGTCGCTCCACGCCTGCGCCAAGGACGCCTGCAAGTACGGCGTGGCGTGGAAGAACCTGGAGTCCTTGGCGGGCTGCGTGCGCGAGCTCGTTCGCGCCACGCTGCCCGAGGCCGAGTTGAAGCTCTGCCTCCCACCCGGCTCGTAGTGCGGGCTTTACCCCGTCTCTTCGTAGGAGGTAGCACCTCAGCCTGATGAAGTCCCGCCCCCACTGGGCTTGTCCCAGTGGGGCGGAGGATTGGCCACTACGGCGGCGGCCCCCTCACCCCCTCGCCCCCTCTCCCCGATGGGGAGAGGGGGATGGGGGGTGTGGGGGCGCCCACGCCTAGCTGCCAATCCTTCGCCCCACCGACACGAGGTCGGTGGGGGGCATGCACTTCAGACGGCTGAAACGTTACCATAGGAGAAGCAAGCAATGATCGTCCTGAAGCAGAAGCCGATGGATTGGATAATCCAGAAGCTTCGGCCTTACCGCAAGGTGGCCGTGGTCGGCTGCGGCACGTGTGCGACCGTGTGCTTCGCGGGCGGCGAGCGGCAGGTGGAGGAGTTCTGCTGCTCGCTCCAGCTCGCCCTCCGCGAGGGCAACGCCGAGGTGCAGCTCGAGGGCGCCACGTGCAAGCGGGTGTGCGACTGGGAGTTCGTGGAGCCGCTCCTCGAGACGCTGCGCGGCGCCGACGCCATCCTCTCGCTCGCCTGCGGCGCCGGCTCGAACCTCCTCGCCGACAAGTTGCCCAAGACCGCCATCATCCCCGGCGTGGACACCACGTTCCTGGGGGCGAACGCCGGCCCGGACGCCTGGACCGAGATGTGCGCGGGCTGCGGCGATTGCGTCCTCGACCTCACCTTCGGCATCTGCCCCATCGCCCGCTGCGCGAAGAGCCTCCTCAACGGGCCGTGCGGCGGCTGCAAGGACGGCAAGTGCGAGGTGAACAAGGAGGTCGAGTGCGCCTGGGCCAAGATCGTCGAGCGCGCAACCGCCCTCGGACGCGAGGAGGAGCTCGGACAGGTGCTCCCCCCCAAGAACTGGGCCACCGCGCGCGACGGCGGCCAGCGCTCCCTCAAGCGGGACGACCTCGGACTCGACCGACTGGTTACGGAGGAAATAGATGAAAGCTGACTCGAACCTTGAGAAGGTCCTTGCGGCCGGGCACTTCGCAGTCACGGCCGAGCTCGGCCCGCCCATGAGCGGCGAGGCCGCGGTCGTGCGGAAGAAGGCCGCCATCCTGCGCGGCTGCGCCGACGC
Source organism: Planctomycetota bacterium (assembly GCA_016872875.1). Next base: position 528 of record VGYW01000784.1, on the reverse strand, counting down.
CATCAACATCACTGACGCCCAGACCGCCGTCGTCCGCCTCTCCTCCATCGCCGCCGCGGCCATCCTGGTCCAGGAGGGCCTCGAGCCCGTCATGCAGATGACCACGCGCGACCGCAACCGCATCGCCATCCAGTGCGACATCCTGGGCGCGGCCGCACTCGGCATCAGGAACTGCCTCTGCATCGCAGGCGACCACCAGTCCTTCGGCGCCGCAGGAAAGCTCAAGGGGCACCCCGGCTCGAAGAACGTCTACGACATTGACTCCATCCAGCTCGTGGCCATCCTCAAGAAGATGCGCGATGAGGGCCTTCAGGCGGGCGGCGACCCGCTCGATGCCCCGATACGCATCTTCATCGGCGCGGCCTGGACGCCGATGGGCGACCCGGTGGAGTTCCGCGCCCTCCGCCTGGCGAAGAAGGCCGCGGCGGGCGCCGACTTCATCCAGACCCAGGGCGTCTACGACGTCGCCAAGTTCGCCGAGGCCATGCGGCGGGCGCGCAACCGCGGCCTCCACGAGAAGGCCGCCAT
>VGYW01000783.1 GCA_016872875.1 Planctomycetota bacterium | reverse complement strand
TTACTCCGTACTCTAGTTATATTACTAGATACCACATTCCACAATGAGAGTCAAGTGCAACTTGCACAAGTCGAGCCATGCTGCTATGTTATGGCGAAGCACTCAAAGACAGGCAGAACCAAACCGCCAAACTCCAGCCACAGGCTGGAAGCCTGTGCCACCGGAAACAACAAAGCCGTCGCCTTTTGCCTTGAGGAGCCCCAGCTTCAGGAGCTCGTCGCGCGCATCGAGGAAGGGCTTCTTCATAGCAGCGTCCTTGATCGCGGCGGCCCCTTCCTCGATGGCCTTGGCGTGGGTGGGGTAGAGGGCGGGGTCGTCCTTCAGGGTGTTGAGTGCGGCCTCCAGGCTGGATTTCACGCTGCCCTTGAGGGCCGGGCGGTCGGCCGTGAGGGCGTTGTGCTGGGCGCGCTGGGCGGCGTCGAGCTTGGAGCGCGCGGTCTGAACCTCGCCGTCGGCCTGCTTCTGCTTGGCCTGGAGGTCCTTGAGCTCGGCCTCGGCGTCGGCGAGGGCTTTCTTGGTGGCGTCAGTGGCGTCCTTCTCGGCGGCTTTCTTCGCATCGTCGGCCTTTTTCTTTGCGGCGTTGAGGGGGTCGTTGAGCTTGTTCCGGGCGGCTGTGGCATCTTCGTGCTTCTTGCCCGGCTCGGCCTCGTGAGCGACGGCGGCGTCGAGGTCCTTGGCCGCCTGCGCGAGGGCGGCGAGGGCCTCGGGGGTGAAGTGTTTGGCGAGGAGCTCGCGGGGCAGGGACGCCCCGCCTACAACCTGTCCCTCGCGGGGCACAGAGGCCCCGCCCACGCCAGACGCCCCGCCTACAACCGCCGAGAGGAGCAGGGGCCAGTCGCAGATGTCGTAGCCCTTCTCCTTTGCGCGGAGGCGGCTGGCGGGGAAGCCGATGGTGGAACTACCGTAGCCGTAGAACATCTCGACGACTCGCCCGTCGGGGGCGTAGGTGCGGGCCTCGTCGTCGAGGTAGAAGAAGCAGATGAACGCCGGGGCCGAGTAGTGGACGCCGTTGTGGGCGAAGACGCCGATGTCAACTCGGTTCGACTCCATCGGTGACCCCGGCAGGATGGGGCGCCGCTCGTGCCAGGGGACGAGCAGCTCGGCGACCGAGCCGTCCTTCTCCATCCGATTGATCTTGATGCGCTCGGGGTCGCCGCGCAGGACGGCCCAGTGGAACTTCAGCGGGCGGCTGTTGGCGTCGAAGCTCCCCTTGGCGCTCACGACCATGCGCCGCGTCTGCTTCGTGGAGCGGACGATGCGCGCGATGACCTCTGGAGTGTCGAAGAAGCGCTCGTCGCGGCCCGGCGCCTCGAAGTAGTCAACCCCGTTGAGCGCGAGGTCCTCCTCGAACGACGCTATCTGGACCATCGGGGGCACGCTCTCGCGGCGGATGTCGTGGGCCAGCTTCACCATCCTCAAGCCGCTCGCCTCGCCGCCCTGGAAAACGGTCGGATGGGCCTTGCCCGTCAGGTAGTCCTCAGGCTTCTCGACCGCCTTGTTGGACGTGCGAAAGACCATCTGCACCGTGGGCATGAGGAGGCCGCGCTCGATGAGGAGCGCCTTGGCCTCCGGCCGGAAGGCGGCGAGGGCGTAGGGCACGGCCCGCATGAACGGCTGGTCGGAGCCCGACGACCCCTGCGAGATGATGAAGTACGGCGTGTTCACGGGGAAGAGGTCGCCGTAGCCCTCGCCCCGCCCGTTGTGGCCTGGGTCGTAGTCGCGGTGCTCGGGATACATGTAGAGATGGTTCCCCGTGTATTGCTTGTGGAGTATCTGCGGCGCGCCGGGCGCAAGGAAGGCGTGGCGCGGGTTGCTCCCCAGGTTCATGTCGCCAGAGGCCGTCGAGGAGTTCCCGAACGTCACGTGGGGATGAAGGAAGTGGCGCTGGAGCGCCCAGTCCATCCGCTGGTCGAGCTGCTCCTTGGTGTATTCCACCTTGTCGAGTTGGGGGTAGGGGGCGGTGTTGAGGAGCGAGTGGGTGCGGTCGCGGTTGTCGTAGAAGTCGCCGAGGTTCCCCGCGGCGGTGCCCTCCTTGTGCCACTCGCGGAGCAGCTTGGCGACCTCGGAGTTGTCGCCTGGCGGCACGATGGGCGGCGTCTCGACGCAGATGAGGCGAGTGACCCGCCCCGGTTCGGCCTCGGGCTTCCTGATGAGGAAATGGACCTCGTAGTCGCCCGCCTGGCTCTCCGTGGGGGTCCAAGAGAACGCGCCGGTCTTCGGGTCCAGCTTCATGTTTGCCGGCGCGGGAACCTCCTTACCGTTTCTCTGGACGCGCGTGAGGCCATAGCCCTGTCCCTCGCCCGAGGCGATAGAAAAGGCGAGCTCTTTTCGAGAGTGTAGCATCATTACAGAGTCAGTTCCACATGCAACAGGCCCTCGCGCGGTGAAGAAGGCCGATGGTCTGGGTTCGGCCGTCGGCCTGGGCGTCGCGTTGCATGTCGAGGGCGATGCGGCCAT
>VGYW01000782.1 GCA_016872875.1 Planctomycetota bacterium | reverse complement strand
GGCGTTTCACGCCCATTGAATCGCCCCGCTTCGGGGGCTCTACGCTGGCGGGGCCTTTTCCCAGGGCTCCCTTCGGTCGCCCTGGGCTACGGCTCAAACGCCCCCATTCGGGGGCTAAACCCCAGCCCCCAGAAGATGTGGGCAAAGATCAGGGCTTCGCCCTGGGCTGTTATGGTACGCCCCTGTCGGGGCTCCGGAGCAGTTCACCAGAATCGCGTGCCATACTCAGCTCGCCTTCCCCGCTTGCCAAATGCCGTGTGGCGTGATATTATCCCTCCGCGTTGAGTCTTGTGGTCAGCCCGAACTCCTTGTCTGTCCTTAATGGGTGGTGGCAGCCATGGGCGACGCAGGAGCTGATGCCTTGCCGGGGGCCTCAGAGGAGCGCGAGCCGCAGACCGCGGGGAGCGGGGTGTTCGATGCGAGGCCCGGGCTCCGACGGCACAGGCCGGTGCGCATGGCGCTCGGCCTCGCCTCAATTGTCCTCGTGACGGTTCTCGTGCGGATTCCGACGTTTCGGTTCCCGCTCGACCAGGACGGGTCGGTGTTCGCTTACGTGGCCAGGACTTGGGCGGACGGTGGGCTGCCTTACCGCGATGCGTGGGACCACAAGCCGCCGCTGACCTATCTGGCGTATCGGCTGCTGTTCGTCTTCGGTCCGGCGACGGGGCAGGGGGTGGGCCTCACGCTGCGGGCGGGGTCGGCGCTGTGCGACGCCGCGGCGGCAGTGCTGCTCCTTCTGCTGGCGCGGCGGTTCTTCGGTTTCCGGGCGGGCCTGGCGGCTGGGCTGGCCTACGGCATCGCCACCGGGCTGCCCGTGCTCCAGCTCGAGGCCTTCCAGCCGGAGCGGCTGGCGGCGCTGTGCACCGTGGCCGGGGTGCTGATGGCGGCGCTGTACGCGGAGACGCGCCGCTATGCCTACGCCGCCCTCTGCGGGCTGCTCTTCGGCCTGGCGGTGATTGCGAAGCAGGTGGCGGCACCCGTGGGGGTGGCGGTGTGGGCGTGGCTGGCGTGGGACGCCTTCCGGACCGAGGGGCGCCCGGCTCTCGGGCGCGTGGCGTTCGCCTCCGTGCTCATGCTCGTCGGGGCCGTGCTCCCCTGGGGGCTGTGCGCGGCGTACTTCAACGCGCACGAGGCGTTCGGGGACTTCTGGGAGTGTACCTGGCGCTACAACCTCCGCTACGCCGCCGAGCACCGCAAGGGCTCGCTCCTGGCGGGCGTGCCGGAGGCGGTCAAGCGGATGCAGTGGCACCACGGGTTCCTCTGGCTCTCGGCCCTCGGGGGGCTGGCGGTGGCGCTCGCGCGGCCAGTGGCGCGGCGCGGGGGCCTCCTGGTGCTGGGCTGGACTCTCGCGGCCTGCGTCGGGCTGATCTTGCCGGGGCAGTTCGCCTACTACTACTACGTGCCCACCGTTGCCCCGCTTGCGATGGCGTGCGGGGTGGCCCTGGCCGGCCTCTGGCGCGCCGCGCGGGCCTCGGGGGCGGGGGCGGCGGGGGCCGCCGTGGCCGCGCTCGCACTCTTCGGCCTCCTGGGCATCGCGGGGCGCGAGTCGCTCCGCATGTACCGCGGGCGCGTGGACCCCAAAGACACCGACGTCGTGATGGGCGAGGTCGCGCGCTACGTGAGGTCGAAGACGGAGGCGGCCGACCGCATCTACATGCGCGGCGGGCGGCCGCAGGTGTACGTGCTGGCCGACCGGCGGAACATCTGCCCGTTCCTCTACGACTTCTACTACCGCCGCCCGGCAGGCGAGGCATACCACTATCAGCCGGCCAAGCTGAAGGCGATCATGGCGGCCCTCGAGCGCCTCAAGCCCCCGCTCATCGTCATCACCTCGCGCGGCGACGGGCCGAAGGGCGAGGTCTTCGACGGCGGCTTCGAGGTCCTGGAGAAGTACTTCCCCCAATTCCTCGACTACCTGGGCGCGTGGTACGAGGTGGACAAGTCGTGGCCGGCCAGACCCGTCTCGCTGAACGTCTATCGCCGCAAGCTACGCCCAGCCTCCTGATGCGAGAGCAACGGCAGGAGGGGTTCCGAGGACGAGGACGACGACGAGGACGAGGACGATTCAAGTCGAGACGATCACTACCGACGAGGGATGGGCGGCGCTCGAGGGGGAGTGGGACCCCCTGGTCGAGCGGTCGTCGAGCGCCACGGTGTTCCTCGCCTGGGAGTGGCTGCGGCCCTGGTGGCGCCACTTCCGCCGCGAGGATGATGAGCTCTGCATCCTCGCCGCGCGCTCGCCCAATCAGCAATCAGCAATCAGCAATCAGCAATCCGGCCGGCTTGTGGGCATCGCTCCCCTGTATCGCAGCCGCGTGCGGGCATCCTACCGCCTCGGCTCCCTGAGGCGCATCGGCTTCATCGGCGACCGCTCGGGCGATTCGGAGTACCTGGACTTCATCATCGAGCCGGGCCGCGAGGAGGAGGTGCTGAGGGCGTTCCTCGACCGCATCGAGG
>VGYW01000781.1 GCA_016872875.1 Planctomycetota bacterium | reverse complement strand
CAACGCCTTCAGACGCCGTGCATCCATGGTCGTTCTCTCCGGGGCTCTCTGGCCTGAAAACAGTCCCCCCGGAGTACTTAATCGGGGAAATCCTCGAAAACTTTAGGCCTTTTTTAGCGTTGTAGTGCTAGGTGAACTCGCGGAAAGCGGCGGCGCAGGCCGTGCCGTAGCTCGCGCGGAGGCGGCGGGAGCGCGGGAGCCATTGGAGGCACGCGGTCGTCTGCCAGTAGTCGCTGTGCATGCACACGGTCGCGGCGTCCGGCGCGCCCGCGGGGCCGTGGTCGGACATGACCCTGGCAAGCTCGTCGGGTCCGAGCCGATTCATCTGCGGCAGCAACTCGGCGAGGCGCGCCGCGCGTTTCTCCGACGACTCGTGCAGGCGGCAGCCGACGAGCGCGTCGGGCGCCTTCGCCGTGAAAACGGCGTCCCGGGCCGCCTCCACCTCTCGCATCGAGGGGGTGGAGTATTGGTTCGCGTGGAACAACAGGTCCTCGCCCTCGGCGGGGTGGCGGACGGCGCTGCGCGTGTTCGACAGCTCGACCGACGCGAGGTCGCCCTCCGCGTCGGCGAGCATCAGCAGGCCCCCGCCCCAGCGCGGACGCGACAGAACCCAGTCCGCGGCCTCAGCCACCGTGCCGCAGCGGGCGAGCGCCTCCGCGATCACCATCGAGTTCGGCACGCCCGCCGGGCCGCTGTCCACAGGGAACGCGTAGTTCATCACGACGCAGAGGCCCCGCTCGTTCATCCCGTCAATCGTCCCGCACATCGGGGCGACCGTGAAGTCGAGCGAGCGCAGGCCGCTGCTTGGCCGGCTCTCGCGCAGGATGTAGAAGGGCTGCACGACGGGCAGGTAGTCGAAGTTGTGGGCGATGACCGGCTCGCCCGTGGCCGAGCGGCTCCCCCTCACGGCCACAGCCGAACAGGCAGCGGCCGGCGGAACCGTCGTGACATCGCGCACGGACGACAGGAGGACCTCCGCCGCGTTGAGAAGGCACAGCGCCCCTTGCGACACCCCAGCCCCTTCGGCCATGCCGGCCAGCCGTTGCGCCATCTCGGGCGAGTGCCTGGCGAGTGCCTTGCCCAGCATCCCCTCTGCCTTCCGCTCCGCCAGCCCGAAGAAAACGCCCCACGGCATCCACCAGGGCCGCTGCTTGCGGACCGCGTCGAGCTGCCGCAGGGCGTCGCGCGCCCCGGCGATTCGCTCGCGCAGCGCCGCCCCCTGGGCCACGCCCATCTCCCGCGGCCCCCCCTCACACACCACGTCCACCCGCGGCTCAGCCATCGCGCACACCTCCGTGTTCCACCTCAACGAGCTGTGACATAGCTCCCAGCGCCTCACATCCCACTGCCTGACAATGAGTAGGTCAGCGAACACAGCAGGACGATCAGAAGGATGCACAGCGCAAAGACCAGAGTTGACACCACCCACCACTTGCTCTTGTGCGCCGGGCGCTGGGCTCCTACCCGCAAGATGAAGGAGCTCGCGGGGATAGTGAGAGCCAAAGGGAGGACCAGGAACCACACAGGATCCAGGAGGACAGCCGACACCGCTGAGTGGACCCTTGCCCATCGCGAACACGCCACCCACCCATACCCCGTATAGATACGCCACACGACCTCGGCGAACGCGAAGTGCCACCCAAGACAGATGAAGAACAAGGCGTGGTGCTCATCCCGGCGCGCAAGCGAGTAGAAGAATGAGACAAGCAGGGAAAGCAGGCCCAAGAACCCAAGTACGGTGTGAGGCCGGATGAGATCAACCCACGGGATGTCCCGGATATCCATCGGCCATCTCCCATACACTCGCCACACTGAGGTAGGCATCGTTCCCGGTGTCCTCTATTGCCGGCCTGGCAGCAGAGGAAAGCCTGGGGTCATCTGCCGCAAACCACAGGAACGCGTGGGTATCGAGCAGGAGCCTCACTGCATGTACTCGCGGAAGTCGTCGAGCGGCGCGTCGAAGTCATCAGCCATCCAGCCCTTTCCCCTCGCGGTGCCCGCGTGCCGCGGACCCGCGGCTGGGCGCAAGCCCACGATCTTGGCGAGGGGATTGTCCTTGGGGCCGGTGATCAACACCTCGTCCCCGTTGGCCGCCCGCTCCACAAGCTCGCGGAGGTTGTGCTCCGCAGTCTCGAGCGTTACCTTCACCATGTCGTTCGCCCTCAACAGGGAGCGCTCACCCCCGCCCCGGAGCCATGGCTCCCTCTAACCAATCATAGCACCGAGGCCCGGGCGAAACAAGCGCGCCTCCAGCGCTGAGTATGGCCCCCAGTCCTGGTAGTTCTCTTCGGCTCCGAAGCTCCCAACGGAGCGTACTATAGCAGCCCAGGGCGAAGCCCTGATCTTTGCCCACATCTCGGGGCCTTGTAGCCCGCCGACGCGGGCGACCCAGCCGTAGCCCAGGGCGACCGAAGGGAGCCCTGGGATCGCGCGTCCCCCCCATCCAAGCCCCCGAAGGGGGC
>VGYW01000780.1 GCA_016872875.1 Planctomycetota bacterium | reverse complement strand
ATGGTCTCGGTCCCGAACTTCGCAGCGACGGCGCGCGCCAGCTCCGCATCGAGCGGCGCGCTCTCACACGGGAGGATCGCGCCGAGCACTCTCCCCGGCAGCGCCCGCACGGCCAGGCCCGCCACAACGGCCGAGTCGATCCCCCCGCTCAGGCCGATCACGACCCCCTGCGCGCCCGCATCGGCCACGACCTTCCCTATCCAAGCCGCAATCTCATCCGCGAGAGGCATTCTCACCCCCATTGCCCTCCCCTCCCCTCCAGAGGCCGTCGCGGAATATATCAGAAGGCCCACCGAGGCGCAAGGCCGAGCTCGGAGAACAGGGACGACCAGGGATGGCCCGGCAACAAGAGAGTCCCCGCGCCGCAACGTAGCAACAGGCGCCTGCCCGCCACACCGCCTTTCGGCATCGAGTCGGGCAACACCTGCATCAGCGTTTTCGGGTCCGCATCGAAGCTGAGCCACTGAGGAGGTGGTACGCCTCCTCTTCCTTCGCCTTCTCTTCATGCCCGCAGCCATCGCAACGCCACCCCCACAGCGGGCCTGGGTGGATATGGGGATGGCCGGGAAACCCGCCGATGGCCGTGTAGACCTCGATCATCTCCTTCTTGCACTTTGGGCAGACCTTCTTGCTGTCTCTTCTCATCGCCTCTTGCTCCTTTTCTGCTCCCCCGGCCATCCTACCGCGCGGGCCAGAGAACCTCAACTCGGAAATCAAGAGAGCGTGGCCCCCCTCGGGCACCGGCCCCGAGTGGGGCACGCCGCCTGACCGGCTCGTCGGGAAGCCCTGTCCCCGCCACGATGGCGTGCCGCGAGAAACGGCGGTTCGAGCGACGGATCGCCCACGGAAGCGAGGTTCCCACAGTTGTACAACTGTGGGGCAGCGCTCCGCCGCCAAGCGCGGACCCGCGCGCGGGCGACACGGCGTGCGAGACGGAGCGCTCCCAATCGCTGCCCGAGGCTGGCTCAAGGCGGCGCTGGCAGGGCCGGGGGCATGCGCCGAGAAAAGGGCATGTTGACATCGGCACGAACGCAGGCTACCATCGGGGCAGGGCAAGTGCGGCGTCGCCCACGCTCGCCGAAGCGAGCGCCCCCGTCTGCGAGGCAGCGAAAGGCGAGCCGGGCGTCCGCAATGCCGCTGAACTCATTCAGGGGGCCGAAGATGAACCCGATCTCGCTCATGGACAAGCTGTTGCGTGACCGCGAGTCCCTCTACGGTCGGGCTGCCCAGGGGGATGGACTCGGTGCGCTGTGCCTGAAGCTCCTTCTCGTCTTCGTCGTCACGTCGGCGCTCTACGGGGCGGCGATGGGCGCCTTCCGCTGGCTCCATCCCGAGTACCACTTCAGCGACTACGACGTGGTCGCGCCCGCCGCGGCCAAGGGCGGCCGCGTGGCCGGCCTGGACGCGGCTGCGAAGAAGGTCTATGTCGAAGAGAAGGGCGCGCCGGACCTGAGCAACGCCGAGGTGCGCTTCAACGTGACGCGGCCCACCGACCCCTACAAAGTCGTCTCGGTGGGCGAGGAGAAGGGCTACGGCTTCCTCGCTCTCGAGCCTACGGCCCGGCTCGAGGAGCCGGGCGCGTGGCGGCTGCCGCTGCTTGTTGCGCTGAAGACGCCGCTCCTCTTCCTCCTCTCGCTGCTGGTGTGCTGCCTCGTGCTCTACACGCTCAACCTGGCGTTCGGCGTGGGCCTGCATTTCTTGCCAACCATGACGCTGATGGCCTTTGCCCTGGCCGCCACGGGCGTGATGCTCGGGGTGTTCATCCCCGTCGTCGCCCTGTTCGCCATCGTCACCGAGAGCTACCACTTCATGAAGATCCTCCACGTCGCGATCTTCGCCATCGCTGGTCTGTTTGGGGTCACGGTGCTCTACCAGGGCCTGACGCGGCTCGCGCCCGAGGGCACCGCCCGCAGGAGGATCCGGTCTCTCCTCTTCTCCTGGCTGCTCCTATACGGCCTTGTGGGCGGCCAGCTCGCGTGGACGCTCAAGCCGTTCCTGGGCACGCCCTACCTGCCTGCCACGCCGCCCTTCCGCGTCGAGTCCGGCAACATCTACGTCAGCGTCTTCGAGTCCCTATCGAAGCTCAGCCGCTGACGGGGATGGCTGGGAAAGCCGTAGTTTCCGCTGGCTTTGCGCGGAAGAGCACTTGACATTAGGCGCGAATTAGTACATTATGTAGATTGGCTTAGTTACATATCACGGGGCCAAGGTTGGCGTTGTCGCGGCGCACGCGCGCCGGTTAGCGGGGCCGGAACAACCAAGGGGCATCCTTTCATGGAGGTTCCGGCCATGTGCAGCCCCCATCTCAGAGCCTGCGCGGCTCTCCTCACACTGTGCCTAGTCTGGTGCCTTGCGCCAGCGGCGACCTCGGCGGAGAAGCAGCCATCGGCCGGCCCCGATGCGGTGCGGCTGCCCGACGGCACGATCATTGACCGACGGCCCGGAGGCGGTTGGACGCTCCGAC
>VGYW01000779.1 GCA_016872875.1 Planctomycetota bacterium | reverse complement strand
CTGGCGTCCGACGACGTTGAAGGCGATGCCCTGGGCGGTGAGGCGCGGCGTGGTGGCGATGGGGATGGCGGTCCAGATGCTCTCCGGGTACGCGATGGCCCACTCGAGCACCTGCATGCCGCCCATCGAGCCGCCGACCGCGGTGAGGAGGGTCTTGATGCCGAGGTGGTCAATGAGGGCTTTCTGGGCGCGGACCATGTCGGCCATCGTGACCACGGGGAAGCCACGGCCGTAGCGGCGCCCCGTGGCCGGGTTGACCGAGGCAGGGCCGGTCGAGCCCTTGCAGCCGCCGATGCAGTTCGGGCAGACGACGAAGTAGCGGCGGGTGTCGAACGCCTTGCCGGGGCCGACCATGCCGTCCCACCAGCCCGGCTTGCGGTCCTCCGGCGAGTGGTAGCCGGCCACGTGGGCGTCGCCGGAGAGGGCGTGGCAGATGAGGACGGCGTTGCGGCGGCGCGCGTCGAGCTGGCCATAGGTCTCGTAGGCCAGCGTGATGGGGCCTAGCCTGGCGCCGCTGTCGAGCGGCATCTCGTTCGGCGGCTCCGCGAAGGTGAAGAACTTGGTCCGCACGATGCCCGCGGAGTCCGGCTGCTCGCACGGCGGCAGGTCGGGCCGCTCCTTCGCTTGCGTCATCTGCGGTTCGTCGCCAGACATGCCCATCAGTCCAGGGCCAAGGCCCTCAAGGCGGCCATTGGACGTAACCAAGACGGATGATTGGATGGGTGGATGAATGGATGAGATTGCCCGACGCCCCTCCACCCATCCATTCATCCACTCCGCTCTTCACTCCTCACTCTTCACTCTCACTTTCCCCCTCACTCGTCACTCGCCGCTCGCGGCGAGCGCCTGGTCGAAGTCCTCGATGATGTCCTCGATGGCCTCGATGCCCACGGACACTCGCACCAGGTCTGGCGTGATGCCGTTGGCGCGCCGCGACTCCTCGGTGAAGCTGATGTACTGGGACGACCAGGGGTGGATGACCAGGGTCTTGCAGTCGCCGAGGTTCGCCAGGTGGTAGGCGAGCTTGACGTTTCGGATGAAGTTGAAGCAGGCCTTCTCGCTCTCGAGGCCGAAGGTGAGGAGCGCGCCGTAGCCCTTGCCCTGGAACAGCGCCGTGGCGGTGGCGTGCGACGGGCTGCTCGGCAGGCCAGGGAAGGCGACCCACTTGACCTTCGGGTGGCGGCTGAGGAACTCGGCCAGCTTGATCGCGTTGCTCACGTGCCGCTCCATCCTCAGCGCCAGGGTGTCGAGGCCGATCAGGTTCAGGTAGGAGTGGAACGGGGCCTGGCTGGTGCCGAAGTTGATGTGTATCTCGCGCCAGACCTTGTCAATGTAGGCCAGGTTCCCCTTGCGCTCCTTGAAGAGCTTGAAGTCGGGGAACTTGCTCTCCGGCCAACTGAACCTGCCGGAGTCGATCACCACGCCACCGACGGCTGAGCCGTGGCCGTTGAGGTACTTGGTGGTCGAGTGAACCACGATGTCGGCCCCAACCTCGAAGGGGCGGAAGAGGTACGGCGTGGCGAGCGTGCTGTCCACCACCAGGGGCGCGTCGTTGGCGTGGGCAAGCTCCGCGAGCTTCCCGATGTCGGGCACGTCCATCTTCGGATTGCCGATGGTCTCCACGAACAGGAGCTTGGTCTTCTTCGTCACCGCCGCGGCCCAGGCCGCCAGGTCGCTGCTCTCGACGAGCTTGACCTCGACCCCGAACTTGCGGAACACGTTGTTGAAGAGGAGGAAAGTGGACATGAAGAGTGAGTTGCCTGAGACGATCTCGTCGCCCGCGCGGCAGACGGCGAGGAGCGCATCGGTGATCGCCGCCATGCCCGAGCCAGTGACCACCGCGTCCAGGCCCCCTTCCAGCAAGGTGAGCCGCTTCTCGAGCACCTGGTTGGTTGGGTTGCGGAGGCGCTGGTAGATGAAGCCGGCCTTCTTGCCCGCGAAGACATCCGAGAGCTCCTCCGCCGTGTCGAACCGGTGCGAGGCCGTCTGATAGATGGGCGCCTGGGTGGCGGACTGCCATTGCCCCGGCGCCTGCGCCCCGTGGATCACCTGCGTGTCGAACTTCCACTTCCCGTCAGACATGCTTCTCTCTCCTCGCTACGGTGCCGGCCACAATGTCCCTATGGTACTGCAAACGTGGGCGTGAAGTCAACAAGGCACAATCCGCAGGGTGCGGGCCGGGATTGTAGGTGCATTCCGCAGCCCCAGAGGGGCGCCATGGTAAAGCCCAGGGCAACGCCCTGGGTCCACGGGCGTCCACGGGCAAGCCCTGAATGGGCGAGATAGAGCGCCCCTATGCCGCCCCTTCAGGGCTGAACCTAGGGTGGCCACGTTCCCAGGGCGTTGCCCTGATCTTTGCCCACATCTTCTGGGGGCTGGGGTTTAGCCCCCGAATGGGGGCGTTTGAGCCGTAGCCCAGGGCGACCGAAGGGAGCCCTGGGAAAAGGCCCCGCCAGCGTAGAGCCCCCGAAG
>VGYW01000778.1 GCA_016872875.1 Planctomycetota bacterium | reverse complement strand
AGACGTGCCGGTGGCCGAATGCGATAAATCCCAGGGGGTCTGGGGGACTGGTCCCCCAGAGGCGAGTTCGCCTTTGCGTTCCCGCGGCGCGGAGAGCGTCGCCCGGGGAGGCTCAAGAACTTGGGACGTTCCCGGGATTTTTGATTTTCGATTTTCGATTTTCGATTCTCGATTTTCGATTTCTGGCGACACTTCATCCGTAGGTGGTGGGGGTTTGGAGTGCGGCCTTCAGGCCGTATCTTGCGGGCCAGAGACGGGCTGAAGCCCGCACTACGAACGCTGGCGCCATCTGAGGCGAACGGGCGAGCCTGGCCTTCGGCTATGGTATCCCGCGCAGTCCTCAATCGTCGTCGTTGTCGTCGTCGTCGTCGTTCTCGAATGCGCGAGGGGGGAGAAGCCCAGAGAATCGACGACGACGACGAGGACGACGACGAGCACGGGAAGAGGGGAACAGGCCTCTTGCCATAGCTGGGGGCCATACTCCGAGGGGGCCTTCGGGGGCTTCCGAGATCGAGAATCGAAAGTCAGAAATCGAGAATCCCTCCGCCCTTCGCAGCCTGGGGCTGCTGGTGCGGCTGCGTGGGCGCGTGGCGCGCAACGCGCTGCGCGGGTGGCGCGGGCAGTCGGTGCTGAAGCTGGCCGTGGTCTGCGCCACGGGCGCAGCCTTCTGGGCGGGCATCCTGGCCGCCTCCGCCGCGGGGTTCCGTTTCATCGAGATGTTCCTCGGCGGCGCAGAGCTCCTGTCCGAGACCCTTCTTGCGCTCTTCTTTCTCCTCCTCGGGGTCATGCTGCTCTTCAGCAACGCGATCATCTCGTTCGGGAGCCTGTTCAGGTCGGACGAGACGGACCTGCTGCTGTCCTGGCCCGTGGAGGCGGAGAGCATCTTCACGTACAAGCTCGCCGAGTCGGTGGCGTTCAGCTCCTGGGCGTTCCTGGTGCTGGGGTTCCCGCTGGTGCTGGGCTACGGCCTGAGCGTGCGGGCGCCCTGGTATTACCCTGGGGTGATTCTGGCGTACTTCGCGCCGTTCGTGCTGCTGGCCGCGACCGGCGGGGCGCTGGTGGCGCAGGCGGTGGCCGCCTGGATGCCCGAGCGCGCGAAACGCCTCCTCGGCCTCTCGGCGGCCGGCACCATCGCGGTCGCGCTCTCCGTGGCCCTGTGGGTGCACGGCGCCGTCGGGCGGAGCGCGGCGTTCACCGAGCTGGACCTCCAGCGCGTGCTGGACAGGACGGACTTCGCGCGCAACATGTTCCTGCCGAGCTACTGGATGGCGAAGGGCCTGCTGCACGGCGCTCGCGGCGGCGTTGCGGAGGCCGGCTACTACTGGCTCGTGCTGGCGAGCAACGCGGCGCTGGGGCTGCTGGCGTGCTGGGCGTTCGGGCGGCGGTTTCTGCGGATCGGCTGGTCGCGCAGCCGCTCGAAGGCGGGGGGCCGCACCCCGCTGCGCGGGGACGCCTGGGCGCGCGTCCGCTGGGCGCCCGCCACGCGCCTCCTGATGAGCAAGGACTGGCTCCTCTTCGTCCGCGACCCCGTGCAGTGGTCCCAGTGCGCCATCCTCTTCGGGCTGATGGGCTTCTACGTGGTGAACCTGCGGACCTTCTCGTACCACCTCTCGCCCGGGATGTGGCGGAACCTGACGGCGCTGCTGAATCTCGCGGCGACGAGTCTCGTGCTCGCCACCGTGACCACGCGCTTCATCTACCCGCTGCTGAGCCTGGAGGGGCGGCGCTTCTGGCTCCTGGGCCTGGCCCCGGTGCCGCGGCGGACCCTGCTGTGGTCGAAGTTCGCCTTCTCATTCGCCGCGGCGCTCGCCATCACGCTCCCGCTCGTCATTGCCTCGGACCTCATGCTCAGGCTGCCCCCCGGCACCATCTGGCACCACGGGGTGGCCATGGCCCTCGTCTGCTTCGGGGTGACGGGCCTGTCGGTGGGCCTGGGCGCGCTGTTCCCCAACCTGCGCGAGGAGAACCCCTCGAAGGTGGTGTCGGGGTTCGGCGGCACGCTGAACCTCCTTCTCTCGGTGGCGTTCGTGGCGGTGGTGGCTGGGCTGACGGCGGTGCCCTACGCCGCCCGCATCGTGCGGCTGGGACGCGAGGGGCCCGAGACCCTGTATGCCCTGGCGGCGTCTGGGCTCGTGGCGGCACTGACCGGCCTCATCCCCATGCACTGCGGCCTGCGCGCGCTCAAGCGCATGGAGTTCTAAATAGCTCGCCACGATTCTTGGTGTTTGTGGGCGGGGCTCCGTGCCCCCGTGGGCGGTTCGCAAGGGAGGATGCTTCGGCGGGAGTTTGATGGAGCAAGCCTCGCGTGAAGTCCACCCTGTCAATGAAGGCGGCAAGCGAAGCGAGCGGTCAGCCGTGATCGCCAAAGCGCCCATAGTGGGTCAAGTATCAGGGGCGCAGGGTTGATGCAGTATGGCGGGACCGCCCCGGAAGCGTCCGGATCGCCAAAGCGCCCATAGTGGGTCAAGTATCAGGGGCGC
>VGYW01000777.1 GCA_016872875.1 Planctomycetota bacterium | reverse complement strand
GGACGCCGCGGCCTGCGGCGGCGGCCCCGTCAAGCTCATCGCGATGGCCGACCTCTTCGAGAACCGCCTCAAGGGCAGCTTCGGCCACCTCTCCAACGCGTTGAAGGACAGGGCGGACGTTCCGCCCGAACGCCAGTTCGTGGGCTTCGACGCCTACAAGAAGGCCATTGACTGCCTTGCCCCCGGCGACGTTGCGCTGCTGACGACCCACGCCGCCTTCCGACCGCTCCACTTCGACTACGCGGTGTCGAAGGGCGTGAACGTCTTCATGGAGAAGTCGTTCGCCGTGGACTCGCCCTCGACCCGTCGGCTGCTCGCCGCGGCCGAGGCCTCCGAGAAGAAGGGCCTCAAAGTAGGCACGGGCTTCATGTGGCGACACTCCAAGGCCCGCCAGGAGGTCATCAAGCGCATCCAGGGCGGCGAAATCGGCGACCTACACACCCTCCGCATCTACCGAGTCCACGGCCCGGTCGGCTGCCCGCCCGTGCCCAAGGGGGCAAACGAGTTGGTGTTTCAGCTTCAGCACCCGGCCTGCTTCAACTGGACGAGTGGCGGCTTCCTGCTGGACTGGCACTGCCACAACATAGACGTTGCCTGCTGGACGAAGGGCGCCTGGCCGGTGAAGGCCCAGGCGATGGGCGGCCGCTGCTACCCCTCCGCCGGCAACCTCTTCGACCACTACGCCGTCGAGTTCACCTTCGCCGACGGCACAAAGTGCTTCGACTTCGCCCGCCACATGAACAACTGCTGGGGCGAGTACGCCGACTACGCCCACGGCACCAAGGGCTCCGCCGTCATCATGACCAACCTGGCCCAGCCCAGCCCGAAAATCTACAAGAGCCAACTGATGGAGAAGGACAACCTCGTGTGGCGCTACGAGGGCGGCGATGTGAACCCCTACCACGAGGAGTGGCGGGTGCTGCTGGGCGCAATCAGGGAGAACAAGCCCCACAACGAGGCGCGGCGCGCCGCCGAGGCCAACTTCGCGGGGCTGCTGGGCCGCATGGCCGCCCACTCCGGCGCCTACGTGACGTGGGACGAAGCCCTCAAGAGCGACTTCGCCCTGGTGAAGAACATAGACACTATGACCTTCGAGAGCGAGCCGCCGCTGAAGGCCGGCCCCGACGGCCTCTACGCGGCACCCCTGCCCGGCCAGACGAGAGAGCATTAGCCGTCTCCCGCGTTGCTCGCGCCTTCCGCGTGCGAGAGGGGATGAATGGATGAATGGATGGGTGGATGGGTGTCTGACAATCATCCAATCATCCATTCATCCAACCATCCAAGAGCCGCGGGGCCTTACAAGTCCTTACAAAATCTTACCCGCCGTTGACATGCCGTGGGCGCCAATGTAGTATGGTGGGTGCGCGGCAAGGCGCGAATCCGCGGCAAGAGTCCGGCCCGTGGCAGGCCAGGAGTGGCAAGTGTCGAGCGGCAAGTGGCAGGCGAAAGAGGGCAGAGGGCTTTCTGAGCGGCCCTGCGGCTGGCCCGACCAGTCGGCACGCGGCACGCGGCAGGCGGCACGCGTCGCTCGCCCCTCGTCCCTCGCCCCTCGCCCCTTCGCGCTCGTGAGGGTGCTGTTTGGCGCGGCAATCGTGTTGGGCTTTTGCGCGGCCGGGGGGTGGGCCTCGGGGGCCACGCTCGCCGCGCGCTACCAGGATGCCTGGTATCAGGAGAACGGGCTGCACGATCTGGGGCAGGCCGCGGAGCTGTACCGCTCGGTGGCTACGGCGGGCGCGGTGGAGCCGTCGCTCGCGGCCAAGGCGCTCCTGCGGCTGGGGGCGTGCCGCCGCGAGCTGGGCGACCCCGAGGGCGCGAGCCGCGCGGAGCTCGAGGCCCGCCGCCGCTTCCCCGAGGAGATGAAGCACTTCCCAACACACAGGCTCGAGGTGCTCGACAAGCAGCTCGACGAGGCGTTCAACGTCGCCGACGCCGCGAGCGCGGCACGGGCCATCGTGCGGTTCCTGAGCGACCTCGACGTCGCGGTGGTCCACAGCATCTGCGAGTGGTGCTACGCGCAGGCGCACGAGCGGCGCGCGACGGCTCCCCTGGCGAGCATCCCGGCGCTCCGCAAGGCCATCGCCATCAGCACATACCTGCGCCAGATCGAGCGGAGCGCGTTCGCGCAAAAGGACATCGGGGACATCTACGCGGCGGCGGCACGCTTCGACGAGGCGATCGCGGCCTACCGCAAGGTGCAGGAGGACTTCGCGGAAGCCAAGGGGG
The DNA here is from genome assembly GCA_016872875.1 of Planctomycetota bacterium. The sequence goes on along the minus strand of VGYW01000777.1, from coordinate 273 downwards.
TGGGGGCCTGGGCCCAGCTCGGCATCGCAGAGGTCCAGCGCCTGCGCGGCCGCCTCCCTGAGGCCGTCGAGGCCTACCGCGCGGTGGAGCGGGACTACCCCGGCCAGCTCGCCCAGGCCATCTGGGCGAACCTGTGGATGGGCGACGCCTTCCGCGTGGCGGGCAAGACCGCCGACGCGCAGGCCACCTGGCGGCGCGTGCTCGAGGAGTTCAACGAGCCCGGCTACGCCGACCTGTTGGCAATCGCCGCCCGCCTGCTCGGCCAGGCCGGGC
>VGYW01000776.1 GCA_016872875.1 Planctomycetota bacterium | reverse complement strand
CGCCTGCGCGGCCGACTCCCTGAGGCCGTCGAGGCCTACCGCGCGGTGGAGCGGGACTACCCCGGCCAGCTCGCCCAGGCCATCTGGGCGAACCTGTGGATGGGCGACGCCTTCCGCGTGGCGGGCAAGACGGCCGACGCGCAGGCCACCTGGCGGCGCGTGCTCGAGGAGTTCAACGAGCCCGGCTACGCCGACCTGTTGGCAATCGCGGCCCGCCTGCTGGGGCAGGCCGGGCCGAACGACAAGGTGAAGCTGCCCGACGACGAGTTCGGGAACGACGTGGCGTACTTCCTGGCCGTGGAGCAGGAGTTGGCCGGGCGGCCCGAGCGCGCGCGCAGGTGGCTCCAGCGCTGCGTGGCGCTCTCGCGGGGCAACGACTGGCCCCGCCCCCTCGCCGCCCGCGCCCTGGAAGGCGGGCATGAACCTCTACCCGGAGCTAAGGAGTAGTGCAATGAGTCCTCGCCGACCTCGCCATTGCGGATTGCGGATTGCGGATTGCGGATTGAGCGGATCTGAAAATCCGAAATCCGAAATCCGAAATCCGAAATCGGGCTTCACCCTGATCGAGCTCCTGGTCGTCATCGCCATCATCGCGGTGCTGGCCGGCATGCTCCTCCCGGCCATCTACTCGGCCCGCGAGGGGGGCCGGCAGAAGCGCTGCATCGCCCAGATTTCCGACCTCTACAAGGCCACCCAGCGCTACATGGTGAACAGCGGTGAGGACAAGTACATGCCCTGCTGGCTCACCCAGATGCTCTACCTCGGCTACCTGGAGGCGGTGGTGGACCGCGCCGGGCGCAAGCCGATCCAGCCGGGCTTCAACACGAGCGACTGCCGCGACTTCATGCAAAGAGAGGGCTCGGTGCTCTTCTGCCCCTCCGACGGCTCCACTGGCGACGAGGGCGGGCGGCCCGACACCCTCTTCACCTCCTACGGCCAGAGCGACCGCCGCATTGACCAGTTCTACCTGGCCGACGTGGACCCCCACCCCGCGACCGACCCTGCGAACAACAAGCGCTTCCTCGACCCAAGCAAGGTCAACTACGCCAAGCAGCCCGAGGACGTCATCCCCGCCAGCTACCTCTACGAGTTCAACGCCGAGCCGTGCGACTGGCTCTACTGCTGGAACGAATCGTACAACGCCGCCCCCGGGGCGCCGCCCGCCGACCGCGAGTTCGTGGGCTACAACCAGGCGGGCTGGGACGCGCTGGCGCTGTGCGACTTCAACCACGACGGCGTGGTCTCCTGGTACGAGATCAAGCAGCGCACCATCCTCGGCAAGCCGAGCATCAACCTGCGGGCCTGGGGGCAGAGGGTCCCCGTCATCTCCTGTTGGTACCACATGCACAGGCCCAACCTGCGGCCAAACAGCAAGGTCCTCTACGCCACCGGCCTCGGCAACGTCTACGTCGGAACCCCGTCCTGGGAGCAGGACAACCTGGGGAACTGACAACCTGCGGCGAAGCCTCGGTTCTTGTGCAATCGTCCTCGTCCTCGTCCCTCGTCCTCGTCCTCGACTCCTCAGTCGTGAGCCAGGAGAATCGAGGACGAGGGACGAGGACGAGGGACGAGGACGATAGGAAAACGAGAAGGAGTTGATTGCATGACGGCGAGACTGCATCTCGCTGCCCTGGTTGCCTTGTGGCTCGGCCCTCTGCCGCTGGGCGCGGGCGAGGCCAAGCCGCCCGCCGCGCTCGAGCCGGCGGCCAAGGCGCCCCCCGCCGAGCCCAAGAAGGAGGCGGCCAAGCCGGCCCCCGAGGCCCCGCCCACCGACGCGCTGCCCGAGTCCGACGCCGCGCGCCGCGAGCGCCTGGGCAAGGTCTACGACGCGGCCGAGGCCCTCTACCAGGAGGGCCGCCTGGCCGACGCCCAGAAGCTCTACGCCCAGATAGCGCTCGAGGACCCCAACTTCCGCCGCGTAGCTTCGCGCCTCGCAACCCTCCGCACGAAGCTCCAGGACCAGGAGGCCCGCGCGCGCGACGCCCAGATCGCCCAGCTCCTGGCCGAGGCCGACGCCCACTTCGCGGGCGGCAACTACGAGGCCGCCGCGAAGGCCTGCGAGACCGTGCTGGCCATCCAGCCCAACAACCGCCGCGCGCAGGACCGCCTCGGCGCGAGCGCCAACGAGCTCGAGCTCCGCCGCCGAATGGCCTCCGTCATCGCCGAGCCGGGCGCCGGCGCCCGCCGCGTGGTCGCCCAGGCCGGCACGGCCCTCCGGGAAGCCCCCGCGGCGCCCGCCCAGCTTGGCCCGCCCAAGCCGCCCGCGCAGTTGGGCCTCCCGCCCGCCACCCGCCCGGCGGGCCAGCCCGAACCCTCGAAGACCGCCCGCCTGGTCAGCCCCCAGGAGAACCGCGAGGTGCCACAGCCCGCGGCCAAGCCGGAGCCCGCGGGCGCGGAGGCCGACCCCGAGGGCAGCCGCCTGATCCAGGAGGCCTGGGACATCGCCGAGGGCGCCAAGCTCGCCGCCGACCCGCGCCCCGCGCTCCACAAGGCCCTCG
>VGYW01000775.1 GCA_016872875.1 Planctomycetota bacterium | reverse complement strand
GCGCGCCGCGCGCTTGGAGCGCGAGAAGACCGAGCAGCAGATCCGCCTCAGCCTCGAGCAGGGCCTCGACGAGCTGGCCGCCGCGCGCCAGACAGTCGCCGCGGCGCGCGCCAACCTGGGCCAGGCCGATCGCGTCCTGGCCATGATGCAGGACAACTACCAGCACGGCGCCGCCACCACCCTGGACGTGGTGGACGCCCAGACCGCCCTCACCGTGGCCCGCGTCAACCTGTTGCGCGGCCTGCACGATCACGCCGTGGCCCGCGCCAACCTGCGCTGGGCCGCCGGCAGGACCCCTTGGGAGTGACCTGATGCGAACCGACCTCATCATCATGGTGGCCGTGACCACGGCCCTTCTCACCGGATGTCATAAGGAGCAGGCCCGCCCCGCCGCGGCCGGCGAGGCGCCCCCGGTGCGCGCGGCGGTGCTCCGCGTAGCGCCGCAGCCCTTGGCCGCCAGCGTGTCGGTCACCGGCACACTGGTGTCGAGCACCCGCGTGGACATCAAGGCTCAGACCACCGGCCCCGTGCTGCGTTTCGACAAAGAGGAAGGCGACGCCGTCACCGCCGGTGAGGCCGTCATCTGGGTGGACGACGAGAACTACAAGCTGGCCGTGCAGCAGGCCGTCTCCGCGGTCAAGGTGGCCGAGGCCGGAGTGGCGCGCGCCAAGGTGATGGAGGCGCACCAGCGCGCGGAGCTGGAGCGCGCGCGCAACCTGGTGCGCTCAGGCGGCATCACCGACCGCGATCTCAAGGCCGCCGAAGTGGCCGAGCAGGACGCCCGCGCTCAGGTGGCGCTGGCCGCCGCGCAGCTTGACCAGGCGCGCGCCGCGCTGGCCCTGGCCGAGAAGCAGCTCCGCGACGCCGTGATTCACTCTCCGGTGACCGGGCAGATTCAAGATAAGCTGGTCAACCCGGGCGCTTACGTCGAGCCTGCCACCGCGGTGTTTACTGTGGTGGATAACCGCCGCATGGAGCTGGAGAGCCCCGTGGCCACGGCCGAGCTGGCGCCGGTCCGCGCGGGCCAGCGCGTGACCTTCCGCGTGCGCACGTACACCGGAGCGGTCTTCGAGGGACGCGTGATCGAGATCAGCCCGGCGGTGGACGCCGCCACGCGCTCGGCCAAAGTCCGCATCCGCGTGGACAGCTCCGCGGGCCGGCTCCGCGCCGGCATGTTCGCCGAGGGAGAGATCCTCACCGGCGTCACCGCCCAGGCCATCGTGGTTCCGGCGGCCGCGGTCTACCGCGACGACCGCTCCGCCAAGACCGCGTTCGTCTTCGTAGCGGAGAACAACCGCGCCGCGCGGCGCCAAGTGCGCATCGGCCGCGAGATGGACGGGCAGCTCGAAATCCTGGAGGGCCTTCAGCCCGGTGATCTGCTGCTGGCTGAGCGCGGCATCGAGATCGCGGAGGGCGTGCGTCTGGAGCCGCAGCCCGCCGTGGCCAACAGCGTGAAGGAGTAAGCCGCCATGTTCCTGAGCGACCTCTCCATCAAGCAGCCCGTGCTGGCCACCATGCTGGCGGTCACGCTGATGGTCCTGGGCGTGTACTCCTATCGCGAGCTGCCCATCGACCTGTTCCCCGACGTCGAAATCCCGGTGCTCACCGTGCAGACGCTCTATCCGGGCGCTTCGCCCGAGACGGTCGAGCGCGAGGTCACCAAGCGCATCGAGGAAGCCCTCAACACTATCCCCGGCCTGCGCCATCAGACCTCCACCACCACCGAAGGTCTCTCCGTCATCACCGCCGAGTTCCACCTCGGCGTCAACATCCACACCGCGCAGCAGGACGCTCAGGCCAAGATCAACGCCATCCGCGCCGACTTCCCCGCCGACATGAAAGAGCCGGTCATCCAGCGCATCGACTTCAACGCCATGCCGGTGATCTCGGTGGCGGTGGAAAGCCCCACCGCGGATATCCGGGCGCTCTCCGCGCTGGCCGAGAAGAACATCAAGCGGCGGCTGGAAACCGTTCCCGGTGTGGGCCAGGTCAACTTGGTGGGACTGGCGCGCCGCGAGATCCAGATCTTCGTGGACCGCGCCCGGCTCAACGCTTACGGCCTCAGCTTCGCCGAAGTGGCCGGGGCGCTGCGCCGCGAGAACCAGGACGTGCCCGCCGGCAAGCTCGAGCAGGACAAGTCCGAGCCGCTGGTCCGCGTGGCCGGCAAGTACCGCTCGGTGGATGAGTTCGAGCATCTCATCGTGGCGGTGCGCAACGGCGCCCCCATATACCTGCCGCAAGTGGCGCGCATCGTGGACGGGGTCGAGGAGCGCCGCAGCGCCGCCTTGATTGACGGCAAGGCGGGCCTGGCTCTCGACGTCGTGAAGCAGTCCGGCGCCAACACCGTCGAGGTCGCCGGCGGGGTGCTCCGCGCCATCGACCAGCTCAACCGCGAGCTGCCTCCGCACATCCGCCTGCGCTCGGTGGTGGACCGCTCGGTGTTTATCCAGGAATCCGTCGAGGACGTCCAGATCACCCTGGTGATTGGCGGCATCCTCACCGTGCT
>VGYW01000774.1 GCA_016872875.1 Planctomycetota bacterium | reverse complement strand
CACGTAGTCTCCGCTTGGACCATTGAGGATTGGAGTTTGGGGCTTGTTTGGCGCTTGGTGCTTGTGGTTTGGTGGTTCCCGCATTTCTCACCAGCCGCTGGTGAGAAATGCGGGTTAGGCCGTCGCAGGCCCAAGAGACGGGCTGAGGCCCGCACTACGAACATGCGCCACACACTGCCGCCAGCCGTAACTGAGGCATTACGCACAAGTCACGTCATCCCACGAAGTCATGGCACTACACTTTGCGGACGAGGTGCCGTTCCCTCGGCGTAAGTCCTTTGCCACCAAGGACCGGCCCTTTCAAACCCCGACGGAACTGTAGAAGATGAGTGTGAGCGACATGGGAGCTATGGGTGATCGGACAGATCGGACGGATCCGTCGGATCGGTCTGATCCGGCCGCACGATGTGGCGCCTGTTTGACACCACCGGGGGGGCGTTGCTATAATCGCCCCGTGAGCCAGGGTGCCGAGGAGAAGGCGCGAGCCGTGGCCGAACGCCTCCAGTGGCGGTCGCATCCCGTGGTGGACGATTACCCCCGCTCGCTGCTGCTCGTGGCGGCGGTGATTGCCGTGTGCGTGGGGGTGTGGATCAGCTTCGATTCGGCGGGCTATGCGGCGCTGGCCGCGGCGGTCCTGGCCGGCTCGCTGGCGCGCTACTTCGTGCCGACGCACTATGAGCTTGACTCCGACGGCGTGTCGGTGCGGTTCCTGGGCCATCTCCGCCGCGTGGGGTGGGGAGACGTGCGGCGGTTTTTTGTGGCCCCCGAGGGCGTGCAGCTCTCGCCCTTCGAGAAGCCCTCGCGGCTGGAGGCGTTTCGCGGCACGTTCCTGCGGTTCGCGGGGAACGGGGACGAGGTGGTGAGGCTTGTCGAAGGCCAGGTGGCGGCGCATCGCAAGGCTTAGGGCGGGGCTGCGGCACGCCTTCTCGCTTGAGAGCCCCTTCGGGCCGCTCACGGAGGCCGACCGCGCCCTCCTGGCGCAGCTCGCGCTGGCCATCGCGCGCCGGCGCATGGCGGGGCCGGCGATCCTCTTCCTTGAATCGCTCAGGCCGCTCGGCTACCTGGGCAGCCAGGCCATGCTCTTTCTTCGCCCCTTCCTCACCCCGCTCCTGAACACCGAGCGCTACGACCGGCTGGCCGAAATCTTGGAGAGGCGAGAAGGGATCGAGGAGCTGGTGAAGGCCATCGAGTCCATCGCCGACCGGCCGGAGGAGGCAAGGAAATGAGCCAGCCTCCGGAGCTCAACGTCATCGTGGCTACCGACTGCGGGAGCACGACGACGAAGGCGATTCTGATCGAAAAGAAGCCGGAGGGCTATCGGCAGACCTTTCGGGGCGAGGCACCGACCACGGTTGAGGCGCCGTTCGAGGACGTGACGCGCGGGGTGCTCAACGCCTTCGCGGAGCTCGAAGAGCTCTCAGGCCGCCGCATCCTCGACGGCGAACGCATCATCTATCCCGCCAGGGGCGACGTGGGGGTGGACATCTACGTCTCGACGAGCAGCGCGGGGGGCGGGCTCCAGATGATGGTGGCGGGCGTCGTGAAGCAGATGACCGCAGAGAGCGCGCAGCGCGCCGCACTGGGCGCGGGCGCCATCGTGATGGATGTGCTCGCGGCCAACGACCAGCGCCTGCCCCACCAGAAGATCGAGCTCATCCGCCGCCTGCGGCCCGACATGGTGCTCCTGTCCGGCGGCACGGACGGCGGGACGATCACCCACGTGGTCGAGCTTGCCGAGTTCCTGGCCGCGGCCAACCCGCGGCCCAGGCTCGGCCACGGCTACAGGCTGCCCGTCATCTACGCGGGCAACGAGGCCGCGCGCGAGGCCGTGGCCGAACGCCTGGCCGCGAAGGTGGAGCTCCATACCACGGAGAACCTCCGCCCGGTCCTCGAACGCGAGAACCTCGGCCCCGCCCGCACGGAAATCCACGAGCTCTTCCTCAAGCACGTCATGGCCCAGGCCCCCGGCTACCAGAAGCTCATGTCGTGGGTGGGCGCGCCCATCATGCCCACCCCAGCCGCCGTCGGCCACATCATGCAAACCATCGCCAGGCACCAGGGGATCAACCTGATCGGGGTTGACATCGGCGGGGCGACCACCGACGTCTTCAGCGTCTTCGGCGGCACGTTCAACCGCACGGTGAGCGCCAACCTGGGGATGAGCTACAGCATCTCGAACGTGCTGGCCGAGGCTGGCCTCGCCAACATCCTTCGCTGGGTGCCCTTCGAGATAGACGAAACGGACCTCCGCGACCGCATCAAGAACAAGATGATCCGCCCGACGACGGTGCCGCAGCTCCTTGAGGAGCTCAAGGTGGAGCAGGCCATCGCCCGCGAGGCGCTCCGCCTGGCCTTCGCACAGCACAAGGCGCTCGCCGTCGGGCTCAAAGGCGTCCAGCGCGAGCGGAGCATCTCGGAGAGCTTCGACGAGACGATGGCGGGCGAGTCGCTGATCGACATGCGGCGGCTCGACCTGCTGGTCGGCAGCGGGGGGGTGCTCTCCCACGCCCCGCGCCGC
>VGYW01000773.1 GCA_016872875.1 Planctomycetota bacterium | reverse complement strand
CTTATTGACCTCTGCGAAAGTAATGTGCTCCCTGTAGCCCCCGAACGGGGGCGGGCGAGCCGTAGCCCAGGGCGACCGAAGGGAGCCCTGGGTAGGCCCCCAACCACGGGGGAGCCCCCGAATGGGGGCGATTCAGATGGCCACGAATCGCCCCTTTCAGGGGCTCATGAATGGGGGACGCCGTGTCCCAGGGCTCCCTTCGGTCGCCCTGGGCTACGGCTGGCTCGCCCACTTCGTGGGCTACGGCCAGAATGTCGAATCCCCCGCACGATGGTACATTACTTCCGCAGAGGTCAATAGGTGGTCGGTAGGGGCGCCGGCGCCGCCGGCCAAGGCCGCGGCGAGGTCGTGGACCCGCGGCCGGCGGCGTGACCCATTGGCGTAGAGTTCGCCGGCCAGGAGCAGGTCGCATCCCGCCAAGAGGCGGCGAGCTTCCTCGGTTGCCGGCACGTCCCCGATGACCTTGCCGTTGGGCGACAGCAGCCACGCCTCGCCGCCGGCGACCCGCAGGAACCGCGTCTCGCCGTCCAGCTTCGGGGAGACGACATAGGGACCCGGCGGGAGCGCCGTGGCGAGGTCGGCGGGCGAAACGCTCCGGTAGCGGCCGGCGCCCTGCCTCTTGTAGCTCGCCAGACGCTCCGCCAGCGCCCGGTCGGCGATGCTGCCCTGCGGCGCGATGCGCCCCGTCCCCAGCGGCTCCCAGCGGGCCTGTTCCTGGGCGATCATAGGGTCACCTCCGTCGGAACCGTCAGCTCCAGATTCGTCAGATGGAGCACGAGCAGGCAGTGGTCGCCGTCCACCCGGCCCTCCAGGAACCCGCGGTGCGGAACGCCGTTCCGATCGAGGACGATCGGGTCGCGTCCGCCCGGCCCCGCTCCAACCAGGACCAGGGCGTCTGCCCGGTCGAGTTCCTCCGCCATCCCGAAGAGGAAATCGTAGGTCAGGCCGTCCACATGGCGGAGCTGAAGCGCGCGGGTGAAGGCGAAGCGCCGCACCGCCTCGGACCGAGGAAGCATCCGCCCTGTCCAGACGAGCGGCGACTCGCCGTTCACGTTGGCCGGCGTGTCCGTCGGCAGGCGACGCTCCACCTCGACCCCATCTCGGTCGGAGATGGCTTCGACCTCTGCCGCCGCATAGAGGACATTCCCGTCGGGGTCCAGGAGCACGCGGTCGGTCGGGCCTGTCCTTCGGCCGGTTGCCTCGAGGTCGATCTCGGGGTCCTCCTCGATCAGCAGCTCGGCAAGCTCCGCGTCGTCGGGGCACCGGTTACGGAGCACGTCATGGCTCCTCGACATCGGCGCTTTGATGAACCGGCCGGCCTCGACCCCTCGCCCGTCGAGCGTCTGAAGCTTCGGCCGGCCGCGGCGATGGGCAGGCTCCATCCTCACGCGGGCGTCGCGCCCGCGACCATCACGAATCCGAACCCAACGCGACATCGGCATCCTCCTGCATCAAAGCCTGGCGAAGTCGAGGCCGTCCCAGGCCTCGTCGCTCTCAGAGACGGACACGTCCGCCTGGTCGGGACCCACGAAGCGGAAGCCGCTCGGCTCCCCTATCATGAGGAAGTAGCCGGCGGTGTTCTTCCCGGCAGCAGGAACCGCCCGTCCCTGGTCAGCACAGCCGCCTTGCACTCCCTGCCCTCGGCATCCACTGGCACCCGACGCCTCGTGCCGTACAGCGTCGCCCGGCTCAGCTTGCGTGTGGCAAAAGTGCTGGCCGTTCCCTCGCAGGCGACCTCGAGCGTTCGTTCCATCGCTCATCCTCCATCGGCGGGCGGCCCAAGTGCCGCCGCAGCCTTGTCTCACATACATCCTCGTTCGCGGAGGAATATCAAGTCCCTGGTGCAGAATTCCGTCGAGAAATCCTGCTGCCCATTAGGGGCGTCATCGCGGACGCCGGCTCGGCCTCTTATCCGCCTGAGCCTTGCTGCGGAGGAGGGCGATGGCCAACTGGGAGCACTCCTTCAGCAGGCCCTGGAGGCGACGGGCCTTCGGCGGCCCACTGCCTGACCTCGCCCACGAGGTCGGCGGGGACGTAGACTGAGCGGGTCTCGCCGCCCTCCTTGTAGGTGATCTGGGTGCGGACGTGCCTCTCGCCCCGGTTGCACTTGCAGCCATAGCGTCCGCACCTCCGGGCGCTCTGGACCAGCGACGCGAGGAGGACCGCCCCTCGCGGGACCAGTTGCTTGAGGCGGCTGTCGAGCGTGCGGCGAATCTGGTTGGGGCTCTCGGCGGTGTTCATGTTCGTCCTCGGAGGGTGGGGGCAGAGGAACCTCGGTGAAATCTGACACGCCATTCTACGTGACAGATTGCCGGCGTGCAAAAAGGCTTGGGAACGTCCCAAGTTCTTGAGCCTCCCCGGGCGACGCTCTCCGCGCCGCGGGAACGCAAAGGCAAACTCGCCTCTGGGGGAGCAGTCCCCCAGACCCCCTGGGATTTATCGCATTCGGCCACCGGCACGTCTCCTGGAGGCCAGCGCGGCCATTTTCCTGTTGGGGTGCCGGCGGCCCGAAAGCGGAAAATCCTGGGGGTTCGGGGGCA
>VGYW01000772.1 GCA_016872875.1 Planctomycetota bacterium | reverse complement strand
GCACGAGGCCGGGCAGATAGCTCTCGAAGGTCTCCACCCGCACCACCGCCTTCTGGCGCTGGCGCACCACGGCCCGCACGTCGGGCAGCGACGCCCCGCCCCCCTGCGGCTCGCCCGCCCAGCCAAGCGACGCCAGGCCCGCCACGAGAAGCAAGCACAGCCTCAGCCCTCGACCCTCGGTCCTCGATCGCATCGTGCACGGTTCCTCAAAGCTGTGTCCTGTGGCCCTTCAGCCGTTGCCGCCCCTATCTTTCCCCATCATTATACTCATCAGCGGCCCCGAACGCTAGTCTGGCGGATCCCGAGTTGTCCGCCATCCTACGTCACTCCGCCTGCGGAGCGGCGACGTCGGGGTCCGTCTCCTCCCCCATCTCATCGGGGCGTAACACCACGCGATAGGCATGCGGCTCCTCGGCCTCGGCCGCTGGCTTGGGCTCGGCCTCGGACGCCTCGCGCACCCGCCGCGCCCCGAGCGGGAACCGCCCGTGCTTCAGCCGATACTCCGCCGCCGTCGCCACCTCCTGCTCAAGGAACGCCTTGTCGAGCCGATGCGTCGTCCCATAGCCCGTCAGCCCCGCGATCAGGTGCACAGGGAGTTTCGTCTTCTCCAGCAACACCTTCGCCTCGTCGAGCGGGTAGACGCCGCTGGGCGGCCGCACCGCGGCCCGCTCGCGCCACGCGCTCGGGCTGGCGTGCTCGTATTGGCGGAACACCCGCGCCATGCGCCGCGCCGAGCCGAACCCGCACCCCTTCGCAATCGTGCCCGGCTCCAGACGCGTCAGGTGCAACAGCTCCTTCGCCCGCGCCAGGCGGGCGAGGCGGACCTCTTGGGCGATGGTCCGCCGCCGCACCCGCTTCGCCGCCCGCAACAGTTGCCGCGCGCTCAGCCCCGCCGCCTTCCCTACTTCGGCCACGCGCAGCGGACGGTGGCAGAAGCCCGCGATGAACTCCAGCGCCCGGCTCAGCCCCTCGTCGCCGCGAAAGTCCAGCTCCGTCGAGCGCCGCGCCACCAGCCGCGGCATGATGTAGGTCTTCCCTGACGGCGGCATCGAGCCGTCGAGCATTCCCGCCAGCCGTTCCGCCGCCTTGAAGCCGACCCGCTCCCAGTTCAGGTCGAGGCTCGACATCCCCACGGGCGGCGCCTCGCAGACCGCCTCATCGTTCCCCGCTCCGAGCACCCCCACGTCCTCCGGCACCCTCAGCCCCTTCCGCAGCGCCGCCTGAATCAGATAGCGCCCGAGCACATCGCGCAGCGCGAAAATGCCCACCGGCTTCTCCAACTCGTCGAGCCATTTCTCGAAGCAGGTGAGGAACTTGTCGAGGACCCCCGGCTTGCCGCGCTGGTGGTAGCAGGGCGCGATGAGGACTGTATTGACCCCGACGCCACGCCGGTGGGCAGCCGCACAGAAGCTGCTCTCCATCGCCGCCGAGGCGCTGGAGCCTGTGAGGCCCAGGAACCCAAGCCGCCGGTATCCGCGAGCAAGCAGGTGGCGAGCCGCGGTGACGCCCGACTGCCAGGGGCTCTCGCACACCCGCGGCAGGGCCAGGTTGTGAGCAATGCATGTCGAGACCACATAGGGAACACCGGCTGCTCGGGTGGCGTCCCGGACCGCCACTTTCGGTGGCCCGATGATCCCCGCATAGCGCCCATCGAGATGCCGCGTGGCGATGGGATCGAACGCCACCTCCCAACCGCCGCGCTGTTTGGCGAATCGTTGCACGCCCAGCGCGATCTCACGCACCTGCTTCCCCGCCCCGTCGAGGTCGAACATCAGCGCGATGCGATGCGTGGCTGCCATGCTCATTCCCCCGTGGCCGCAGGAATGGCGCTGAGCCTACCACAACGCCCCTGCGCGCGCAATCGCCGTGGGCGCCGTGCTTGATTCCCACTCGTCGCGAAGCTCATTCTGGTTGCGAAGCTCCGGCTTCGCAACCGCGCTCCCGAAGCTCCCGCTTCGATCCTCTTGCGGCAGGAGCCGCACCGCCCCGTTGCGAAGCAGGAGCTTCGCAACGAGAACACGATAGAGGGAACGGGAGCCGCTTCACCTCCTGTCACGAAGCTGGTCCTCAAGCTCGCCGGCCTCAGGAGCTCCGCTCCGTCCGGCTCCCTCTCGCTTTCTCCGGTACGCGTCCACTGCTACGCCGACAAGGTCCAAGAGCTCGATGGACGCGCAGAGCGCCAGCAGCAGGACGTAGACCGCTAGGTTGCTCCTGCGAGCATGCTCCCAGCAGGCCGGCCACACCGCGCACGCGACGGCAGCGATAAGGGCGAGAAGAAGGAAACCGCAGCAGAGAGCCCGAAGAGCCCTTCTGAATCCCTTCGTCACCCCAGTGCCTCCTCCAGCACGTTGGCGCGCCGCAGGGTTCCGCATGCATGATACACACGCTACGCCTCCGGCCAGGCTCTGTCAAACGCGGCATCGCCAGCCAACTGTCTCGTCGGGGTGCAGACGACCTTTACTCCGTCTCAGAACACGCACTTTGCGAGTGCACAGCGGCGTCGAGCCGCCGCGCTCCGACAGGCTGACGCATTGCCTCGGGCACCT
>VGYW01000771.1 GCA_016872875.1 Planctomycetota bacterium | reverse complement strand
GCCCGAGCCGGTCGAGACCCTCGCCGGCGGCGAGGTCGAGCTCGCCGGACTCCTCAAGGGCAAGATAAACCACATCCACCTGATCGACTCCGACAACACGCTGCACGGGGACGAGACGAGCACCCACCGCCCCTTCGGCGAGGGGGTGATTGACTTCCACGAGGTCATCCCGGCCATCATCGCCGCCGGCTACACGAGCGACTGGTGGGTGATTGACCTGTGCTTCTGGCCCGGCGCCTGGGAGGTCACGGAGGCCGCACGGAACTTCCTGAAGCCCTATGCCGCCAAGTACGCCAAGTGACCCCAGTTCGTGGCGCGGGCTCCAGCCCGTAACGGCCTGAAGGCCGCACTACGAACCCAAGAGGAAGGAGATGCCAATGGCGAAGAAGAAGGCTCCGACGATGAAGGCCCAGGTGTTCTACGAGCCGCTGAAGATGGCCCTCGAGGATGTGCCGATCCCCGAGATTGGCGCCGACGAGGTGCTGGTGCGGGTGAAGGCCTGCGGCATCTGCGGCTCCGACATCGCCTACTACTTCGGCAAGGCATCGCTGGAGACCCCCAGCGGCAAAGGCCCGCTCGTCCTCGGCCACGAATACTCGGGCGAGGTCGTCGAGGTCGGCGCCATCGCCACCAAGCTCTTCAAGCCCGGCGACCGCGTGGTGCTCGACCCCGTGCAGTACTGCAACGCCTGCGACGTCTGCTTCCGCGGCCAAACCAACCTGTGCGAGAACAAGGCCGTCCTCGGCGTCTCCACGAACGGCGGCTTCGCCGAATACTCCAAGTCCAAGTACACCGGCGTCCATCCCCTGCCCGACAACGTCTCGTTCGAGCACGGGGCGCTCACCGAGCCGCTCGCCTGCGCGACCTACGGCCTCAGGAACCTCGCGGTCGAGGTCGGCAACTTCTGCGTCGTCATCGGCCCCGGCGCCATCGGCTGCATGATGGTCCAGCTCGCCAGGAGCTCGGGCGCAGGAAAGGTCGTCCTCATCGGCGGACCAAACGACGACTACCGCCTCGAGGCCGGCAAGAAGCTGGGGGCCGACCTCATCATCAACGCCACAGAGAAAGGCTCCCCCTACTACGTCGCCGACGTCAAGGCCAAGATCGCCGAGATGACCGACGGCAAGATGGCCGCCCGCGTGATCGTGCCCACGGGCGCCGTCCCGGCCATGCAGATGGCCCTCGACATCTCCGGCCGCCGCTCCACCATCGTGTACTTCGGCCTGCCGGGCGACAAGGACGTGTTGCCCGTGCCAGTCCTCCAGAGCATCCTGTGGGACAAGACGATACGCTTCTCGTGGCTTGCCCCCGGCGTGTGGCAGACGGCCCTCGGCGCGCTGGCGACCGGCCTGGTGAACGTGGCGCCACTCGTCAGCCGCGCCTACCCGCTCAAAGACCTCGTCCAGGCCCTCACCGACGTGAGGGACCGCGTGGGCAACCCGATGAAGCCGGTCGTGATCGCCTAGTTGGCTCAACAGGGGGGATGATTGGATGGCTGGAGGACTGGATGACTGTCAGACACCCATCCACCCATCCACTCATCCATTCATCCCCTGTCACTCGGACCCCCGGGCCATTCTTTCGTAAGGAGACACCAGCATGGCAGGCGCAGCGTGGTACGTGGCACAGGGAGGGCAGCAGCGAGGCCCGCTGTCGGCAGCGGACCTCCAGGGCATGCTCGCGCGCGGCGAGATAGGCCCTGGCGACCTCGTCTGGAAGGAAGGCCTGGCGTCGTGGACCCCGGCCGGGCAGGTGGCCGAGCTCCAGGCGGCCCCGGCGGCGCCCGCGCCCGCGCCCGCCCCCGCCCCCGCGCCCGCCTACGCGCCGCCGCCCGCGGCGCCCGCGGCACCGGCCTACGCCGCCCCGGCCCCAGCCCCCGCGCCCGCCCCGGCGCCCGACACATCGGCCTGGTACATCGGCCGCAGCGGCCAGCAGCTCGGCCCCTACGGCACCGCCGACGTGCAGCGCATGGCCGCCAGCGGCCAGGTGTTCCCCGGCGACCTCCTCTGGAAGCAGGGCATGGCCCAGTGGCTCCCCATCGGCTCCATCCCCGAGTTCGGCGCCTACGCCCGGCCCGGCGCCGCGCCCGGCATGCCCTTCGGCCCCATGATGCCCACAGGCCCAAGCCCCTTCTCCCTGATGATGCGCGACATCGGCGCCATCTTCAAGAACCCCGAGGCAGGGCTCGCGAGCGCCGCGGACGCCAAGGTGCCGCTCCTGGCCTTCATCGCGATTGGCATCGAGTGCCTGCTCGCCGGCCTCTTCTCCCTTCAGGTGATGAGCAAGTTCGGGGGCGCGAGTGCGGAGGCGTTCTTCAAGCCCTTCCTCTTCGAGCTTCTCCACTATGGCATCGCCTTCGGCGCCCTCATGCTTGTCCTGGCCGCCATCCTCCAGAGGCCCGACAGTTGGGCCAAGGCATTCTCCGTCCTGGGCCTCTCCTGTCTCCCATTGGCCGCACTAGGCCTCGTCGCCTTCCTATTCGGCTGGATTGACCTTTGGTTCCTCAACCTCTACAGGGCTGCGCAGCCCGCGGGCGTGGTCATCGCCTACTT
>VGYW01000770.1 GCA_016872875.1 Planctomycetota bacterium | reverse complement strand
AGTCGCCCCAGCCGGTGGCCCGCGCCGCAAGGCCGAGAAGCCCGAAGAGGAGCCACGACAGGGCACGGACTGCGTAGCGGGGGAACCGGGCAATGAGGGATTTCTGATTGCTGATTTCTGTTTGCTGATCTGTAATCTGTAATCTGGAATCTGGGATTCGGCGCTTCGCCGACCGGCCGGCCAGAACATCCATGATGGAGTTCTCCAGCTTGCCCACGCTGTAGGCGAGCGGGATGTGCTCCGAGCGCTGGAGCACGACCTCGAAGCCTTCGGCGTCGAGGGCCTGGCGCAGCGTGCGGCGCGAGAACTGCACCAGGTGGCCCGGCGGCGTAGGGTGCTCCCACGCCCCGAGCGTGCGGGCGAAGAGCGCGTAGGTCACTCGCGGCACCAGCCCGCCAACGTCGGGCGTCGTGACCACCAGCAGGCCGCCGGGGCGGAGAACGCTGTGGCAGGCCGACAGGGTGGCGCGCGGGCTCCTCGTGTGCTCGAGGACATCGAACAGGGTGACCAGATCGAATTTTTGACTTTTGACTTTTGACTTTTGACTTTTGATTTCTGACTCCATGGAGCCTTGGGCGACATCGAGGCCGCGGGCACGGGCTTCCTCGACGGCTCGGGGATTGATGTCCAGGCCCACGGCCTCCCAGCCGTTGGCCCCCGCCCAGCCGCTGGCCCCCGCGAGCTCGAGGAAGTGGCCCTTGGAGCAGCCGACGTCGAGCAGGCGTCCGCGGGGAACGCGGGGCGCGGAGGCCCCGCCCACAACGGAGGCCCCGCCCACAACTGCCTCGATCTGGCGGAGGCGGCGGGCGAAGGCGCGCCGCCGCTCCGCCTCGTCAACCGCCGCCTGGTAGCCGCCCGCCGAGTAGAGCGCCGCGAGCTCCTCGGGCGACGGCTGCGGCCAGACGTAGACCAGCCCGCAGCCCCGGCACCGCACAACGTCCCAGCCTCGCTTCGTGACGAGCCGTCGGCGCTCAACCCCCCCGCACAGCGGGCACCCGCCCCCATCCTCACTCCTGGGTTGGTGGCACAGGCTTCCAGCCTGTGGCTCTCGGCCCCGCAGCGCGTCGCGCAGCAGGGCAACCACCTCCCGGAAGAGCGCGCGCTCGAAGATGAAGACGCCCGCGGCGTAGGCCCCCGCGCCCAGGACCACCAGGCCGCCGAGGGGCAGCCAGCCAACGGTTCCCCAGAGGCGGTGCGCGGCGACCAGCCCCCCGCAGAGGGCCGCTGCCATCACGACGAGGGCCTTGAGCGCGGGCGCCACCATGCCCAACAGCTCCGCCGCGCGGCACTGGAGCACCCGGCGGAGAACCACCGCGTTGCAGGCGAGCGTGACCAGGCGGGCGAGGAGGAGGCAGAGGGCCGCGCCCACGGCGCCCCGCCAGAGCACGAGCGGCACAAGCGTGGCCGCCACCACCGCCAGGTTCACCACGCCGAGATACAGGTTGAGCTTCGGCTTGCCCACGGAGACGTAGAGCTGGCCCGTCGTCGTGTCTATCGCCCGCACGATGTAGAAGGCCCCGAGCATCTGGAAGATGGGCACGCTCGGGAGCCATCTGAGCGGGAAGGCCAGCGGGACGGCCTCGGGCGCGAGGAGCACAAGGCCGCCCAGCAGCCCCGTGGAGAGTAGCGCCGAGAGGCGCACGATGCGGCAGAAGCTGCTCCGCAGGCGCGGCACGTCGTCCTGCATCTTCGCGTAGACCGAGATGGCCACGCTCCCGAAGATCGTCTCGCTGATCAGCCCCACGCGCACCACCCACGAGGCCGCGAAGTGATAGAGGCCGAGCGCGCCCACCGAGAGCAGCTCCACCAGGGCCAGGCGGTCGAGGTTGTCGTAGAGCACCATCACCACCGTGGCCGCCCAGAGGTACTTGCTGTAGTGGAGGAGGTCCTTGGCCACGGCCTTGTCGAAGCGCAGTCTCGGGCGCATTGGAGTGAGGAGCCAGCCGGCAAGCGAGTTGACGGCCTCGCGCGTCAGGCCGGCCAGGGCGAGCGCCCAGTAGCGCCGCCCCTCCGGCAGGACCAGCGCCAGGGCTATCCCCAGGCCAGTGCTGAGGAGCATGCCGGAGAACTCCACGACGAAGAGCCGCCGAAAGAGGAAGTCGCGGTAGAGCGACCCCTCCGTGACCATCGCTACGGGCCGCAGGAACGAGAGGAGCCCGAGGGCGAGGAGGAGCGCCTTGTCGAGGGAGTAGGCTTTTGTGAACGGCCCGACGGCGAGGAGCACCAGGTAGCTCAGCGCGGCCGCGGCCAGCGAGAGCACCAGGCCGGTGTTCACCGCATCCTGAACGCGGTCGCGGCGCTGGACGATTGCGTAGTTGATACCGAGGCTGGTGCAGCCGCGGATGAGGCTCACGACGGCCATCGCGCCCGCCATCAGGCCGTAGTCGCGCTTGTCGAGGAGCCAGGCCAGGACGACGGCTCCCGCGGCCTGGACGAGTTGCGAGGAGTATGTGGCGAGCACCCGCCACTTCGCCCCGCTGATCGCCTTCTCACGCAGCCCGTTAGCCATTGTGCGCGTGGTCCTTCTTGCAGCATGCGAGAGGATGGATGAATGGATGTCTGGATG
>VGYW01000769.1 GCA_016872875.1 Planctomycetota bacterium | reverse complement strand
CGCAGGCCTGTGGGCGGGGCGTCTCTGCCCCGCGCAGGGTGTCGCGGGGCGCAGAGGCCCCGCCCACATTGATTCAGAATCGTGGCGAGTTATTTAGGCCGACAGGCCGCCCGCATCGAATGGCGGGAGAGGGATTCGAACCCTCAACCTGCGGGTTATGAATCCGCCGCTCTAGCCAACTGAGCTATCCCGCCTCAAACACCCCGATTATAGCCGCGGCCCGGCGGGGAGTCAAATGTCGCGCCCGCTTGAAAAGGCGGGCGGTTGCTGCTAGAGTCCCAGGGCGCGTCCCCAGGCGGAAGCCAATTCACCGGAGGAACTCAAGCTGTGTACTCGGTGTGCGCCCTCGGCGTCGTCCTCGTGGCGGCTCTCTCACTCGGCCTCAACGCAGCGGAGGAGGACCAGGCCGCCGCCATCCGTCAACACCGCATGGGCACGCTCGTCATCCAGACCGCGCCCAATGCCGCTGTGAAGGTGACGCAGCTTCGCCACGAGTTCTGGTTCGGCACCGCCATCAACCGCCGCATGTTCCAGAACCTCGACGACCCCAGCCCCGACGCGAAGAAGTACCTCGAAATCCTCAAGTCCCACTTCAACGCCGCGGTGCACGAGAACGAGATGAAGTGGTACACGACCGAGCGGAACGCCCCAGGCGAGCCCGACTACTCGATGGCGGACTGCATGCTGGCCTGGTGCGAGAAGAACGGCCTCGTGATGCGTGGGCACGCGATCTTCTGGGGCATCGAACAATACGTCCAGAAGTGGCAGAAGGCCCTCGACGACGCCGCGCTCCGCAAGGCCGTCGAGCGGCGGGCGCGCGAAGTCACGGCCCACTACAAGGGCCGCATCGGCGAGTTCGACCTCAACAACGAGATGATGCACGGGGACTGGTATGCGAAGCGCCTCGGCCCCGGCATCGTGGCCGACATGTTCCGCTGGGCCAAGGAGGGCAACCCCGACGCCCGCCTCTACATCAACGACTACGGCATCCTCCAATCAGGCGGCGAGGCATATGCGAAGCACATTCAGGGCTTCCTCGACCGCGGCATCCCCGTAGGCGGCATCGGCATTCAGGGCCACAGCGGCGGCCACATTGACCCCGCAAAGGTCAAGGCCACGCTCGACCGCCTCGCCGCATTCAAGCTCCCCATCAAGATCACCGAGTTCGACATGGACACCGCCGACGAGGGTGCGAAGGCCCGCGGCCACGAGGCCCTCTACCGCACCTGCTTCGCCCATCCCGCCGTGGACGGCATTCTGATCTGGGGCTTCTGGGAGGGCTGCCACTGGCGGCCCAAGGCCGCCATCTGGAAGAAAGACTGGACTCCCACCCCCGCCGCCGAGGTCCACCGCCGCCTCATCTACGACGAATGGTGGACCCGCTTCGAGGGGAAAGCCGACGCTGCCGGCCGCTGCGAGCTCCCCGCCTTCTTCGGCCGCCACCGCGTCGAGGCCGGGGGCAAGGCGGTGGAAGTGGAACTCCTCAAGAAGGACGGTGCCCAAACGGTCCGCCTCCCTGCCCCGTGAGCCTTCGCGCCGCTGTTGTGATGGAGTTCGGGCTGGCTACCTCAAGGCGTTGCCGGCCCCACGGCTCGCCTGCTCTGCATGTAGGCATCAATCAGGGCCAGAGCATATGACGCATTCTTGGAGATGTCACGGTAATCCCCTGGGCAAGGCGAGCGCGTGGCAACGAACCGGGCGAAGACGCGCTCAACGAAGTGCCTCCTGTGCGGGCGTTGCTTCCCCGTGGCGAACGGAGTGTAGAAGAACGCCTCAGGCGAGTAGACAAAGCGAAAGCGTTTCTCCTGCGCCAGTGTCCAGAACACCTTCCCGCTTTGCGTCTTCGCAAATGCCTCAAACTCACCAAAGGTCGGCGGTCCTGGGGTCAAGGCTTCATCCGACATCGGCTCTCCCCTCTACAACGGAAGTGACAGTGGGGGATACACGACACTGATGGAGCGACCGCCATCGCTTCCTCGCGCGTTGGGATATCAGCCATATGTCCCCGTCTGCCTGGGAGAGCCTGGAGCGGCAACACTGCGGCCCAGACCCGCAGCCGCATCCCTATCACACGCTTCCATGCCACGACCGAGGGTCAGCGAACCGGTCGTAAAGGAAACTGGCCACGGCATCCGGCCACATGAAGCGAAGCGGTCCTGGAGTGACCCCTTGGCTGGCGGCTACTTCGGCGGCAAGCCGGTTGAGGATCAGGAGGTTGGGCTCTAGCGCAAGGTAGATGTCGCGCCCAATGCGGTAATCCATCTCGGAATCACTCTCGCCATCACGGTAGAGACCCAATTCCTCATTCGCACGTGCTCTGTCGCCTGCGTGCTTCACCAACAGGTGCGACCAGATCGTGCGGACGTTGCCCACCCAGTGAGACGACGGCTTGAGCATCATGGCGATCTCGGACCCAACACTGATCTTCAGGTAGGGCAACGAGTGCCGATAGACTAGGTCTGGAAGGTGGTGTGAGCTGGGACAGACCTCAATTGCCCTGGCTAGGTCGAAGACGTCAGCGTCGCTCGACTCTGACAGAATCCGCGGGCCGAGTACGTGCTCCGCCGAGCTGT
>VGYW01000768.1 GCA_016872875.1 Planctomycetota bacterium | reverse complement strand
GTCCACTTGCCCCTGGGCAGGCTGGCCACGATGCCCGAGAGCTTGCAGACGATGCGTTCGCCCGCTTTGGCAAGGCGGGCCATGTCGCGCCGCCAGGCCTCGGCCACCCCTTTCTCGCCGCCGGGCAGCAGGGCCTTGGGCGGCACGTTCCCGCAGTGGTCCACCACGAAGCGGGTCTCTGGGCAGAGCTCGACCAGCTTCGCGGCCTCCGCGAGGAGGGCGGGAGTGGTGCAGATGTCGAAGCTCATGCCCAGCTCGCCGAGCAGGCGAATACCCTTGACGAAGGAATCCTCAAGGCATTGGCCTGGCTTTCCGATGATCTGGCGAACGCCCTTCACGTAAGGGCTGCCCTTGAAGCGGCTGATGTAGTCCTCGAAGCCCGGCTCGGCGACCCGTCCGCCAACCACCGCCGCGCAGGTCGGATTACCCTTCTCCTTGCACAGGCCCACCACGTACTCCGCCTCGGCAAGCTTGTCCTCGGGGGCCACGTCTACTTCCATGTAAACAGCCTTCACGACGCCGAGGCCCTTGGTCGCCTCCAGGTAGTCCTTCATCACGAAGGAGCGGTCGAGCTCGCCGGCCCCTTTGAGCCAGGGGAGGCGCAGCTTCGAGAGGTCCCAGAGGTGTTGATGCGTGTCCACGGCGGGGAGCATGGGCGGTTCTCCTGCAAAGGCCAGCAAGCAGCCGCCAACAGCGGCCGAGGTTGACAAGAACTGACGACGGCCTATCACCATTGCGTTCCCAGCCAAACCGTGCCTTCCCCGTGGACGAGGCATTCCTTCCTGAGCCTGAAAGGCTCAACTGGTATAGCCCAGGGCAAAGCCCTGGGAAAGACGGTCCCATGGCGCCAAGCCCTGCAAGGGCGAGATAGGGTACTCGTATCCCGCCCTTACAGGGCTGTACCGTCGCACGCCGCCTCTCCCAGGGCGTTGCCCTGGGCTTCACCATCGCGCCCCGTTCGGGGCTGCGGAAGAGGGCCGCAGCCGTGCCCGCACTCACCGCAGCGCGCCCAGCCCCCGAATCATGTATGCCTGAAGCAGCCCGCTTTCGTCGGAGTTGAAGAAGGCCATCGTGCCATCGGGCGACAGGAACGGGTGGGGGTGCGCGTCCTTGCCCCGCGAGCCGTGGGTGCCGAGGAGATACCACCATCTCTCCAGCGGCTCGCCCTCCTTGGCCGGCAGGTCGGCAAGGTAGATGCACCAGCCCTTGTCCGTGAAGGCGTCGGAGACGATTCGGCGGCCCGCGATGTCGGTGCCGAAGTGGCAGAAGCGCGGCTTGGGGAAGGTGCGGGTCAGGTCGTTCCGCACGCCGCCGGGGGTGCGGATGCCCACGTGGCCCGCGAAGGGGGCGGGGGGGCTTTCGATGAGCTGGTTCTCGGGCGGCTTGCGGGTGCCGGTGCTGGTGATTGCGCGGGTGGAGCGGCCGCGCCAGCACTGGTGGCCCTGGGGGTGCTCGTTGCCGTCGCGGCCCCAGGGCAGGTTGCGGAAGTCGCTCCCGTCGTCGCGCACGGCGTGGATGTCGCAGCCCTCGGGGCCGACGAGCCTCACGATCCCGCCGCGCTCGTTGCACTGGTTCCCGTGGTTCTCCTGCACGAGGATGTCGTGCGACGCCGCGGGTTCGGCCGAGCGGCAGTATTGGGGGTGGACGTTGCACCAGGTCTGGCCCTGGAGGATGAGGCGGACGGTGGCCTTCTCGAGGTCGAAGACCATGAGGCCGAAGGGCGCGTCCTTCGTCTGCCCGTCGCCCAGGAAGGCCGAGAGCGCGAGCCGCTTGCCGTCCGACGAAATGGTCGAGAGCGGGTAGATGCCGCTTGGACGGAACTTCGTGTCGGGCAGGGGCGAATCGAGGACTAGGATCACGCGGCGGTCCGAGCCGTCCATTCCCACACGCTTCAGCGTCAGCTTGCCCCCGTTCACCTGAGTCTCGTTCACGAAGTAGAAGAGCGACTTGCCGTCGGGCGAGACTGATGGCGCGGTCGCGCCCGTTTCGTCGGTGATAGGCGTCAGCTCGCCCGTCGCGGGGTCGCAGAGCAGATAGCAGTGGTCGGCGTCGTGTTGCGAGCTGCCGTGGGCGTGGGCGGAGCGGTGGAGGATGAAGCGGCGCGAGTCGGGCGTGAAAATCTGCGCCTCCATATACACGTGGCTCGACGGGCAGTCCTCGCCCGTCAATTGAAACACCTCGATCCCCTTCGGCGATCTCGCGTCGAGCAGGTCAGGCCGTGGGTCCATGGCCGTCTCCCCGTCGGGCTCCTCCCACCGATGGTTGGCAGTGTAGCCGCCGAGGGCTTCATGCGCAAGGGCCGGGCGCGCCACGGGCGTGGGTGGGACCTGTGCTACTCCTCGTGAGAGTGTTGTTGTCATGACCACATTTCCGGCTCTCTCCACAGAGGCCGCAGAGAAGAGGGGACTATAAGGAAGCCAGGAAGGCAGGAGAACAGCCCGCCCGCAGCAGACCCGAACCGGCAAGAGAAGACCGGAAGCCAGAGAACCCTCTTGGGCTGGAACCCAGATGCCCCGCATCCTCTGGTTCCTTTCCTGCCTTCCTGCATTCCTTATAGTCTGGTTTGGCTGAGGCCGAGG
>VGYW01000767.1 GCA_016872875.1 Planctomycetota bacterium | reverse complement strand
TCTCGGCCTGGAAGCCCACGAAGAGCACCACGTTGTTCGGGTCGCCGATGTTGTTGCGGAGGTGGTGGAGGATGCGGCCTGCCTCGCACATCCCGGAGGCCGAGATGATGACCATCGGGCCGGGGCGGGCGTTGAGGGCCTTCGACTCCTCCACGCTGGCGGTGAAGTGGAGCTCGGGGAAGTCGAAGGGCGAATCGCCGCGGCGTATCTGCGCGAGGGTCTCCTCGTCGAAGCATTCGGCGTGCCGCTCGTGGACCTCCGTGGCGCGCGTGGAGAGCGGGCTGTCCACGAACACGGGCAGCCGGCAAATCCCCCGCTTGCGGTGGAGCTGGTCGAGGTAGAAGAGGAGCTGCTGGGTGCGGCCGACGCTGAACGATGGGATGATGAGCTTGGAGCCGAGGCGGCACACGTCGTTGACCAGGCCGGCGAGCTTGGCCTGGACGTCTTCGTGGGGCGGGTGGACTCGGTTTCCGTAGGTGCTCTCGGTGATGAGGACGTCGGCGCCCGCGACGGCCTCGGGGTCGCGGAGGATGGGCATGCCGGGCCGCCCGAGGTCGCCCGTGAAGACGATGCGGCGCGTGGAGCCGTTCTCGCGGGCCGCGAGCTCGGTGACTGCGGAGCCGAGGATGTGGCCGGCATCGTGAAACGTGACAGTCACGCCCTTTGCCACCTCCGTGGGGAGGCCGTAGGGCACGGGCTCGAACTGCTTCATCAACTGTTCGACGTCCTCGAGGCGGTAGAGGGGCTCGAAGGGGTTCTTGCCCTGGCGCGCGCGCCGCTTGTTCACGAACTCGACGTCGAGCTCCTGGAGGTGGGCGGAGTCGCGCAGCATGATGTCGCAGAGGTCCACCGTCGCCGGCGTGGCGTAGACCGGCCCGCGGAAGCCGCGGCTGGCGAGGGTGGGCAGGTTGCCGCTGTGGTCAATGTGCGCGTGCGAGAGCACCACGGCGTCAATCGTGGCGGCGTCGAACGGCAGGTTGCGGTTCCGTTCGAACGCCTCCTTGCGTTTGCCCTGGAAGAGCCCGCAGTCGAGGAGCACCCGCGCCCCGTTGGCCGACAGCAGGTGCATCGAGCCGGTCGTGGTCCGAACCGCGCCCAGAAACCTGATCTGCAAGGAGCAGCCCCCTAGGTCAGTGCCACCTCCCTATGGTTGATCCTTGACGCGTGACGCGTGACCCGTGACGCGTGAGCAGAGGCCACGTCTGCTTCGGTCTCTCTTCTCACGCGTCACGCGTCACGTATCACGCATCACGGCTTTGGCGCCGGCCCCGCGGCGCCTGCCCCCGCGATGAGCGCTCCGACCAGTGCCCCGACGAGAGCGCTCACGTAGGGGTTGCACAGCATCGGTCACCCGCCCCCGCGGGTGAACCGCGCAAGGGCGAACCCGAGCAACCCCCCAGCCACCACGCCAATCGCGTAGCGCAACACCATAGCAAACGGCCCCTTCAGCCTGTCCCCTGCTCCCATTCTACGGCTAGCGGGGAGACAGTCAAGGGGCGGTCAGGGCTTTCTCGGTCCCACGCTCTGAGCTTGTGAGCAAATCACACGGACGCCCACGGACAAGCACGGACGGGCAGATTCCTCGGCGACGGGCGTGCGTCCGTGTCCGTCCGTGTAGGTCCGTGTCATTTCTTCACAGGCTCAGAGCGTGGGAACGAGAAATGGGGTCAAGGGGATCGAGGGACGATGACGATTGAGGAGCGTGGTCGTCTTGCCTGGACCCGCCCCGTGCTGGTATACTCCGGTGAGAGGAGAGCTCTTCGTGGAAGTGAAGGTGGCAAGGACAGCCGGCTTCTGCATGGGCGTGCGGCGTGCGCTGGAGAAGGCCCTCGCGACCGCCGAGCAGGCCAAAGGGCCGGTCTACACCTACGGGCCGCTCATCCACAACCGCCAGGCGGTCGAGGCCCTCGAGGCCCACGGGGTCCGCGACTTCCTGGCCTCCCCAGAGGCCGCCCCCCCTGCGACCGTGGTCATCCGCGCGCACGGCGTGCCCACGGAGGTGAACGGTGCATTGAAGGCCCGCGGGCTGGCGGTGGTGGACGCCACGTGCCCCCACGTGGTGGCCTCTCAGCGCCGCATCGAACAAGCCGCGGCGCTCGGCCACGCAATCGTCATCGCGGGCGACAAGGACCACGCGGAGGTCGAGGGGCTGAGGAGCCGCGCGGGCGCCCGCTGCGTCGTCGTCAGCACGCCGGACGAGGCGCGAGCCGTCGAGCTGGACGGCCCTGCGTGCCTCGTCGCCCAGACCACGTTCAGCGAGGAGACGTATGCGGCCATCGCCGACGCCCTGCGGCAGCGGCTGCCAGGCATCGAGGTGGTGCAGAGCATCTGCCGCTCGACGAGCCGCCGGCAGCGGGAGGCGCTGCGTCTGGCGCGGGAGGTGGACGCGATGGTGGTGGTGGGCGGGCGGCACAGTGCGAACTCGCGCCGGCTCGCCGAGCTCTGCCGGCTCAGCGGCAAGCCGACGTTTCACGTGGAAACCGCGGCCGAGCTCGACCCCCAGGCCCTCGCCCGCTTCCGCGTCGTCGGCCTGACCGCCGGAGCCTCCACGCCCAACTGGGTCACACGCTCCGTCCTCCAG
>VGYW01000766.1 GCA_016872875.1 Planctomycetota bacterium | reverse complement strand
AGAGCTCGCACGGCATGGCGGCCAGTTGGCGCTGGATGGCCTGCCGGGTGATGAAAAGCCCGCCGTCGATCACAGCAGAAATTCTGCATCCAGGCCGGCGCGGCGTACAATGGATTTTCAGCGAGCGGTAGGCAGTGTCTTAACCGGTTGTCTCAGCCAAGGGGCCCACCCCGCACCGTCGTGGTATCACTCGCATTGCACTGGAAGGTCCCAGTGTAAACGCCGCCCTCGTACCGAACCTTGGGCGTGTCCAGACACTTCACCTCCACCCTAACGTTCACGCCCCGGTAGTCAAAGCGATAATCGCACTTCTGCTTCCGGTCGTGGGAGCGCGGACGCACCAAGTTCGTGATGCCGGGGCGAAGAAGCCACATCTTCTTCAGCTTGTACTCGGCTACGAAGCCGAACATCAAGCCGCGCATGCTGGGGTTCTCAGCGACGATCTCGGAAAGCTCCTCTGCCGTGATGCCCCAGCCAAGCAAGAGATCGGAAACGGGAGGCCCGCTCATCAGTACCAAAGGCTACCACAGATGGGGCCTGCCTGAGAGCCCCTCGTGCCCCTAGAGGTTTCGCGGTAGCGTACGCCAGGTGCAATAGCAGCCACCTGAGAACCTCGGCGGAAGGCATCGCGTCCAACCCCGACAACTGATTCGAGCTCTTGGCTCACCGACTCCACGCAGTTGATCTTGCTGATAACGCACACCTTAGCCTTGCACCAGTGGTCGGATTGGCTGCTGCGGGATGCACTTGGACGTACCGGTCTACCAAGACGCTTGACAGACCTAGCTCTTGTCCGCTAACATGCAAATAGAGGGAAACGCCAATGCGTGACATACGTTCTGACTTGGGTGAGCGCCTCAAGGAGATTGAGGCAGAACGGGGGCGTCTGTCGCAGCGACTGGACGATCTAGTTTCGACCGAACAGGCTGTTCGAGCGCTGCTGGCAGAGGAGGAGGCGCGATGGGCGAGGATGCAGCCTTCCCTGTTCTCAGTCCAGTCCAAAGCGACAAACGGCAGCAAGGCTCGCACTGAAGTAGCTCGGTTCTTGTTGGACGCACTCGCTGATGGGGGGCCGAAAACCATAAGAACGCTGAAAGAGTCTGCCCTGAGAATTGGGGTCGCCTTCGGGAGCAAGAGTCCCGGCCGCGTAATTCACTTTGCGCTACTTGGGATGGCGCAAAACGGGTTGGTCGAGATGGTGAGCAAAGGCACCTGGAAGCTCAGAAGAGAGGAGGAATAAGCAGCTTCTGAAAGCAGTTGAGGGCCGTTGGTCAGAACGGCCCTCGCAATCTGAAGCCTGCGAACGACGAAGATGTTCGCCACCTTTGCGGTGGCCGGCTTCGTGGTTATTCTAGCACGCCCGCCACCAGCACATCAAGAGGTTTCAGCCCCGAAAGGCTGGAAGGGCGGGGAGCGCGATCACGGCGCGCTCCCCGACGGTGGCCCCGTGCCGAAGAGGTCGAACGGCGTACCCTTGCAAGGCTACGAGTCGTCGGTTCGAATCCGACCGGGGCCTCCGAATTCATTGTAGCTTGGCTGCTCTGGCCTTCGCCCACCGGGCCAAGACCGCCCTGCGTGCGCTCTCGCTACGCTCTTCTGCGCTCAGCCTGGCGGCCCTAGCGGGACCACCCTTCTTGCCGCCTTTTCTCCCGAGGGCGACGGCGGCGGGGTTTTTCTTCTTCCGGACCACATCTCCATTGTACGTGACCGCTCAGGAAGAAGTCAACACTTATCCCTTGACAATACGTGAGCGGTCACGTACACTGCGATTATGGAACGACTGGCCCTGACAGTAGTTGGCGCTACCGTCAGGGCCGTGATCCGCACAGCCGAAGCTGGGCGAACCCTCACCTCGATTATCCGGCTTCTGGCGGCGGATCTCAAGGAGATTCGCCATGACGTGCCACAACTGCCGGACCGAATGTAGGCGCTTCGGCAAGCGTAAGAACCACCAGCGCTATCAATGCATCCAGTGCCGCAAGGTGTTAACCGAGCCTCGGGACCACACGCTTGACGGCATGTACCTGCCCGTGGAGAAGGCCGAGGTGGTGCTCCGGCTTCTACTGGAGGGCAACAGCGTGTCGAGCGTCGAGCGGCTGACAGATGTTCACCACACCACGATTCTGAAGCTCTTGGTGCTGGCTGGTGACAAGGCCGAGCGACTCATGGGAGAGAAAATCCGCGATCTCCCCGTGAGGGACGTTCAGGCCGACGAGATCTGGTCGTTCATCGGGAAGAAGGAACGGAGGCGTCGGCCCGAGGATGATCCCAGCCTCGGCGACTGCTACACGTTCGTTGCCATCGAACGAGAAACGAAGCTCGCGCTCAACGTCACCGTTGGCCGGCAGGATCAGGCAACCACGGACATTTTCATCGAGGGCCTGCGCCTGGCTACCCGTGGGGACTTCCAGATCACCACAGATGGTTTTGCGCCTTACCGGACGGCCGTGCTGAATACGCTGGAGGATCGCGCGGACTTCGCCATGCTGATCAAAGCCTACCGGGCTCCTCCTGAAGGCGAGCGCACATACAGCCCTGCGGAAGTAGTCGCCACGGAGATCGTCCCAGTCCTGGGGCGTCCTG
>VGYW01000765.1 GCA_016872875.1 Planctomycetota bacterium | reverse complement strand
GGTGAAGCGTTCCTTGAGGGTGCCCTGGCTGGCGTCGGGCGAGAGGTAGGAGGGGTCGCCGCCGAGTTGTATGACGAGCTTCTGGCTGGGGGCGTCGGCCGCGTCGGCTGCCGCAGGCGCGGGCGCAGGCGCGGGAGCAGGGCCGGGGTCATCGGGCTCGGCCGCGGGGTCGGCCTTGGGCCTATCGGGGGCCTTGGGCCTCTCGGGCACGAGGGGCTTGATGGCGTCGGCCGGCTCCTCGGCGCCGCCCGGGGCGCTGGAAACTCGGCCGTGCGCGCCGTCGAGCGCGTGGAGGAGGGCCAGCAGCGTGGTGGGGTGGCACTTGAAGCGCAGGGTGAGGGGGTAAGCGACGGCGACCTCGACGTCGTTGAGCCTGACCTTGTAGGGTTCGGCGGGGATGATGGCGGTGATCTCGTCGGGGTTCAGGCGGATGGCGAGCTGGCAGAGCTCGTGCACGAGCGCGACCTGCGCGATGCGGATGTCGGGGTCCTTGATGCCTCCCGGGACAGCCATGCCCGGCATGCCGAGGAAGGGGTCGCGAAGCGGGATGTTGAGCTTGCCGCAGAGGGACACGATGCCGTCGTTCTCGTCGCGTATCGTGAACTCGTCGCAGAGCAGTTCGCCGTAGAGGAGATAGGTGTATGCGAGGGATACGAAGGTGTTGCGGTCGTTCCCCTTGCGGGGTTCGGGGATGCGGAAGGGGAAGCGCGGGACGAAGGTCATCCAGGCCCGCGCCTCGTCGAGGTTGGAGCCGAGGCGCTGGTTGCTGGCCTCGAGGTCCCTGAGCGCATCCTTGATCGGCACCCCCTTGCCGGTCTTGGGGTAGAAGAGGTTCATCTTCCCCTCGAGGCTGCGCTCGCCCATCTTGGCGCCGTCGTAGCGGGAGCGGTCGAGGCTGACGACGGCCGGCCCGAGGCCGAACAGCGAGGGCCAGAGGACCAGCGTGGCCAGGACTGCCAGCCCCACCACGATCACGAAGAAGCGGTTCTGCTGCAAGAAGTCCACGGGGGCGGTCCTGTCAACTGCTCTGGCCTTGGAATGGGACGGTGAACTGGACTTCCATCTTGAACGTGCGGCGCGCCTCAGACTTGCTGGGGTCCGGGAACTTCACCACCTTTCCTGCCCCGAAGAGATCCTTGCGTTCGAGGAGGCTGGCGAGGAAGTTGTCCACGATGCGCTGAGCGGCGGCGAGGCCGATGGGCTGGCCGCCCTGCTTCTCGGCCACGTGGCCCTCGAGCTCGATGCGGGTGATCGGCTCGGGCCGCGCCCCGCCGGCCCTCCCGAGGGCCTGGGGGCGCTCCGTGACGACGTTGAAGGAGTCGAGGGTGAGCTCCTTTGGGACGGATTCCTTGAGGATGGCGATGGTCTCGCAGGAGCGGCGGCCGGTGTCGAGGATGTGCCTGAGGCCGGCGCAGTGGGTGGCCAGGGCGGCGTTCTGGGCCTGGTGGGCGTCGAGCTGCTTCTTGAGGCCCTCGGCCTCGCCGACGGCCTTCTTCTTGCGGTCCACCTCCTTCTGCGCCTCGGCGGTGGCGATGTTGGAGCAGTAGACCATCGTGGCGAAGGCGGCGGCGAAGACGGCGGCGGCGGCGTAGAGGAAGAAGGCGTGGTGGAGGAACTCGTGGCGGCGCCGCACGTCCTCCGGGATGAGGGTGATGGGGCGGATGCGGCGCTCGTCGAGCTCGCGGAGGGCCAGGCCGATGGCCACGCTGTAGCTCGCGGCGTTCGCGGCCACCTCGCCGCGCAGGTCGGGGGGGAGCGCCGAGGTGTCTATGCGGGCAAGCGGGTCGAAGACCTCGACCGGCACGCGGAAGCGGTGGGAGAGGAAGTCGCGCAGGCCGCGCAGGTGGGCGCAGCGCCCGCTCAGCACGATCTCGTCTATCTTGAGGTTCGACAGGCGGGTCTGGGTCTGGCAGTATTTGATGGTGGCCTGGAGGGTGTCGTAGAGGTTCTCGGCGGGTTCGAGGAGAGCGGCGGAGAGTCGGCCCTCGGGGGTCGTGGTGTCGATCTCGGCGGCCACGTCGAAGTGGTGTGGGAGGATGGCGCCCTGGGCGATCTTGAGCTGCTCGGCCTCGCTCATGGGGAGGTGGAACTCGTCCTGGACGGCCTCCGTGAACTTGCTGCCGCCCATGACGAGGTTCCGGACGAAGAGGAGCTTGGCGTTGCGCTGGACGACGACGTCGGTGTGCTGCGCCCCGATGTCCACCAGGAGCGTCGTCTTGTCGTTGTAGATCGCCTCGTCCCTGGCGTTCACGTAGGCGTTGAAGAGCGCGATGGCGTCGAGGGTCAAGCCGTCGGTGCCCACGCCGGCCCGCCGGAGCTGTGCGAGGTGGCGGCGAAGGGTGTCGTCGCGCGCGACGACGACCATGACGGTGAACTCCTCGGCCTTGGAGGGGAGGTCGAGGAGGAGGAAGTCGTTGGTCTGCTCCTTGGCGCCGGAGACCGGCTCGTCCGAGGCCTCGTATTCGATGAGCTTGCGGAGCTTGTCGGGCGTGGTGGGAGGGACGTGGAGGTATTTGACGAAGTAGTCGCGGCCGGCGAGTCCGACGGCGGCGTGACGGGTGGGGATGCGGCCGCGGCGGAGCAGG
>VGYW01000764.1 GCA_016872875.1 Planctomycetota bacterium | reverse complement strand
TGGCATCGCGTTTCTACTGCCTTCGGACCTCACGTTCAGCACGTGGTTCTTCCTTCTCTTCTTCCGCCTGCAGCGGTTCATCTTCTGTGCCATCGGCTACCCGACGCCCTACCCGTGGCAATCGACCGGCCACAGCCAGTGGCCCGCGATGCTGGAGCAAGGGATCGGCAGCTACATCGCCGTCGTCGTCTTCGCCATGTGGGCGGCGCGCAAGCATCTCGCGTCCGTCTGGCAGGCGCTGCGCGGTGGTCCTGCGCATCTCGCAACGGTTCCCTCTGCCGAGGCCCGCGAGTACCGCCTCGCCATCAGCGTGATCCTGCTCGGACTGGCAGCGACCACCTGGTTCGGTTCCGCGCTGGGGATGCCGGTTCTCATCGCGCTCATCTACATGATCCTGTACCTCGTGGTGAACACGGCTGTCGCGAAGGTCCGCGCGGAAGCCGGCGCGCCGACGCACGGCTTCCACTTCGCCGGCCCCGATCACATCCTGCTGACCGTGATCGGCACGAACCGGATGAAGACCACCGAGATGAGCGCCTGGGGCCTGTTCTGGGGGTTCAACCGCGCGTATACCGGGGTGCCGATGCCTCATCAGCTTGAGGGCATGAAGATCGGCGAGTTGCTCGGCACGCGCCGCGAGAGCATCACCGGCGCCGCCGCGCTGGCGACGGCCCTCGGCTCACTCGCCGCCGTGTGGGCCTTGCTGCACTTCTGCTATCGCGAGGGCGTCGAGCAGGCCGGTCACCCCGTCCACGACCTCGCGCCGCAGGGCTGGATGCTGGTGAACTCGTGGATCAACGACCCGAAGGGGCCAAACCTCGTTGGCCTGGGCGGAATCCTGGTGGGCTTCGCCTTCGCGACCTTCCTGATGGAGATGCGCTTCCGCTTCGTCTGGTGGCCCTTCCACCCGATCGCCTACGCCATCGCCGCCGACTGGACCACCGGCCTCATCTGGCTCCCGCTCCTGATCGGCTGGGCGGTCAAGGGCCTCATCCTCCGCTATTCGAGCCCCAAGACGTACCGCAATGCCCGCCCCTTCTTCCTCGGCCTCATCCTCGGCGAGTTCGCGATTGGCGGCTTGTGGTCCCTCCTCGCCATGGCGACCCGCCGCCCGCAGTACCACTTCTGGACCTGAAGCAACGGCCGAACCACGAAGACCACGAAGAAGGCACGAAGACCCCCAGTAGCCATGTCGTGCTTCGCGTCTCTTTGTGCCTTCTTCGTGGTCTTCGTGGTTCAGTCGTTGGGCAGGAAGACCACCTTCCCGCAGTCCTTCGCCTCGTCCGCGAGTCGCAGCCCCTCGACCGCCTCCTCTATCGGCAGCCGATGCGTGACCGCGGGCTCGAAGCTCAACCCGCTGATCGCGCAGAAGCGCGCCAGGTCCCACATCCACCCGAGGGGGAAGACGACCGATCCCAGGATCGTGACCGCGCGCCCGTGGATGTCGCTCGGGTTGATGACCCGCTCCGTGCTACCGACCCCGACGATGGCCGCCTTGCCCTCGCGGCGCAGGCTCGGGATGATGCACTCGCGCGCGCCGGTGCTCCCCGAGGTCTCGATCACGTAGTCCACGCCATCCCGCCACGTCTGCGCGCCGACCGCCTGGTGAATGCGCGCCGGCACGTTGCCCTCGGACGAGTTCACGACCGCATCCGCGCCACAGCGCGTGGCGAGGGCCAGGCGCTCTTCGGCGAGGTCAACGCCGACCACGCGCAGCCCCATTGCCTTGCCGACCAGCACGCAACTCAGCCCCACCGGCCCGAGCCCGAAGACCGCGACACTCTCATGGGCCTTGGCGTTCAGCCGCGTGTACGCGCCATACGCCGTGCCGCCCACGCACGCCATGAACGCGCCGTCGATGAAGCTCACGCTCTCCGGCAGTACCACGCAGTTGCGCTCCTTCACGCACAGATACTCCGCGAACGAGCCCGGCACGGACACACCGATGCACTGGTCCTCCGGGCACGCGACCGTCTCTCCTCGCGCACACTGCGGACACACGCCGCAGCCCTGGTGGTGGTGCACGCTGACACGCTCGCCGGGCTTCCGATGCGTGACCCGCGAGCCTACCGCCTCGATCACGCCCGATGGCTCATGCCCGCGAATCTGATCCGGGTAGCCCTCCGAAATCCGGTACACCGACAGGTCCGAGCCGCAGATGCCCGTCGCCATCACCCGCACCAGCACCTCATCCTCACTCGGCTCGGGGATGGGGAACTCCTTCACTTCCGCGCGCCGATTGCCCAGAAACACAACGCCCTTCATGTGATGCCTCCATCAATGCCGTTCCCCCCTTCTGAAGGAAGGGGGGCAGGGGGGTAGGGAGGCCTTCACCCCGCCAGCGCCCCCGCGATCTCACTCAGCCAGATGATGAACTCCGCGGTGTGGTCGAGTCGCGTCAGCAGCTCCTGGTTGTGCGGGTTTGCCCACCAACCCTCGGGGTTCTGCTGCTCCAGCAGGTAGTCCGCGAACTCGCACGCCGCGGCCTTCGCGCGCTCATCGCCGGTCAGCAGGTACAGCGTCGCCGCGCCGACCGCGGACTTGCCCGCCGTCGGGTAGCTGTACCGGTCCTCCGCGAAGCCCAGGCTGATCTCAAACAGCC
>VGYW01000763.1 GCA_016872875.1 Planctomycetota bacterium | reverse complement strand
ACCTTGAGTAGCCGCAAGCGTCCCGCTTGCGGAACTCCCCGCCAGGCGGCAAGCGGGACGCTCGCCGCCACAGGCCCGCGAGCTCATCGCGCGCCCGCGCGCACGCGGCTGGCCACGGACGGCTGCGCCTGGGGGTCCCAGGAGTTCACCAGGCGTCCGGCGCCTGGCCCGTCGGCCTTCGGCGGCTCGCCGCCCACGGGCGGCGCGGCCGGTGGCACAGGCATCTTGCCTGTGGGTGCCGCCTCCACGCTCGCCAGCTCCGCCACCTCGGCCACGTAGCCCCGCAGCCGCTCCGCCGCCTCCGGCGACACCACCACCCGCCCCTCGTCGTCCACCACCAGGTCCGCGTCGAGCGCGACCGGGGCCGGCACAAGCTCCAGCAGCCGCTGCGCGCGGCCCATGTCCAGTTGCCGGCCCTGTAGGCGGGGCGTCTCTGCCCCGCCAGTGGCGGCCTCGGCCAGCGCCTCGCGGGTCAGGCGGGCCAGCTCGAGCCCCTTGAGCCTGCCCTGGACGGTTGCCAGGCGCGCCGCATCGCGCTGCGCGCGTTCGGCGGCGGCCGCCTGGGCGCCCTCCAGCGCCGCGAGCTGGCCCCGCAGCTCCTGATTCTCCTTGCGGCGGCGGGCATTCTCGCTGCGCAGCTCGCGCACGTGCTCCCGCCACTCCTCCGGCAGGCCCACCTCCACCACACCCTGCGGATCAACCGCTGCGTCGTTCGGCATCTTCTTGGCTCCTTGTGTGTAGGGTGCTGTCGGACAAGAAAGGGACCACAGGGACCACAGCGACGCCAGGGACAGACGCCTGGCCTTTGTCTCTGTGGTCCCTGATGTCCCTGTGGTCCCTTCTCTTGCTTTCGCCTCGCCCCCTCGCTATACTGAGTGCGGAGGGCCGCCGATGAATGCGTGGAAGCCCCTGCCTCCCCCTCGCCTCCTGGCCGCGCTCGCGGCCCTCGCCCTGCCGCTGCTGGCCGGCTGCGCGACAGGTGCCCTGGTCGTCTTCACGCGTCGGTACCACGCAGTCGGGGATGTGGTCGCTGCCTACGCGCGCGCAGACGAGTTGGCCATCGCGTACGCGGTCGGCGGACCGGGCGGGCACACCCGCGTCGCGTGGTTCACCGGCAGTGTCCTTCGTGGACGTGATGCGTCCGTCACAGCCTGGGACATGATATTCGGCTCCCCAGTGTGGCCCGAACGGAATCAAGGTCTGCCCAGTCGGCCCCCAGAGGGTGTGCAGCACGTCGGTGTCGTGCGGCTCGGGCCGGACCAGCAGGAGCCGCCCCCACTGACCGCGGGAGCGCAGATGCAGGTCTGCGCCTGGCCTCCCGCGGTGCCTCCGAGGAACCCCTTCGGGCGACTGGTTCTCGTGCTCCTCAGGACCGACAAGGGAGCCGTCGTGCAGCGGCGGGTGTGGTTGCCGTCCTATCAGGACAATCCCTGGTGGGTCTACGCCGCGCTGCCTGTCACGCTGGCCGTGGACGTTGTGACGCTTCCCCTCCAGCTTTCCGTTGCATTGATCGTGGAGAACCTCCGAGGGGATGGGGGCTAGGCCGCACGGACGCACACGGACTGACACGGACGAGGCCGGCCCGGTCCGTGTTTGTCCGTGTCTGTCCGTGTTCTTGCCTATTCGCGCCGATTCGCGCGATTCGCGGTCTCCTCTTCTTCCCCCTCGATTTCGGCGATGAGCCCCTCCAGCTCCTCTTCGCTCATCTCGGGATGCTCGGCGGCGAGCATCATGCGGCGGGTGAGAAGGCCGGCGTCGCGCTTGGCACGCAACAGCTCGAAGCGGGCCGCGTCGTCCACCGGCAGGAAGGTGCGGGGGAACTCGACGTCCACGCGGCCAAGCCGGCCGCGGACCTCGTCGAGGCCGATGGGACCCGAGCGGTGGGTGGCGTCTATGAGCAGCATCTTCTCGATGAGGTCCCGCTCGGACTCGAGGTCGAAGGTGATGAGCTCCTCGACGAGGTCCACGAGGGGCATGAACTGAATCTGCCGGCTGGCGGCGCTCTCGGCGTGGCTCTGCTGCGGCTGCACGACCGCCACGGGCACGCTCCCCGTCTCGTACATCATCCCAATCATCCGCTCGATGACGGCCAGCACCTCGCCAATCTTGGGGTTCGGGTCGGCGAAGTACACGCGGCCCTCGGAGTCGATGTTCAGGAAGCCCGCCTCGCCGATGGCGAGCTTGGGCCGCCCGTCGGCGTCCACGGGAAGACCGTGGAGCCCGCCCTGGATGACGAGGAGGCTGAAGGCCTGGAAGCGCAGGATTTCCAGCACGTTGTTCAGGCTCTCGTTGAGGGCGTGGTTGAGCTCTGCGATGCCGCGGAGCATCGAGTGGCCGAAGACGTCGCCCACGAGGCGCCGCCCGTTGAACACGACGAACGGCAGCACCCCATAGCCCACCGGCTCGTTCACCCGCACGCCGTCCTCGTAGACCGCGATGTCTTCTGCGGTGTAAATCTCCACCCTGCCCCCCTCTCCCTCGGGGAGAACGCCCCTCCGAACCCCCTCTCCCTCGGGGAGAGGGGAAGAGGGCACCCTCACCCTACCCTCTCCCCAGGGGAGAGGGGAAGAGGGCACCCTCACCCTACCCTCTCCCCAGGGGAGAGGGGAAGAGGGCACCCTCACCCT
>VGYW01000762.1 GCA_016872875.1 Planctomycetota bacterium | reverse complement strand
CCCTTCTCGATCTCGTCCGCGTGCCTGTGGACATCGTGGTCGCGACAGAGGAGGATGTCGCGGCGTACGGCGGCAAGGCAGGCTTCAGCGGGGGGTACGCGCGGCTGTGTCCCTGGCCTTGCCCATGAGTTCGCGTATCTCTCGATAGCGCTTCCTCCCGCCCTTTGAGAGAAGGACCCAGCCGACGTAGGAGGCGGACGCAACCAGCGCGACGCCGAGGATTCGCGCAGCGCCGGTGACGACGAGCACCTGGCCCACGGTGCCCCCCAGGCCACAAATGGGCATCAGAACCGCCACGCCCAGATACCAGGCCCACATCCTGAAACGCCGAAGGCCATAGCCGAGCACCCACAGGAGGACGCCGCACGCGACCCCGACGCCGCCCACCCAGTCCGTGAGCGCGACGAGAGCACCGAGAAGGACGATCAGTGCCCCGAGCATCCTCGACAGGGTAGCCACGTCCCGGAAGTCGCCCCCCACTGGCGCCTTCCTGCGCGCCTTCATCCGGTCGCGGACTGCGCTCTGCATGTTTTTCGCCTCCTGTCCAATCCTGTTCCCGCTCGCGGCGGCCGTTGTACAGAGCCTAGCGCAGGGGCAGGGCCTTCACGCCGAGGTGGCTTGCGGAGGGACGCTCCCAGCCAGGGATGTTGGCGTGGATGGGGCGGTTGAGGACCTTTGGCTTGCCGTTCGGCCCCTCGACGGCCATCGTGGTGGTGCCACCGCCGTCGAGGTTCAGGCCATCCCAGGCGCCCAG
Source organism: Planctomycetota bacterium (assembly GCA_016872875.1). The sequence goes on along the minus strand of VGYW01000762.1, from coordinate 1,875 downwards.
GAGCTTGAGCCATTCGCCGACCTCGGCGGTGGATGCCCCCTCGCTGTGGCCGAGCTGCCGCCCGTCAATCACCAGGAGGTAGAGGTAGCGGCCGTCCCTGGAGACGCCCACGGCGGTGCGGGGGTGGAGCGGTTTGTCGCCGCCGAGCACCTGGCCGCCTTTGAGGACGATGCCGAAGCCGGCGACGGCGTTCCAGACGCCATCGAGCTTGAATGGCGGGCTGGCAATCGTGGCCTTGTTGTCCTTCGTGATCAGGAGGGCGGGGTAGTTGGTCGGCTCGGAGACCTTCTCGCCGCGCGAGACGTGGAGTCCCTGGACATCGTGCGCCGCGCCCTCGGTGCTGACGACTGGTGCGAAGGGGGCGGCGTTGATTGCGGCCTGGCACTTGTGCCTGGCGAGGAAGGTGCTGGTGCGGAGGCCATCGGTCTCGGCGGGGCGGTCGCCGTTGGAGGGCGTCGCGATGAACTCGATACCTTGCGCCTTGAGGTCAATCCGAAGAGCGTGGCCGGCCATCTGGCGGGGCTGGGTGGCGCGCAGCTCGGCGTGCTCGATGCCCTGGAAGAGTGGCCGCCACTCGCCCGCCTTGGCCGCGGGCGCGCCGGCCGGCTCGCCTGCGAGGCCGCGGAGACAGGCCGAAGCTCGCAGTGCAAGGAGCAGCGCGGCCATTCGCACAGAACGGGTCTGCATCGAGAGCATCCTGCGGCTCACACTTTGTCCGCGATCAGGAGATACGCCATCCAGATGATCAGCGTGGCACCCGCCGCGATAAGGACTCGCAGGAACGGAAGCGGAACGAAGAACAGGCAGCCCATGCAGAGGCCGAAGGCAACCGCGCCCCAGATGATCTCGCTCTTATTGTGGGCGGAGGCCAGGCGGCTGAAGAAGATGACCACGGCGGCGATGATGATCAGCTCGATCACGGAGCTCACTTCTCGATGCACCAGAGATGGCTGGTTGTGCGGACGTAGAGGCGGCCGCCGACTGGCGCGGGCGAGGCCCAGATCGGCTCGCCCAGGTCGTTCTCAGCGATCCTACGGAACTTCCGTTCCGCCGCAACGACCGTTGTCTTGCCCGACACATCGGGGAAGTAGACGGCGCCGCCTGCGGCGATGGGCGAAGCCATGCAGCCACGCCCGTTGAGCTGCTGGCTCCAAAGCAACTCCCCTGTCTTCGCGTCGAGGCAGTGTGCATCGCGGTGGGCCGAGACGACGAAGAGCAGCCCATTGCACAGCACGGGCGAGGCCACGAGCTGGCCCCTGCACTTCAGTTCCGTCGCCCAGACGATGGGGTTCTCGCCCCGAGCGAGCTTCGAGAGGCTCAGGGCATGCACCTTCTTCGACGTGGGAATGAACACAGTGTCGCCATCGGATACCACGCTGGCGACCTGCTCGCCGTAGGTTGCGACGGGGTAGCGCCACTGCTCCTGCCCCGAACGGACGTCAAGGGCGCGAAGGAAGTCCTCCTTGTTCTCCCCATCCCACGCCCAGATGAGGAGCAGCTTCTTGCCGCCCACGGCAGCGACGGCTGGTGTGCGGGCCTGTCCCTCGCCGCCCGGCCAGGGGCGGAGGGGAGCTGTCCACACGCGGGTGCCATTCCGCCGGTTCAGGCCGGCGATGTACGGGGCGTCAGGCTGTGTGCCGGCGACGATGAGCATGCCGTCCGCAAGAATGGGCGATAGCCCGAGGCCGTGGACGTCGTCGAAAGGCAAGTCCTTCTTTTCCCACATCCAGCCCGTGGGGTTCTCCACGTAAGGAGCCGCCATGAAATAACTATTGCAACCTAGGCCGAGATAGCATATACTCTCGGCATGATGAGGGAAGCCGAGCTTGGCCGGAAGTTCCTCGCGCTGGCCTCGTGCCTCAACGAGCATACGCG
>VGYW01000761.1 GCA_016872875.1 Planctomycetota bacterium | reverse complement strand
TACTGGCAGGAGTCTAACCAGCGGGCCGATCGTGGCCACTGCAAGCGGCGGCGTCGTGAACTCAGACTACGAGGCATCAAACTGTCCCAACTCAGGAAGTGCTTCAATGTTTTCTAGCGTTGTAGTGTTAGTTCGGCGCGAATATCCAATAGCCCCTTTAGGAACGTGATGGCCGAGGCAACCACCGAACCCGCAAGCACGAAGCCGGGCCCCGCAATGAAGTTGAATGAGACGGCCGCGAGGCCCCCGCTGGCGAGCCCCTTCCCCAATGAGGCCACCAGTTGCGGCCAAACCTTGTCTCTAGCCTTTGCAAGCTCGTTCTGGTAATCGCTCGCCTCTCTGGTCACCTCCCGGCGCATCTCCAGAAGGAGTTGATGCAGACGCTCTGGTGTCGCTTCGCTCTTGCATAGGGAAAAGCGATCAGTCAGGTCAGCGATGAAACGGTCCCTTTGGGGAGCCATCTCCCTCCTGAATGCCAGGACTTCGTTGAGAGATACCCTCTTCAATGCCTCTACAGGAAGCACGTCCCGAACAAGCGAATATGCCGTCTGCCGAGCGAGGGCGCCTATTGCCCTCGGGGGCACCGGGGCCCGCCCGGCGTTGCTCTGGTAGTAATCACGGGCATACTTGCGCAGCAGAAGCTGATGGTGCATGGCACTGTCAGTGACCGGGGCGAGCGACATTTGCTCTGAAGCCGCCAGGTGCAATGAGATTGAGATAGCCGATCCTGCTTCGTAGCTTAGGGTCCAGGCACTCGTCTCGTCGCCCTCACGTACCAAGTGCTTGCGGAATGGATTCTGGCGGAGCAAAGCCTCTACAAACGGGGTGGGCATCTTGGGCCTGAAGATCTGCCACGTCGCGGACCCGTCTTGGGCATAGCGTCTGTGCGGCATTTGGAACTCGTCGGGTCTGCACGCCACGCGGCACCAATCCTGGTCCAGAAGGTCGCTCAAGGCAGACACAGCCGAGAGTACGCACCTTTCATTCGTGATCACCCCCGGCGAGACAACAGAAACCGCGCCTTCCTTGCGCAACTCCTCTGCCGCGTTGTGCACCGCACGGTAGTCGGCAAACCGGGGGTCTTCGTCTGCTATCATGTCGTCCATCAACCGAGCGCGCCATTGGTCATCCGTGACAGGATCGAGGAACGTGATGCTGTCGAAGACGAGGAGCAGCTGCTTGATGGCAACCGGGTCTATGCACCTTGAAAAAGGGTAGTAAAGTGCCGATAGCATCCCAGATCCTCTTGCGTCATTCGGAATGCGGCGCAACGGCTGCGGCATCAGCGTTCCTCGGCACGCATGGCCTCCTTGATGCTGCGGCGGCAAGCTTTCGCGAAGGCGGCGTCTTCGGCCTCGATGCGGCTATCGCGCGGCGCCGACGGCCGGCCTTTCCTCCTGCCTACGACCACCATGACGACCTTTTCGCCGTTGCGCAGGCGCGCCGGCGGCGAGGGCCTCACCAAGCCGTTTTCCACTATGCCTGTAAGAGCCTTCATCTCGGCACACTCCTGAGCGCGTCGCTGCGACCTCTCTGCGCAGATTCTACAATATGGTTCCCCGGTCTTCAACCCTCTGACAACCCTCGGGGGACACCTTACTCAGTTCCTCGCGCCGGCCGCATTGTGTCGCGGTCGGCATTCGACTTGGCGTTCTCGCGCCCGCTCCTCATGCGTGTCATCATGCAATATTCGGGCTGCCTGTCAAGTGCATCTGCGGTTGCATCGCCCAACGCTCTTGAGTATCCTGCTGGATGGCTCGCCAGGAGGGCAGGGCGCTGGCCTTGTGTGAGTTGCGCGGAACCAGCGTCGGTTGACTTCGCAGAGCCGGAGCGCGATGATGGCAGGTGAAGGAGACATGCGATGAAGCTCGAACTCGACCTGCCTCCAGAGTCCTTCTCCGCCCTGCGCGTCAACCCCGAGACCTTCCTCAAAGAGATGCGGCTGGCCGCGGCGGTGAAGTGGTATGAGGTCCAGCGCATCTCGCAGTCCAAGGCCGCCGAGATCGCCGGCGTCAGCCGCCACGAGTTCCTCGAAGCTCTCGCACGCTTCGGAGTGTCACCCTTCCAAACCACGGTCGAGGAGCTTACGGACGAGGTCACCCGTGGCTAGCGTTTGGGTCATCAACGCAGCCCCATTGATCTTCCTGGGGAAGGTTGGGCATCTGGAGCTCCCCAGCCGCCTTGGCTTCGGCCTGATCGTGCCCGAGGGCGCGCCATGGGAGGTCGAGCAGGGGCCTGAATGGGACCCTGCTCGCCAGTGGGTGCAAGGCCCCGGCCGCCGGCAACTGGGGCCGCCGCCCCCTCGACCTCGACGAGATCGAGACCATGCTCCTCGCCCGCAAGCCGTAGGGCGGGCACACTTGCACGCGGCTCTGATTGCGAAGCTCCTGCTTCGCAACCGTGTCCCCGAAGGTCCCGGTTCGCCCCCCTTGCGGCGGGAGCCGCACCATCCCCATCGCGAAGCAGGCCTGTCGCAGCATCGGCAGCCTTCCGCCAGATCGCCCAAAGTGTAAGGATCGTCCCAACCTCTTGAGGTACATCCAAGCCGGGAGCCAGACTCTCAGGGGCTTTGCCCCCGAACCCCCAGGATTTTCCGCTTTGGGGCCGCCGGCACCGCCACGGCAAGATGCTGGTGCTGG
>VGYW01000760.1 GCA_016872875.1 Planctomycetota bacterium | reverse complement strand
CCCCAGCCCTCTCCCCGAGGGAGAGGGGGAAGCGAGGCACCCTCACCCCAGCCCTCTCCCCGAGGGAGAGGGGGAAGCGAGGCACCCTCACCCCAGCCCTCTCCCCGAGGGAGAGGGGGGATGGTCGCAGCCTCGCTACAGGTACTGCGTCAGCCCATGCCGTTCGAGCATCTCGACGAGGAGCTTGACGTCCTCGGCGCGATGCCTGGGGCAGATGAGGGTGGCGTCGGGGGTGCGGACGACGATGATGTCGTCGAGGCCGATGATGGCCACGAGGTGCGCATTGTCCCCGAGCACCAGGGCGTTGGCGGCGTCGAGGGTCTGGCAGCGGCCGATGAGGATGTTCCCGCGGGCGTCCGCCTCGCCGCGCCGCAGCCGGGCGACCGACTCCCACGACCCCACGTCGCTCCACTCGAAGTCGGCCTCCATCACGCGGAGCGTCTCCGCCCGCTCCATCACCGCGTAGTCAATCGAGATTCGCTCGAGGGGCTCGTAGGCCTCGCGGAGCACGATGTCCTCGGCAGGCGTGGCGATGGCGCCGCCGATGCGCTCGAGGGCGGCGTGGAGCCGTGGCGTGAAGCGGCGCAGGCAGTCGAGGATCGTGCCCGCCCGCCAGCAGAAGATGCCGCTGTTCCAGTAGTACTCGCCCGAGGCCACGTAGTCCACCGCCACGGCGCGGGCCGGCTTCTCGCGGAAGCGCTGGACCTCGTAGATGGGGATGCCTCGGACCTCCGCCGCCTTGGCGCCGCGGTGGATGTAGCCGTAGCCGGTGGCGGGGTAGCGCGGCTTGATCCCGAAGGTCACGAGCGCGTCGCCCGCGCCCGCCGCCTCGGCGCCGGCGCGCATCACCTCGCGGAACCGCTCCGCCGGCTCGATCACCTGGTCGGCCGGCATCACGAGCATCACCCCGTCGGGGTCCTCGCGCCTGATGTGCACGGCTGCCAGGCCGATGCAGGCCGCCGTGTCGCGGCCGAACGGCTCGGCCACGACGCGCGGCGTCATGGCGACGCCCAGCCCCTCCAGGATCGGCTGGACCTGCGACTCGTGGGTGACCACCCGCGTGCGCTCGACCGGCACCAGGTCGCCCAGTCGCAGGAGCGTTTCGGCGATCATCGGGCGTGGCCCCGCAATCGGCAACACCTGCTTCGGGCGGTTGTGCCGGCTCTGGGGCCAGAAGCGCTTCCCGCTCCCGCCCGCCATGATGACTGCGTGGAGCATGGCTGACTCCTACAGCGCCAGGACAAGGCTCGTGTCCTCGGCTCGGAAGGCGCGGAGCTCGCCCCCGGGCAGCTCGAGGGTGATCCCCCTCAAGGGGTCGAGGCTCGCGAGGCGCCCGGCAAACTCGCGCCCCTGGGATTGGACGGTGACCACTTCTCCCAGGAGCGACGCCCGCTGACGCCAGGCCTCGGCGACCTCCTGCCAGCGGCCGTGGAGCGCGTCGTGATAGCGTTCGCGGAGCCTGCCCAGGACGGCGGCGGCGATCGCCTCCCGTGCGAAGCCGCGGCCGGCCTCTTCCGCAAGGCTTGTGGCCGTGGCGCGGAGGGCTTCCGGGAACTCCTCGCGCCGGGCGTTAACGTTGATGCCGATCCCCAGGATACAAGGCGCCGCCTGCCCCCCACGGCACTCGGCCAGGACGCCGGCGACCTTCCTTGGTGGCACGGGCGTCTCGCCCGTGGCACACAGGCGGGACGCCTGTGCCACCAGCACCACGTCGTTGGGCCAGCGAATCTCGGAGCGAAGGCCACTCTCAGCCTCTATGCCTTCGGCCACTGCCAGGGCCGCCAGCGCCGTCACGTGCGGGGGGGCCAGCCCCGACCCCGGGGGCCTCAGGACGACCGACATCAGGACGCCGCGGCCCCGCGGGCAGTGCCAGGTGCGCCCGAAGCGGCCGCGGCCCTGCACCTGTTCCTCGGCGAAGACGGTGGTCCACTCGCCGCAGCCGGCCTGCGCCCAGGCCCAGGCGATGTCGTTCGTCGAGGCCACGCTGCCCAGTGCCCGAAGCTCGGCCCCGGCCCACTCGCCGCCCAGTCGCGCCCGGAGCGCTTCGGCGTCCATCAAGCCGTCGGCCTTGGTGGCGGGCGCTGGCAGCATCACGGGATTCTAGCGGATTGTCCAAAGCCGCGCAAGCCGGCGAGAGGCTGCGTCAATCGTCGCCGTCGTCCTCGTTGAGTTCCTGGAAAGGAGAGGGCCAAAGAAGCGACGACGACGCGGAGGACGACGGCGAGCTTAGAAGCCGCCGCGAAGGGGCTGGGCAAGGACGCCCCCACCCCGAGCGCGCCGCGATCGAGTTCCCATTGGCCGCCGCCCATCGCGCCCTGGGCGACCACGCGAGGGCCGCCCGGCACTACGCCCGCGGCCTCAAGCTCCTGCCCAACTTCGCCGAGGGCAGCAAGTGGCTCGACGGAATCGCCCCCAACTACCCCTTTGATGACTTCTGAGCATGGCGCCTCGATCGTCGCGCTTTCGCGCGAAAGCGCGACGGTCCCCGCGCCCGTTCACCCACCGCCGGGGTCGTGCGAAGCTCCGCACGCTGTTTGGCCCGCAGCCTGACCCGCTGCATCGTCGCGCTTTCGCGCGAAAGCGCGACGATCGCGCGCCGCCATCGAGTTCCCCCTTGCCGCCGCCCATCGCGCCCTGGGCGAC
>VGYW01000759.1 GCA_016872875.1 Planctomycetota bacterium | reverse complement strand
GGGCTTTTTCCTATCCAAAATGTGCGAAACTATAGACTAGGAGTGATCTGGTGGCAAAGAACAGAACCGGCCGGCTCTATGTGACCGTTGACCAGGCTCTGCAGGACATACCTTGTGACCCCGTCGCGGCTTGGCTTGTGCCCAGGGAGATACGACGACTCATCGAGGCAGGGTGGCGGGTGCTGGTTGTCACGCCAGACGGAACTGAGGTAGGCCGCTACGAGATCCGTGATGGCGAGGCGCACATCGCCTGGAACACGCATTGATGTGGTAGTCGTTGCCAACCGGGGTGTATTGTGTACCCTGACGGGGCCAGACCTAACCTCCCGCGGGTTCGCAACCCGCGGGAGGTTGCTCAAGGGCGAGGACGGCCCCGAAGTCGGCAATCGGCGATGGCTATGCCCAATGCATCGAGCTGGGCTTGGGGTCGCGGATGAGGATGGCCTGGAGGAAGGCGGCGGCTTTGGCGATGCCCTCGCCCGTGGTCATCAGGCTGTCCTCGTGCTCGATGGAGAGGACGTGGTCGTAGCCGCTGAGGCGAAGGGCGGAGACGAAGTCGCGCCAGAAGCCCTCGCCGTGTCCGTAGCCGCAGGTGCGGAAGATCCAGGCGCGGTTGAACTCGTCGCCGTAGTGCTTGGTGTCGAGGACGCCGTGGACGCGGGCGACGGCGGGCTCGACGCGGCAGTCCTTGGCGTGGACGTGCCAGATGCAGCCCGCGAGTGCGCGGACGGCCTCGATGGGGTCAATGCCCTGCCAGAAGAGGTGGGAGGGGTCGAAGTTGGCCCCCAGGTTCTTGCCGCACTCGGCCCGCAGGCGGAGCAGCGTCTCGGGGTTGTAGACGAGGAAGCCCGGGTGCATCTCGAAGCCGATCTTCACGCCGTGGTCGGCGGCGAATTTTCCCATCTTGCGCCAGTATGGCAGGGCTTTCTTCTCCCATTGCCACGTGACGAGCGACAGGAAGTCGGGGGGCCAGGGGCACGTGACCCAGTTGGGCACGCGACTCTTGCCCGTCTGGTCGCCGGGGCAGCCACTGAAGCCGTTCACGCGGTCGAGGCCGAGCTTCTCGGCGAGGATGATGCCCTTGCGGAGGGCGGCGTGGCTGTTTGCGGCGTAGGCGGGGTCGGGGTGGAGGGGGTTGCCGTGGCAGCTCAGGCTGGAGATGATGAGGCCGCGCTTGGCGGTTTCGTCGAGCCATCGCCTGCGGAGAGCCGCGCTCTTGAGCAGTTCGTCCACGGGGCAGTGGGGGGAGAGGCCATAGGCGCTCGCGGGCAACTCCACGGCCCCCAGGCCCATTGCCTTCACCGCATCGAGCATCTCCTCGAAGGGCTGGTTCCCAAACGCCGCAGTCAGCACGCCGAGCTTCATTCGACTCTCCTCTCCAGTTCGTCTCCCGGATTGATTTCCGCATCCCGGAAAACCTGAGCCAGCAGGTCGCTGACCCTGAGTTCCTTCGCCCAATGCTTGAGGTATTCGAGATCGAGCGAAGTGCGTTTGGTCTTGGCGACGCCCAGGGCATCGCGGTACTGCCGCTCGGACTCGCTTCGCTTGCACCAGTCGAGTTTGGACAGTATTACGTCCTCAGGGGTGCACATCTCCATCTCGATTCCCAGGGCATTGACGAGGCCACGCCTCTCAAACGCGGTCGCGGCATAGTCCGTGTCCTTGCAGCGGACAATGTCCGCTTTGTTGCCACTGGCTGCGTGGATGACGTTGAACATGCGCCACCGCTCCCAGGCATTCCGCGCGGCGTCCTCGTCAAAGTAGTAGTCCGGCCCTAGACTCTGGAGGAAGCGCCGCACGTTCTCCCAAGGGGCGTCCACGACTATATCGGCGTCGTGGGTCGTCCGTATCTCGCCGTAGGCGCTGCTGGCGATCGAGCCCACCACCATGTGCGGCAGACCGGCCTGGTTGATGAGGCGCAGGATCTCTTGGAGGAACTCGGCTTGGGTCATGGCTCTAGCAGGGGTTCGTTCGGGTAGACCTTGCGGAAGAGCTCATCGCCGAGTACCCACCGGATCCGTGCGAGTCGGGCATCTTTCTCTGTGTACTCAGGGTGACGCCCGCGAATGCCGGCCTCGAACGTGGAGCGAACGGCTTCGGCGGAGGCGAACATCTGCCGGAGCTTCTGGTCCACGCTCATGCGGCCGAAGATCTCGAACTGGATGCGGTCGGCTTCCTCAGTGGTGTCAAGCGGCCTCTTCATGGCAGCATGTCCCTCGCCTATTTCTCAAACGCCTTGTCGAAGGCGGCGGCGGCCGAGGGGAACTGGATGCGGCGGAGGAACTCGACGGATTCCCTGGCGCCGTGCTCGCGGGCCATGTGGGGGTCTTCCCATTCGACCGACAGGGGGCCGGCGTAGCCGATGGCGTTCAGCGTGCGCAGGATGGCGGGGAAGTTGACGACGCCGTGGCCGAGTGAACGGAAGTCCCAGCGGCGGTTGGCGTCGCCGAAGCCCAGGTGCGAGCCGAGGATGCCTGCGCGGCCCGGCTCCAGGTCAACGAACACGTCCTTCATGTGCGTGTGGAAGATGCGGTCGGGGAACTCCTTGAGGAACTCCACGGGGTCCACGAGCTGCCAGGCCAGGTGGCTGGGGTCGAAGTTGAAGCCGAACGCGGGATGCCCCTTGAGTGCGGCGACGGCCTTC
>VGYW01000758.1 GCA_016872875.1 Planctomycetota bacterium | reverse complement strand
CGGTGGCCGAATGCGATAAATCCCAGGGGGTCTGGGGGACTGGTCCCCCAGAGGCGAGTTTGCCTTTGCGTTCCCGCGGCGCGGAGAGCGTCGCCCGGGGAGGCTCAAGAACTTGGGACGTTCCCAAAAAATTGTAACGCCGGCTCGGTCTTCGACTTGGCCTCAACCCTCATTCCTTCTTGTTTTGTTTCTTTGTTTGGAAAAGCCAGGATTGGTAACGGACGCCTGGCACCTCGCCGGCGCCGGCCTCATGGAGGTCGTTGACAAGAAGCCCCTCCGCTCCATCGCAATGGCCGCCTGCGGCGAGGGGATGGACGACCTCAAGCTCTTCACCCTCCTCTCCGCCGAAATCGAGAAGGGCCTGAAGTCGAGCGGCCCGAAGGCCCTCGCCGCCGCCAAGGATGCCCGCAGATACCTGGATGGCATCTTCGCCGTCTGGAACGGCGACGGCGCCCACGCCTCCGGCAACCCGCCCTACCTCGGCTGGGCCTGCACCTGGGGCTGCGAGCGCTTCTACGACGACTTGCAGGAGCGCACGGCCCGCCTCGCCGCCGCACGGCGAGCGCGATAGGCGCCCGATCCAGGGTCGGGTACACGGCCATTGCCAACCCCCGCAAGCGCGCCGAGGGGCACCTCCAAGAACTGCCAGCAGGAGGCGGCTGGCATTGCCTTGACGGCGTGTTGGGCGGGACGTATAATCGCGCCAGACGAAAGGGGAAACCCATGGCGTTCACCATAGCGAAAGAAGCAGCGCCTCTAGCCCAGGATGCCCATGGCGTGGTGCGGATCGGCGGAACGCGCGTCACCCTCGACAGCGTTGTGGGGGCATTCCTCCAGCCCATGCTCCGGCGCTTGCCGCCTTGCGGCGGCCCGCCTTGGGCGCTACACTATTGCGGGATGCGGAGAAGCAAGGCTGTCAGGAGTGAGTAACGCGATGGCTACTTCCTTGGACCAGCACATTGTGAGCACACCCGGCGTCGCGCACGGAAAGCCTCGGATTGCGGGCCACCGGATCACTGTCCAGAACGTCATGATCTGGCACGAACGCATGGGCATGACCGCGGAGGAGATTGCGTCGGAGTACGGCCTGACGCTCGCCCAGGTCTATACCGCCTTGGCCTATTACTTCGACCACAAGGACGAAATCGACGAGGCTATGCGGGCCAGCGAAGCCTTCGTCGCTGAACTCCGCCGCAAGACCCCTTCCGTGCTGAAGGCCAAACTGGAGGCCATGCGGAAGGCCAAGATCCGTGGCTGAGCGCGCCGGGATCGCCTACGCTCCCCAAGGCACGTCCATCGGACGAATCCTCCGGGGCCTCCTGTTGATCCAGGAAATACTCTCCCCCCAAGACATGCTCAACCGCGTCGAGTACCTCTAGACCAATGAGGCTTGGCCGACCCCGAGATTATTATGGGAGAATAGGCCATGTGCAAAGACCCCATCGTGGAAGAGGTCCGGCGTGTGCGGGACGCGCATGCCGCTCGGTTCAACTACGACCTGCGCGCCATCTACGAGGACTACAAGGCCCGAGAGCGGGCCTCGGGCCGGCAATACGTCTGCCTCCCCCCGAAGCGGCCGGCCTCTCCCGCGCGTGTAGGCGCCAGCGGGAAATCGCATGCTCCGGTCAGCAAGTAGGATACTCCCGTGAACACGAGCGAGCGAGGAGGGGGGAGGCAGTTCGTCTTGGCCGAGACCAGGTCGAGCGGCCCAAAAACCCTGTCGGAGGCCGAACTCAGGGGCGGCTGGGCCTCCGCCCGACGACCCGTGCGCGCAACCAGCGGCGGCAGCCCAGCCCGACGCGTTCAAGGGAAATAATCCCGTATGGTGTCCCCAGAACCCCCCCAAACGCACCCCTTCGTTGAAGCCGAAAGCGCAAAAAGAAGATTGGCTCATCCGACACAAGCGATCCTCGTAAGGTGAAGCGCTGGGGGGACCAGTCCCCCAGACCCCCTGGGATTCACCGCCTTGGGGCCAACGGCACCACCAGCGAGGCGCGCGATGGGGCGATGGCACAAGGCGCCGCAGCCAGGCCCGAAGCGCTTTGTGCTCCTTGACTTACGGCCAGCTCTTGGCAGCTCTGAGGTGCCGGTGGCCGCAAGGCGATAAATCCCGGGGGTCTGGGGGCAAAGCCCCCAGGGTTGCGCTCGGGGCGACCCGGTTCATGGCCGGCCAAGATCGCTTCAGTCGGATGAGCCAGAAGATTTGACACCCAAGTACCCCGTTGACCACATGGCGAAGTGCAAGCCGCTATGGTGACTGGGGCCGGCCTCGCATTTCATCCCCTGGCGCGTCGGGCACCGACGATGCCGAATAGATGTTTGGAAGTCCCGCTTTCGGCCCCGCTTCCGGCTTGACAGGCTTGCTCATAGATGTCCCCCGAACTCGCTCTACTCGTTCACTTGCCGATGCACTGTCTGTAATGATCGTCCCACTTCCTGACCAAAGTCCTCCTCAAATCATCAACTTGAGTTGCCCTGCCATCACCCAGTCCGACACACGCAAGGATCGCAGCTTGAGTCCTTGGGGTCAAATCTTCATTTGCAGAACTCAGATCATCTGGGTGCGCTGACACCACAATTTCGCCTACGATCGAGTGACCAAAGTGAAGCAGATGGGGTAGCCGGCAGGCCCGGAAGTCCTGGGTGCACGGGCGTTGATCTCGGCGA
>VGYW01000757.1 GCA_016872875.1 Planctomycetota bacterium | reverse complement strand
GCTGTCGGCAGTGGGACAGGTGACTCCCATTCCACCGTCGCCGCGGTCGGGCCGTTAACCACCACGTTCGGCACGGGATCGAGGAGTCCGGCATTGGTCACGAAGACGCGCGACGTGCCCCTGTCCGCCGCGAGGACGTTTCCCTTGGCGTCAATCGCCAGGCCCCCGGGCTGGAAGAGGTAGCTGACGGTCACGCGGATGGCCTTCGCGCCGAATGAGGCGAACGGCTCGCCGCGCCGCGAGAAGCCGCGCACCTCGCGGTCGCTCGCCGCATACATGCTCCCGTCCCTCGCCGCGGCCACGAAGCGGGGCGCGGCGTCCGCCTGCGCGATGGCCGTGGCCCGCGCAGTGTCGTCCGCACTCCTGGGCACGGGCATTGTGAGAATGCGCTTGTTCCCCGTGTCGGCAACCACCAGGCGGTCCCGCGTGACCGCGATCCCGGCCGGGCTTTTCAGCTTGCTCGGCGGCTTGCCAACCTGCTCGATGCTAAAGAGCACGCCCTTCAGCTCAGGGTCGAGCACCGCAATGAGCGAGTTGCCAGTGTCGGCCACGTAGAGTCTGCCGTCGGCCCCGGCCGCCACGTCCTCCGGCCCCGCAAGGCCGCCCACGGCCGCCGCGAAGCCGCCCTTGGCATCGAACACCGCAACCTCATTCTTCCCCGTGTTCGCCACCGCCACCCGCCCATCGGCCACGATGCACAGGCCGCCGGGGTTCGCAAGCCGCTCCGCCCCGAACTCCCGCAGCCTCGCCCCCGCCCGCGACATCACCACCACCGAGTTGCTTCCCCTGCACGACACGAGCAGGTTCCCCGTCTTGTCGAGCGCCAGACCTTGCGGACTGCGCAAAACCGCGGTCTCACCCGCGCCAAACCGGACAGGAAGTGCCACGGTCAACATTGCCAGCCACCTAACCATTACAGCAGCCTCCAAAGAAAGTGCGTGAGCCTGTTGGAGTGCGGCGGCTTGACGCCGCACTCCAACAGGCTGTCGCACCGCATCAGGCACTTGCAAACTGCGAAAGCCCTACCATAATGGGGGATCGTGGCATCGGGATCAAGCCCCGGCAAATCAGCCATAGCTGAAAGGATATGTCCCATGCGCTTCTTCTGTGTCCCTTGGGTCCTTGTGGTCCCTTTGGTCCCTCTCTGCCTCGCCGAAGCCATCCGCGATGGCACCGTCCTCAAGAGCGTCCTCGTTCCCAAGGACAAGGGCGAGAATCTCCTCAGGCCCGACCGCTGGGTCGCCTGGCAGAAGGGCTTCGAGCGCGAGGGCGACGCCTTCGTCTGCGACAACGGCGCCGACAAGGCCGTCCAGCGCGGCGCCTCGCAGACCATCGAGCTGAACCAGAAGTCCCCTCAGCCCATCGTCGCCGCGGCCTGGAGCAAGGCCGAGGGCGTCGGCGGAAGCCCCGACCAGGACTACTCGGTCTACCTCGACCTCGTCTACGCCGACGGCTCGCCGCTCTGGGGCCAGACGGCCAACTTCGCCGTCGGCACCCACGACTGGGAGCGCCGCGAGGTGCTCGTCCTCCCCGAGAAGCCGGTCAAGACCCTCACCATGCACCTCCTCCTCCGCCGCCACGCGGGCAAGGCCTGGTTCCGCGCCCCCGAACTCCACGAGGTCAAGACCCCCGACGGCGCCTGCCTCTTCGATGGTGTCCCCGTCCTGTCAAAGGAGCCATACAGGGGTTTCATGGTGCGTGATGTGGCCACCAACTCCGACTTTGTCCGCATCGAGCGCGAAGCGCTCGGGCTTAAGCTGGAATACAAGAGACGCGAGATCAGCGAGACTGGGTTCTTCGATGTGACTCTCTCCGACACGACCGGGAGGGATCGCGCGGTTACGCTCTACTATGCTCTGCCTATTGGCGAGGGGGATTGGCACTGGTTCCACGACCCCCGCACAAGCCTGCCCGCCGAGCGACCGCGCGAGTACATGAATGCCCATCGTTTCCACGCGGGGGCCAACGGTCGCCTCTCGCGGTATCCCTTTGGGGCCGTGAGCCGAAGCCTTGCCATTGGCGTTGACCTTGCCTTCCCAGCCTTCTACCGAATCGGCGCCAATGCGGGCACCGGGGAGCTCTTCCTCGCCTACGACATTGGCCTCACGCGCGAGAAGCCGCTTGCGAAGCTACGCTTCTGCCCCTTCGCGATCGACCCCACGTGGGGTTTCCGTGACGCACTCGCCCGATACTATCAACTGTTCCCCAACGCCTTCCGCTGCCGGACGCCCGAGCAGGGGCTGTGGATGCCCTTCGCCAAGATCAGCCAGGTGAAAGGCTGGGAGGACTTCGGGTTCAAGTTCAAGGAGGGGAACGATGAAACCAAGTGGGACGATGAGCACGGGATCATCACCTTCCGCTACACGGAGCCGATGACCTGGTGGATGAAGATGCCAAAGGAGATGCCGCGCACGCTCGATGCCGCGCTCGCCGAGGCCAAGCGCCTCGCCGGCGTAGACCGCCCCTCCGGGGCGGAAAAAGATATCCGCCACGGAGTGGCGGACTCCAAAGGCGACCGCAGCGCCCAGGCCCTCCTCACCAGCGGCTATCACAACCAGGCGGGCCAAATCCCCGCCCGCCTCCTGGACACCCCCTGGTGCAACGGCGCCGTGTGGAGCATGAACTCCATGCCCGGCATCCAGGGCGATGTGACCGACTTCAAGAACAAGTGGAACCCCAAGCTCAT
>VGYW01000756.1 GCA_016872875.1 Planctomycetota bacterium | reverse complement strand
GTGCGCCCCAATCCGGCGGCTGAAGCCGCCGGCTACCTACTGCCGTCCCTTCGGGACTGGGGTTGTGTGTGCGCCCCAATCCGGCGGCTGAAGCCGCCGGCTACCTACTGCCGTCCCTTCGGGACTGGGGTTGCGTGTGCGCCCCAATCCGGCGGCTGAAGCCGCCGGCTACCTACTGCCGTCCCTTCGGGACTGGGGTTGTGTGTGCGCCCCAATCCGGCGGCTGAAGCCGCCGGCTACCTACTGCCGTCCCTTCGGGACTGCGCTCTTGCCCCCTCATTTGTGGCGCGTGGTGCCAAGGGAGGGGCGGAAAAGACTCCAGGAGTCTTTTCTTGATGCTCCCAAAGGGAGCATCATAATCGGTAGCCGGCGGCTTCAGCCGCCGGACTCGTCGCCAGAAGCAGGGAAGTCCCGAAGGGACGGCAGACACACGCGCCGGGCCGTCTCCCGTGGGCTACTGCCGTCCCTTCGGGACTGGGGTTGCGTGTGCGCCCCAATCCGGCGGCTGAAGCCGCCGGCTACCTACTGCTGTCCCTTCGGGACTGCGCTCTTGCCCCCTCATCTGTGGGGCGTGGTACCAAGGGAGGGGCGGAAAAGACTCCAGGAGTCTCTTCTCACATCCGCCTTCCCGACATCAGCAGTCTATCACCCGGCCAGAAGTCCCGTCAGGCGCGGTCAACCCGCAAAGAGCTGGGCGACTTCGCGGAGGCGGCGGGGCACGTCGAGCTTGGCGGGGCAGTGCTCAAGGCAGTGGCCGCACTCCTCGCAGTCGGCGGCGGTGCGGGCCTGGGCACCGTAGAGCTCGCGGCCCATGTGCCTCAGGTTGTCTGGATACTCCCGCCACATGTCCGCCGCCTGGAAGATGGCCGGGATGTTGATGCCGTTGGGACACGGCACGCAGTAGCCGCAGCGGAGGCAGGTCTGGCCGTAGCGGTATGACTTCTTGAGGTCGCCGAGAAGCTCGATGAACTCCGCGCGCTCGGCCTCGGACAGCGGCCCCTTCTCGACCGCGGCCACATTGCCCTCGACTTGTTTCGCCGACACCATCCCGGGGATGATGGTGTCGAGATGGGGGTTTGCGATGAGCCAGCGGAGCGCCCCGGCCACCACGGGGTCGGGCGAGAGGGGGAGGCCGCCCGGACCGGGCGGGCTGACGAGTTGGCCCCCGCTCAGCGGCTTCATCGCCACGGTGCCCACGTTGTGCTGGGCCGCGAGCGGGAGGAGAGCGGCGGCGCCCTCCTGGTCAATGGCCGAGCAGGCGAGCATGACGACCTCGAAGGCCCGGCGCTCGATGGCGCGGCGCACGGTGGCCAGGTCGCGGTGGATGGAGACGCCGATGTGGCCGACCTTCCCCTGCTGCCTGGCCTTGGCCGCGGCCTCGTAGCCGCCGCCGGGCGCCATCACCCGCTCGTAGGTCTCCGCGTCGCTCACCGTGTGGAGCAGGAGGACGTCCACGTGGTCCGTCTGGAGGTCGCGCAGGCTCGTCTCGAGGTCGGCGGTGAGAGCGTCGGCCGTGCGGCCGTGGGTCTTCGTGGCCAGGACGAACTCCGCCCGCCGCGACGCGATGGCGCGGCCGATCATCGCCTCACTGGTCCCGTAGGCGCGGGCGGTGTCGAAGAAGTTCACTCCGAGCTCCAGCGCGCGCCTGAGCGCCGCCGCAACGTCCGCCTCGCGGCTCTGCGCGAACCTGATGCACCCGAACCCCAGCCGCGACACGCGCAGCCCGGTAGACCCAAGCGTCCGGTACTCCAAAGCGTCTCCTCTGGATTGAGCGCGTCCGGCCCGTCTGTAGTGTGGGCTTCAGCCCGCCTCTTCCGGCGCCTCTCCCATCCTACCCCGCCCAGTCCCGCTTGTCAACATGCCTCACCACTCTCGCCGGGCGGCAAGCTCGGGTCAGAGCTGGCCGCGAAGGCCGCCAGGGATGACGGCGGTGACCCGGACGGGGACAATCGTGCCCCTGAGCTGGTCCGGGCCGTCGAAGAGGGTGCGGACGTAGCGCTCGGTGTAGCCGCACAAGAGGCCGGTGCGAGGGTCGCGCTGGGACTCGACGAGTGGCTGGACGCTGCGTCCTACGAAGCGGCGGTGGTAGGCGGCCATAAGCTCGGAGGCCAGGGCGCGGGCCGCGTCGCGCCGCGCCTTGATCGTGGGCCAGGGTAGCTTGCCCGGCATCGCCGCCGCGGCGGTGCCCGGGCGCTCGCTGTAGGGGAAGACGTGGATGCGGCTGAAGCCGGCCCGCCGCGCGACGTCGAGGGTGCGGCGGAACGCCTCGTCGGTCTCGCCGGGGAAGCCCACGAGGATGTCGGTGGTGATGGCGGGCTCGGCGATGAGGGAGCGGATGAGGTCGAGCCGGCGCAGGAAGTCGGCCGCGGTGTAGCGGCGGTTCATCGCGTGGAGCACGCCGTCGTCGCCGCTCTGGAGCGGGATGTGGAAGTGTGGGCAGAGGGCTGGCGAGGCGGCGGCGAGGCGGACAAGCTCGTCGCTGACCTCGCGGACCTCGAGCGAGCTCAGGCGGAGCCTGCGCAGGCCGGGCGTCGCCAGGAGGCGCTCGACCAGGGGCACGAGGCCGCACCCCTCCCCTCGTCCTCGTCCCTCGTCCTCGTCCTCGACTCTTCCCGGAACGAATGCAGAGCATCGAGGACGAGGGACGAGGGACGAGGACGAGGACGATGGGGAGTCCAGGCCATAGGCGCCGAGGTGGATG
>VGYW01000755.1 GCA_016872875.1 Planctomycetota bacterium | reverse complement strand
CTGTGAGGGTGCGGCGACCATCCTGTCCCTCCTCGGCCAGAGGGGGGGGGATATGGACATGATTCCATACTTGTACAAGTGTGGAATCATCGTCCCCGGCCCGAGCGGGGGTGCGGGGATGCCCCCAGCAGGCGCGCAATCACCAGCCACTGTGAGGGTGCGGCGACCATCCTGTCCCTCCTCGGCCAAAGGGGGGCGGTGGGACATGGTTCCATACTTGTACAAGTGTGGAATCATGTTCCACTGGCCGCCAGGGAGAGCGAAGAGGCACCTCCGGGACGAAGGCGACGCCCATAGCCCACGGGCCGGTGGGGGACCACGGAACGCTGCCGCGTCGCCGTGTTCGGGGACAGGATGTCCCGCCGCCCGCTCAGACGGCTACGTGGGATGGAGGCCTGGCCGCGGTCCTGCCACAGCGGTAGCCGTGTGTGCCCCGGTCGGCCGCTTTTCCTGAATGCTCCCGCTCCCGCACGCCCAAACAGGTTCGGGCGTGGCGCCCGGCGCGGTCTGGACGACATGCTGCGGTTGACACGCGGGATGGCGAAGCTAGAATGGAGGCGACAGGTGGGAGCGAGTTTAACGGGGTCAGCGCATGGAACCAGTGAAGAAGCCCAGGGGACAGGCGCCTCGCCGCGTCGAGCGGCCTGCGCCGGAGGTCAGCGCGGGGGGCAAGCTGGCAATCGGGCTGACCATCGCGGGCGTGGCGGGGCTGCTGGCACTCGTGGGCCTCCTCGTGGCGCGCAGCTCGAGCCGCGCCAGGGCGCCCGCTCCGCCTGCCGTGCCGGACACCCCGAAGCAAGAGCCGCCGAAGCCCGAGGTCCCGCCGACCCCCGAGCAGCAGAAGGAGGACGAAGAGTGGCTCAAGCAGTACCTGCCGCCGGACTCCCCGAAGGCTGCTCCGCGCGGGCTGCGGCAACGGATTGACGCGGAGTACCAGGCGACGAAGCGGCGGGTGAAGGACTACGTGGCCCAGGAGCGCTGGGGCGATGCCATCGGCGCCTACGAGCGCCTCCTCGACCGCTACGACGACGAGGAGCTCCGCCTGCGGGCCGACCCCGAGCTGATGGACCTGCGCCACCAGGCCAAGCGCGCCCTCAAGACCAAGCTCGCCGAGGCCGACAAGTTGGCCGACGCCGGCCGCTACGCGGAGGCCCGCAAGGCCCTCGAAGCCATCGTGGCCACCCTCGGCCGCGAGGACCTCACCGCCCAGGCCAAGGAGCGCCTCCAGCAGATCATCGAGCGCGAGGACGCCGAGGCCGCCGCCGAATACGCCGCCGCCATCGCCGCCGTGGACGCCAAGCTGCCAGGCTGGCACTTCGAGGATGCCCTGGCCGACGCCCAGAAGCTCTCATTCGCCCGCGCGCAGTACAAGGCGCTCCACGCCCGCCGCCTCGAGCGCATCCGCGAGCTCGCGGCGCTCAAGAAGAAGATGATTCACAGGATCGGCCTCTCCACCCCGCGGCTGAACAAGCGGACCATCGGCGTGCCAGGCTGGCCCGGCGAGCTGACGATGGCCGACGCGCAGGTGATCTACACGATGACCGACCACGGGCAGGAGAAGATAGCCTGGGAGCGGCTTGGCCCCGAGGCGGCGGCGCGCCTGGCGCTCCTGGCGGGCAAGGCCGACGACCCGAACCACCGTCTGGCCGTCGCGCGCCTGCTCATGGAGGTCGGCCACCACGCCAGGGCCAAGCAGGAGCTCGAAAGCGCCAAAGCCGCCGGCGCCGACACCTCGGCCGACGAGGCCGACCTGGCCAGCCGACAGCCCCCCGCCCCGCAGAAGAAGTGACCAGCAGGCGGCGGGAAATGCGGTAAGCTCCAAGTCCCAAGCACCAACTGCCAAACAAATCCCAAGCTCCAATTGCCAACGCCTCAAAGGGAGGCGACACCGCCGCGACCCCCGGCCCTGTGGTTCTGCTTTGGTTATGGAGCGCTTGGGCAGGAGTTTGCTTGGTGCTTGCTGTTTGGTTCTTCGGATTTCCCGCGTCTCGTGGAAGACGCGGGTCAGTTCCTCAGAGCGCACAGGTCGCCTTGGCCGACGCCCGTCTCAAGGTCAACGCGGGTGTGGGTCCAGTACTCCACGTGGCTGTCGAAGAAGAGGACCGACATGCCGCCGTTGTCGCGCTCGCCGTGGTTGATGGGGTCCTGCGTGTCGTCGCAGCCCATCGGCTCGTTCGGCGGGAAGTCGTCGCGGATGGCCATTCTCGACTGGAGATACGCCGCGCCTTTGCCCTGTTTCGAGCAGAGGTAGATTCCCACGCTGTGGTGGCCCAAGGCGGCGTAGCTGACGGCATCCGGGGAGAGCGGCCTGCCACCCGGCGTGCCCCAAGAACCCAGCTCAGTGCCCATCTCATTGCTGTCGGGCGAGCTAGGGCAGTTGAACACGCCGGGGTCCGGGATGATCTTGGTCCAGTAGAGCGAGGCGAGCCACTCAGCGCCCCCGAAGCTGGGGCGGTCCGGCGTGCCGCAACCCGGGAGGCCGGCGGGCCAGGGGTAGAAGCGGTTGTCGCCGCACTCGTTGAGGTAAGTGGCCATGCCCTTGGCGAGCTGGTTGAGGTTGCTGCGGCATCTGATGCGGCGGGCCTCCTCGCGCGCCCGGCCTAGTCTCGGCATCAGCATCGCCCCCACCACCATTGCCAACAGCACCAACCCAAGACACACCGAGCCAAGGACGATAAGCACGATTGCCCAGACGGGCATCCCCTCCC
>VGYW01000754.1 GCA_016872875.1 Planctomycetota bacterium | reverse complement strand
GCCGGTGGCCGAAATGCGAAAAATCCCAGGGGGTCTGGGGGACTGGTCCCCCAGCCCAGCCTCGCGCTTGGCGCTCGTTCGGAGCGATCGCCACTGGGACAAGCTCAAGAACTTGGGACGCTCTCAAGATCAGGGCTTCGCCCTGGGCTGATACAGCACGCCCCCATGGGGGCTGCGCAAGAATCCACCAGAACTGGGGGCCATACCCCTCGGAACCCGCCGGCCCGCGCGCGCGTCTAACAGGAAAGGCCGGCGCAGCCCCCCCCGACCCCAACGGCGAAAGGAGCCTTGCATGAGACGTGTTGGCCTGATTGCTGCTTGTTGCATCGGCCTTTGGTGCTGGACCGCGCCCGCGCGCGCAAGCTGGGCCTATATCCCGCCCGAAATCCTCATGGCGGACGCCGACGCTGTGGTGGTGGGGAAGATGACGCAGGTGGACAAGGCGGCTGGGACCGGCGTGGTGGCGGTGAGCGAAGTGCTCAAGGGGCCGAAGGGCCTCAAGGAGGCCAAGGTGAAGTTCAGCGCGATGCCGGCCGGCGGCCCGATCCACAGCGCGATGATTTCATACAGCAATGGCCAGGAAGGCGTCTGGATTCTCCAGAAGAAGGACGCCGCCGGCGCGTATCCGCTCAACTACCCGCTGCTCCATCAGGACAACTCGAAGCTCGACGCGGTGAAGGCGCAACTGGCGGCCCTGGAGAGCCGGAAGTGGAGCGAGCCGGTGAACGGCCTCGCCGCATCCTGCCTCGTCTCGCTCGCGCCCGGGGCGAACGCGGCGATGGGCTTCGTCTCCGTGAAGAACGTCGGCGAACGGCCCGTGCGCGTCAACACCTACATCGGGGCGCGCACGCTGGAGGTCACGGTCGTCGAGCCAGGCGGCGCGGAGAAGCAGTTGGACCTCTACGGTTGGCTGGCGGCGGCGCGGATTCGCGCTCCGCAGGCATCCGACTATCCCGAGCTGGCCCCGGGCGCGGCGCGCAACGTCGGCCCGCAGCACTTCAGCATCCCGCTCGGCAAGAAGGGCGAGCACAAACTGAAGGTGACCTTCTCCAACCCCGACGACGCCAAGGCCCTCGGCCTCAAGGACGTGTGGACCGGCAGGATCATCGTCCCCGAGGTCACGTTCAGGCCGTAGCTCGAACTGGCGTCAGGTCGCAAGGGCGTGAGCGCTGCCTGTGCGCTCGGCTGCCCCTTTGCGGGTTGCAATTCCCCTCCCACGTGGTATCATATACTGGGGAACCGAAGAGACCCCTGCGACAAGCGGGAGCGCGCATGCAGCGCCACGGGATCGAGATTCCCAACGACATGATCGCCGAGTTCTGCCGGCGGCACCACATCCGCAAGCTCTCCCTCTTTGGCTCTGTCGTGCGGGAGGACTTTGGTCCCGAGAGCGACGTGGATGTGTTGGTGGAATTCGAGCCGGGCCACACCCCCGGCTTGGCCTTCTTCGCCATGCAGCGCGAGCTCTCCGAGCTTCTCGGCCGCAGGGTTGACCTCAACACTCCCGAATGCCTGAGCCGCTACTACCGGCACGAGGTCCTGGCCGAGGCCGAGGCACAGTATGTCGAGGCATGACCCCATCGTGCGGCTGAGGCACATGCTGGACCACGCGCGCGAGGCCCGCGACCTCGCCCGCGGGCGGTGCCGGGCGGACCTCGACAGCGACCGCCTTCTCAACCTATCCCTTGTGCACCTCCTTGAGATCGTGGGCGAGGCGGCCGCCTGGACACCCCAAGAAGTCCGTCAACTGTATCCGAGCATCCCCTGGCGCGACATCGTGGACCTCCGCAACCGCCTCATCCACGGATACGACACCGTCAACTTCGACATCCTCTGGCAGATCATCCAAACCGACCTCCCTCCGCTGGTCGCAGAGCTAGAGCGCATCCTGAAGGCAAAGGCGGGCGGCCCGAGGTGAGTCAAGCCCAAGTCCCCGTGTGGGTGCAGTAACGGATTTGTGCAGGTGGGCACACCTTGCTGAACCGAGCAGCGGAGGGCTGCCCCGGGCGGGAGATGCAGGCTGGTATCCTATCCCCCTTAGTTCACGCGCAGCAGCTCGCCGTCGCCGGGGGCGAGGTTCAGCCTCAGGACCCGCTGTGTGTCGCGTTGCTCGAGGTCGAGCGGCCGCCACTTCGCCGTCTTGCGGTCGAGCACTTCCACGGCGACCTTATCCTTGAATCGCAACGTCAGCTCGCGCGGCTTGTCCACGCCGTGGTTCACGGGCATCAGGTAGCGGTTCTTCTGGCCATCATGGAATATGCTGACGAGGAAGGACTCGCCTTCCGGCTGGAACCAGAGGTCGGCGGGCGCCTTCTCCGCGCCCATCGGCAGCGTCGCGTCGGTGTGGTAGACGGCCTGGTTGGTCAGGCCCAGGAGGACAGGCCCGATGGCCTTCAGCTCGAGAGCGACCTCGGACACTGCCTTGCCCGCATCGCTGAGGCCAAACACCGGCTTGCCATCCTCGAGGACCGCGTTGCGGTCCTTGTCCATCTTGCACGTCACGAACCAGGGCGGCCAGAAGTGGAACGCCTGGACCCCGTATGCCAGGGCCACGTACATGGACTGGCGAATCTTCTCGGGCGGATTGTTGGAGCCGAGGCAGCGCATCTGCGGGATGCCGTGCTTGGCGGCCAGGTCGCGGAACATGCGCAGGTACAGGTAGTACCGCTCGGGGTGGTTCTTGTGCCACCAGTGGTAGTGGTAGTAGTCG
>VGYW01000753.1 GCA_016872875.1 Planctomycetota bacterium | reverse complement strand
ATTCCTCCATCCATCCCCTCTTCGGTTCCTGATGCGCGCCGAAGGTAGACGATTGCGGCGGGCTGGACGACGCCGCGGAAGCAGTCCTCGCCGAGCGGCTCGGGCGGCGGCTCGAAGCGGCACGAGGTGAGGACGGCGCGGCGCGCCGCCTCGTAGCCCGCCAGATGGCACACCTGGTGGGGGAGCACGAGCGCCGCGCGCCCGCCGGGGCGAAGGAGCCGCGCGGCCAGCTCCAGGAACGCCCCGTGCGTGGTGGGCCAACAGGCGAACGACGCGAAGCGCGCGGCGAGGAGCCTGCGGCGGCCCGCCTCGATCGCGCCCGCCTGCCGCCCGGAGTAGGAAATCCAGGGCGGGTTCGCAAGCACCACGTCGAAGGTCCCCAAGCCCAGCAGCCGAGCGGGGTCGGCCAGCAGGCTGTCGCCCACCACGATGCTGCCGCGCAGCTCCTCCGCGGAGCACCCTGCGGCCTCGGCCAGCGCGCGGCGCGCCAGAGCCACGGCACGGGGGTCCACGTCAATCCCATAGAGGCATTGGCTGGCGATGAGACGGCGTGCGTCGTAGCCCGCTGCCTCCGCCAGGACATCGAGCGCGGCGATGAGAAACCGCCCGCTCCCCACGGCCGGGTCGAGAACTCGCAGGGCGAGCACCTGGTCCGCCGAAAGCCCCGCGCACGCGGGCCGGAGCACGGCGCGTGCCGCGCGCCCCGCGACCTCGTGCGGCGTGTAGTGTGCGCCCAGCCCGCGCGACCCGCTCTGCACGGCCGCCTCGAGCTCGGCTATGGCCGACGACGCAACCATCGGCCCGTGGGCCTTCCTGTCGGGGGGGCTCTGGCGGGGCGGGGAGGGACTCGCACGTGCCAGCCGTGATTGTAGCGGGCACAAGGCCGCTAGTCAAGAGGGGTGCGTGTAATCTCCCACGGTCAAGGGGCACAAGCGAAACGCCCAACGCGCGTGGCGGACTATCGCCCGCCTCGGGCTGGCGGCGGGAGGGGCGGTGAGGCGGGCGGGCAGGGGCGGGCCAAGGGGCATCCGAGAGGGGCGTCAGCGGGCTCATAGTGGGCCAACGTGCGTGCGCAGTTGGCCAGTATGGGGAAAACCGCCAGGGAAGCGTCCGGATCGCCAAAGCGCCCATAGTGGGCCAAACACCAGGCGCGCTGTTGGCCCACTATGGGAAGAAGGCTCCGGAAGCGTCCGGATCGCCAAGACACCCATACCGGACCAGGTGTAAGCTTGGCCCACTATGGCGGGACCGCCCCGGAAGCGTCCGGATCGCCAGAACGCCCAAGGGGGCGTTGGGTGTGATGTCGGGCGTTCCGGCGCCCCATCTCGGAGGCTCAACCCGTCCAGGCGTGACCGTGGGAGATAACGCGCACCCAGTCAAGAGCAAACGAAGGGGCGGGTCTGGCCTCTGGACTTGGGGCTTGCCCGCAAGTGTCCGCTCGTGCTCGTCGTCGTCCTCGTCGTCGTCGTCGACTCCGATGGCTCTCTCCCTCATCAGGGGATTCGACGACGAGGACCACGACGACAACGACGACGATTGGGAACCCCAAGATCAGGGGCCAGACTCCGGCAATGCCCGAGGCCGGAGTTGACTCGCGCCGGCCCATCATGGCATGCTGGTAGGGGTCTGGAGGGGAAGTGAAAGGAATCACGTGCGACTGAAGATCATTGCGTGCCAGGTGGCTTTTCGAGAGATCTGCCAGGCCGCGGCGCGCTGCCCGCACCTGCTGAGCCTGGAGTTCCTGCCCTACGACCTCCACGACGAGCCGAAGAAGGCCATGCCGCGCCTCCAGGAGCGGATCGACGCGGTGCCGGAGGGGGAGTTCGACGCGGTCCTGGTCGGCTACGGGCTGTGCGAGAAGATTCTGACGGGCCTTGCGGCGCGGAAGACCCCGCTCGTCGTGCCCAGAGCGCACGACTGCCTCACCTTCTTCCTCGGCTCGCGGGCGCGTTACTCGAAGGTCTTCTTCGACGACCCCCGCACCTACTTCTACACGGCCGGCTGGCTTGAGAAGAACGACCTGAGCGGCGGCGACCTCGCCTCGCAGCGCTCCACCACAAGCGTCCTGATGCCCGACTACGACGACTTCGCCCGCAAGCACGGCGAGGAGCAGGCCAAGGCGCTCCTGGAAATCATGGAGGCATGGAAGACCCAATACCACCGCGCCCTCTACATCGCGTTCGACTTCGTGGACCACCTCGGCTGGCGCGAGAAGGTGCGGTCCATCTGCGCGAAGAACAAGTGGGAGTTCGCGGAGGTGCCGGGCGACCTGGGCCTGCTCCAGCGCTGGGTGGACGGGGAGTGGCCTGAGAGCGACTTCCTGGTCGTCCCCCCCGGCCGCCGCATTGTGCCGACCCTGGGCGAGGAGGTCATTGGCCTGGAGCCCCCGCCGCCGCGGAGGCCGAGGAAGCCTCGCGCCAGAAGGTGATCCACCTTTCCTTGCCGGCCCCCCGTCATTCCGAGCGAAGTGGCGGAATCCCTCTTTGCCCGGGCTTGCGCATAAGAGAAACCCGGCAATCGCGGCATGATGGAAAGGTGGGGGCGCCCCCTCGGTCGCGTAGCGCGGGCGAGCTGGCTGTCATTCTCACATTCTTGAGAATGTGAGAATGACATGGGGTGCGCAGCGCCCCTCACCAGAAGCAGCACCTCGTGTGCTGGGAAGCCGTCGCGACTTCGCCGATGAGGGGACGAGACGCCTGCGGGCTCGCCGT
>VGYW01000752.1 GCA_016872875.1 Planctomycetota bacterium | reverse complement strand
CTGCACGATGCCTTCGGCGGCGCCGGCCCCCGCGGGCCGGCCGTTGGACTTGGCCATGGACGCACGCAACGGGTCGGGGAGAGCTTCTGGGCGGGGAGGCAGACGGCGGCGCGCCGCCAGCCACAGTGAGTATACGCCGCGCGCCGAGTGTTGTCAACGGGACATTCGGCGGACGTCATCCCTTCGCCGGCGGAGCAGGGGTGTCGGGGGCCTTGGGGGCAGGCGTGGCCTTGGGTTCCGGGGCTTTGGGCGGCTCAGCCTTGGGCTCGGGGGCCTTGGGGGCCTCCTTGGGCGGCTCGGGAGCGAGGGACTCGCCGGTGAGCTTCTGAATGGCGTCGGCAGCGGTCTTGCGGACCGCGGGGTCCTTCGCCTTGTCGAAGAGGGAGCGGATGACGGGCGCGGCGTCCTTCGCGTCGAGGAGGGCAAGGGCCTCGACAAGCGCCGTCTGGTAGCGGGAGGTGGCGGGCGAGTCCTCCTTGTCCTGGACCCGCAGGGCCTCGGCGATCTCCTTGGCGACGGCCTTGGGGTCAACGAGCTTCCAGGCGTCGGCGAACTTGTCCCGCGGCGCGGCGGCCAGGGTGGCGCAGGCGCGGGCCGCCGTGTCGTAGACCACGGGGAACGACGCTTTCGTGAGGGGGGCCAAAGCCGGCAGGGCGATTGGGTCGCCAATCTCGGCCAGGGAGTTGATGGCGCACGACTTGACGTAGAACTCCTGGTCCTTGAGGGCCTCGATGAGGGGGCCGATGGCGGCGCGGTGGCCGATGCGGCCCAGCTCCTTCGCCGCGCGCGAGCGCACGGTCCAGTCCTTCTCGTTCTTGAGGTCCTGGAGGAGCCTGGCAGCGTTGGGCGCGGCCTCCCACTGGGCGAGGTATCTGGCGAGATCGAGGTCGGGCTTCCGCTCGGCGGCCTTGATCTCCGCGAGCATGCGGTCGCGGTCCTCGCGGACCTCGGGGGCGTCGTACTGCGTGAGCTGGGCAATGACGCGGCGGCTGCCCTCGATGTCGCCCTTCTCGATTGCCTGCTTGAAGCGGAGGGCGTGGTCCTCGCGCACCTTGTCGAGTTCGTCGCGCAGGGCCTTCTGTGCGGCCTGGACCTTCTCGGCCTCGGGCGTGCCCAGGTGGGCGGCTAGGAACTGGCGGCAGGCGGTGAAGGCGTCGCCGTAGCGGCGGCCCGCCTTCAGCTTCTCCAGCTCGGTCGCGAACACGGGGTAAGCGGCGGCGGCGAGCTGAGCCGCCGTGCGCTCGACGGCTTTGGCCTTCGGCGGCTCCTCCTTCTTCGGCTCGGGCGGCGCGGGGGCCTTCTCCTTGGGCTCCGGCGGGACCGGCGGGGTGACGGCGGCCTTTGGCACCGGCGTCGGCTCCTTCGGCTTCTCCTTTTCGGGGACGGCCTTCGGGGTCGAGACCTCGGTCGTCTTGGGCGCGGGGGGCCGGACCGGCTCGGCGGGGGGCTTGGCCGTGGCAAGGCGCTGCTGCTCGGCCTCGAGGGCGGCGAGCTGGAGGCGGACCTTGCGCAACTCGTCGCGCAACTCCCGCACCAGGTCCGCATTGCCATCGGCCTTCGCGGGCGAGGCCGTGCTCGGCGCGGCAGCCTGGGGCGCGCTCGCGTGCGAGCCCCGAGTGGCGAGGACATAGAACAAGAAGAGGAGGAGGAAGACGGAGGCGCTGAGGAGGCAGCCGACCCAGAAGCGGAGCCGGGAGTTCTGGCGGCCGAAGGCATCGGCGTCGTGGGCGTCGCGGGTGAGGGAGGAACCGCAGTAGCGGCACTTGAGGGCCTCGGCGGGGATGGCGGCGCCGCAGTAGGGGCAGGGCTTGACCGCGCGTCGGACCCGCGGCTGCTGAGGCGTGGCGGCCTTTCCCACCTGGGGCCTCGGCTGGAGCGCGGCGCCGCACTTGCGGCACTGGTAGCCCGTGCCCGTATAGAGCGGCGTATCGGTCGTCCCGCACTGCGGGCAGGCCATAGGCCCCACGCGGCGCATCCTGCCCACGCACTCGCCGCAGTACAGCCGCCCACCGATGTCCCTGAAGTTCCCTCGCTCGATGTCCTCGAGCGACAGGCCCTTGTGGCACGACACGCAGATGGGGTTGTCCACGGCGCGTTTCCTTCTCGGAGCCCCCGATCGGGTAACTGGCATTATAGCCTGCCCGCAGGGGGGAGTCAAACCTGCCGCGCTGCCGAGCATGGCCCAGGTCGGCCTTGGCATCGCCTGGCTTCCCCCCACCCGCGATGGTGCAGGGAAGGCGATATTCAATGATTCTATAGAATGATTGAATGTCCAGACACAGCCGAGGATAGACACGAGCGGCCTCCTGGGCCAGAGCGCGAGTTGGGTCCGGCTCCCGACGCAAGAGGCTCTTGCACCGCCGCCTTGAGCCGGTTACAGTAGAGCTGTCGGTGGCGTGCGCCCGCACCGCCCTCCGCAAGTGGCCTCTGCCCGGACTCCATTGCATGACCCTAGACTCCGCCGACGAGTCCCGCGATGCCCGAAGGCAGGATGTGCTTCAGGGCCTCCGCAAGAAGCTCGCCCGCCTCGCGGCACCCCGCTCCGCGAACGCGGCAACTGCCGACTCCCCTCTGCCATCTGCCGTCTGCCGACTGCCGTCTGCCGACTGCCGTCCGCCCTCTGCCGTCTCCCCTCTGCCGTCCGCCGTCTGCCCCCTGCCGTCTGCCGACACCCCACCGCCCGGCGCCATCGTCTACCGCCGCGACCTGCCGCGCGAGGCGCCCC
>VGYW01000751.1 GCA_016872875.1 Planctomycetota bacterium | reverse complement strand
CTGAACGTGGGAGCGACAGAGAAGCTCTGTCGCTGCCGGAGCGAAGTGCTCCCTCCGAGAGCCTGGCCGACCCGGAACCCCGTGCATCCGCGAGTTGTGCGCCCAGTTAGCGACCTCCGGGCGCTCGGAGACACCTCCGCGCGGCCCACCCGGGTTCGCTCCCTGGGGGAATGCGCTTGATCTAGGGCTAGTGGAGAGGACACGGCTGGGCAAGCCAGCCGTGGCACGGGCCCATGTCTTGTGGCGGACTTCGATGGCGATGGCCTGCACGATGTCCTTCAGCTCAGGGCCAGGGGGAGCGTCCTCTACAAGGGGACCGCACCTGCGCGGTTTGCTGCGCCGGCCGCTTGGCCAGTGGCGTTTGGCGCCGGCCGCAGCGCCTGCCTGGGGGATTGGGACGGCGATGGCTGCCAGGAGCTTGCCCTGGTGCTGAGCGACGGGCAGGTGGTGGCCCTGAGCCGCGCCCCCGGCGGCAGCGACCTGTGCGTGAAGCTCGCGCTGCCTGCGGCGATGGCCGGGCCGCTCACCGTCACGGCAGCCAGGGGCGCCAGGATGCTCGGCGCCTGGAGCGTGCGCGCCGCGCTCGCCGACGCCTTCATCGGGCGGCCAGAGCCTGGACCCGTCACCCTCAGATGGCAGTTCCCAGGCGGCAGCCCGCAAGAGCGGGAGATCACAATCGAGGACAAGCCACTCAGGGTGGTGCTGGAGCCACTGAAGCCGAAGTAAGAGGAGGGGCAGGGGAATGGCGACATGGGAATCAGGGCGAAGAGAGGCGAATGGGACGCAAGCCGCATCGGCTGGGCCTCACTTGGCCAGAACATCGTAGCAGTAGAGGAAGTCGCCGTGGCGGAGGTAGAGGCGTCCGCCGCAGACTACCGGGTGCGCCCAGCAGGGGCCGCTGCCGCCTTGTGGAATCTTGAAGCGGCTGACGAGCTCGTGGGCCTGCGGCGTGGCCTTGACGAGGCCAACCGCGCCGCCGTTCTCAGCGTAGGTGTAGAGCATGCCGTCGGCATAGGTGAGCGAGCCCTTGCCCACGCCGTCGCCCGCGTGGGCCATCTTGCCCGTCTTGAGGTCGAGGCAGACCCACTTGGTTCCGACGTTCGAGCCGTAGATGTGGCCATCGAGCAGGACCACGCCGCCGTGATGGTTGTTGAGGACGTTCGTCTGCCATGCCCGCTTTGCGGAGACGCCGCCGGCGGCCGCCGCAAGCTCGATGCACTGGGTGCCGCCCGGGCCGAGGGTGGAGACGACGACGAAGCGGTCGTGGAAGAGCGGGGTGGAGACCGTTTCGTCCGCGAAGGCAACGTGCTCCTGGCGCCAGAGCAGCTTGCCGTCGTCGGCCCGCACGCCGACGACGGACTTCTCCATCATGGTGACGTATTGGCGGATGCCGCCGAACTCGATGGCGATGGGCGAGGCGTAGCCGGGCAGCTCGGTCGTCTCCTTGCACACCCAGAGCGTCTCGCCAGTCATCTTGTCGAGTGCGGCCATGCCGGCCTGCGGCCCGCCCGGGGTGCAGATGAGCCTGTTGCCGTCAATGAGGGGCGATTCGGCGAGGCCCCACTTGGGGGTGCGGCCGCCGAACTTCTTCAGGATGTTCACCGACCAGAGGACCTTGCCCGTCTTCGCCTCGAGGCAGGCGAGGTCGCCCACCGAGCCCTCGTGGTAGAGGCGCTCGCCATCGAGCGTGGGCGTGCTGCGGGTGCCTGGGCGGTCGTGCTTGTCGGCCGGGCCGTTCTTGGCGGTCCATTGGGGCTTGCCCTCGAGGTCGAGCGCCGTGATCACAGTGTCCGGCCCGACGTTGCCGGTCGTGTAGATGAGTCCGCCGGCTATTGCGACGGTGGAGAAGCCGTGGCCGATGCCCTTGGCGGTCCAGAGGAGCTTCGGGCCGTCGGGCGGCCACTGCTTGAGGAGGCCGGTCTCCGCCGACAGGTTGTCGCGTTTCGGCCCGTGGAACTGCGGCCAGTCGGCCGCGGCCGCAATCGCGAACGCCGGTGCGAGGAGACAAGCAGACACCCACGCGCGTGTTCCCATCACGATCGGCCTCCATCCTACCCCTCCCGGTGCGGCCATCTGAGCACATCACAGGCAAGGAAGCGACGCCGGAGTCCCGAAGGGACGGCAGTGGGTTGCCGGCGGCTTTAGCCGCCGGACCGGGGCGCACCCACGGACCAGTCCCGAAGGGACGGCAGGGCCTCACAGCGGGGCGGTCCGGTCACCCTTCTGTCGTCCCTACGGGACTTCGACTGGGTCCAGCGCCCGAGTCCGGCGGCTAAAGCCGCCGGCAACCCACTGCGCTCCCTTCGGGAGCAAGACACTGAAGCGCCCACGGTTCCGGCGCCCTACCTGTGGGGCGGTGTACTCAACTCCTGCGGAAGAGGCGGATCAGGCCGCGGAAGAAGCCCCTGGACGACTTGAGGGCCTTCAAGCCGGCCTCCAGCTTCGTCCTGTGGCTCATCTCCTCCGCGGCCAGGAACTCGAATGTCCTGCGGATGCGCGGCTCTGCGGCCATCTGGGCGAGCACCGAGTAGAGCGCCCAGGCGCTCTTCTCGGCGCGGATCGCGAAGCGGTAGGCGGCGGGGGCGTCCGCCAGCCCGTCGGCGGGCAGCCGCACCGCCCTCGGGCGCGGCAGGCTGCTCAGACTGCCCTGCTGCACGGTGAGCGACGACGCCTTGCGGGCCTTCAGCAGCTTCTCCATGTGCGTGGTCTCATCGGCCACGAAGCCCTCGAAGACCTCCCTC
>VGYW01000750.1 GCA_016872875.1 Planctomycetota bacterium | reverse complement strand
CGTAGAGCCCCCGAAGCGGGGCGATTCAATGGGCGTGAAACGCCCCCTTCGGGGGCTTGGATGGGGGGGACGCGCGATCCCAGGGCTCCCTTCGGTCGCCCTGGGCTACGGCTGGGTCGCCCGCGTCCGCGGGCTACAAGGCCCCGAGACGTGGGCAAAGAGCAGGGCGAAGCCCTGGGAATGGGAGACGGCCCCGGTCAGCCCTGTAGGGGCGTGCTAGCCGCCCACGAGAGGCGATGGTATCCGTGCCGCGTAGTACGCCCCTTCAGGGCTGACCCGCACGCGACCCAGCTACCCAGGCTTCGCCCTGGGCTGATATAGTACGCCCGCGTGGGGGCTGTGGAGCCGTTCACTAGAACTGGGGGCCATGCTCTGCGCGGAGCGCGCCTTCTGGCTTCGACAAACGCCGCGCTTTTCGATACACTGATCGCCGCGATACGCTATCCTGATCTCGGCCCGGTTGGGGGAAAGTGAATGCACCGTCTTGCCTGCGTGGTTGGGGTGGAGCTCGCCTTCGTTGCGCTGCTGGCCGCCGCGCCTGAGGAGGTCATCAACGGCGATAGCTGCTTCAGAGTTCACTACGTCTTCAAGACGCCCGTGGTCATCAGCGCGGACGGGCAGGTGAAGGCGGCGGTGACGCCCGGGAAGGACCCGAAGCCGATGGCGGAGTTCCAGTCGGCCCTCCCGCCCGCTGACTGGGTCAAGCCCGACCTCGACGATTCGCGTTGGGGCCGGGAGCGTGCGCCCTTCGAGCTGCCGCCCGGCGGCGCCACGGGCCACAGCCCTGCCGCTCTCCACACCGCCACGCCTAACTCCCTCATCTGCGTCCGAGGCAGATTCGTCGTGGACGACCCCGCGAAGGTGCAGGAGCTGAAGCTCTCCCTCGAATACGTCGGCGGCGTCGCCGTCTTCCTCAACGGCCAGGAGGTCAAGCGCGCCCATCTACCCGCGGGCGACCTCAAGCCCGACACCCTGGCCGAGAAGTATCCCGACGACCTCTATTGCGAGCCGGGCGGCGTGTTCCTCCAGGAGATCAGGAAGAATCCCACTGGCTTCGCGCGCCGCTATCGGCGCATCGAGGGCCTCGCCATCCCCGGGACGCTCATCAGGAAGGGCACAAACGTCCTTGCCATCGAGGTCCACCGCGCGCCTGTGAACGAAGGGGCGATTGGGGCGAAGCGGGTGGCGGTGGGCGGCATGTACGTCGTGCCTGGCCTCTGGGCCTACGCCGGCCTCCGCAGCCTGAGCCTCACCGCCGCTCCTGCCTCTGCCGCGGTCCCCAACGTCGCGCGGCCGAAGGGCATCCAGGTCTGGACCTGTCAACCCTTCAAGACGGTTCAGGCGACGGACTGCGGCGGCCCTGGCGAGCCGCTTCGGCCCGTCGTCGTGGCCGCGGCGCGGAGCGGCCTCTTCTCCGGCCGCCTCGTCGTCAGCTCCGACCAGACGCTCAAGGGACTGAGGGTGGCGGTCTCCGACCTCGTGCAGGCAGGCGGCGGGGCGAAGCTGCCCGCCTCGGCGGTCCGCGTCCGCTGCGCGGAGGCGGCGGCGACCGGCAAGTCCTGGGCGCCGAACTTCCGCTACGACGCACTCCTCGATGCTATCCCGGCCGAGGTGCCCGTCGTCAACGCCAAGCCGCCGCGCGAGACCTATCTCGGCCAGCCCATCGAGCGCAAGGCCCTCACGATGGGCGCACTAGCGCCCATCTGGCTCACCGCCCGCGTGCCGCCCGATGCCAGGCCAGGGCGCTACGAGGGCACCGTGACCGTTCAGGCCGACGGGCTGTCGCCCACCCCCGTGCCGCTCCAGCTCACGGTTCACGATTGGGCGCTGCCCGACCCGAAGGACTTCCGCCTCCGCAACCTCGGCTTCCTCTCCCCCGAGAGCGTCGCCCGCCACTACGGCGTCACGCTCTGGTCCGACCGCCACTTCGAGCTGATGGCGAAGTCAATGGCCTTGATGGCCGAGGTGAACTCGCGCCAGGTCACTGCCGACCTCGCCATCGGCTTCCTGGGCCTCGAGGCAAACGAGGAGTCACTCGTCCGCTGGGTCCGCAAGCCCGACGGCACGTTCGGCCACGACTTCGCCGCGTTCGACAAGTTCCTCGACACCGTTGCGAAGGCCATCGGCAAGCCGCTCCCCCTCCGCCTCAACTGCTGGGGCGAGGTTAAGGAGGGGAAGTGGGCGAACGTCCAGAAAGTCACGCTCCTCGACCCCGCGACGGGCAAGGTCGAGCCGCTCGAGCAGCCGCCCCCAGGCACGCCCGAGTGCCTGGCCTTCTGGAAGCCCGTGCTCGACGAGGTTCGCAGGCGGCTCGAAGCCCGCGGCTGCTTTGATGTCGCATCCCTCGGCCACAACAGCTACTGCTGGGAGCAGAACCCCATCGTCGTCGGCATGGCGAAGAAGATATGGCCCGACGGCGTCTGGAGCTTCTCCTCGCACAACGCCGGCCTGAGCGGGTTCAAGACTGAGGACAAGAGCGTGACCATGCCCATCCGTTACGCGGAGTGCGTGTGGACCGAGGGCCGCCTCGCCCCCCGCGGCTACAAGGCGCTCCCCAAACAACAGCGGCAGGGCATCTGGAACACCGTCGCCCGCAACCGCCACTACGACCGCTCGCCGCTGACCGTCCTCCGCGAGCTGCCCGAAGAGATGATCATGCGGGGCCACGACGGCGTCGGGCAGCTCGGCGTGGACATCTTCCCCGTCAAGCGCCCCGATGGGCGCTTCCGCCACCTCAGCGTCGGGCGCGGC
>VGYW01000749.1 GCA_016872875.1 Planctomycetota bacterium | reverse complement strand
TCTTTGTCTGGTTACGGATTACGAATCACGGATTACGGATTCCCTCAGTGCAGCAGGCTGAGCCGCAGGGGCGCGGGCGAGAGAAGCTCCCTGCGCCCGCACGGCGGCACGGCCATTCCCTTGCACCGGACGTGGCAGAAGGCCGTGCAGCCTTCAATAGGGTAGAACCGCCCGCCGATGCCTTTGGCGCAGAAAGGGAGCGCGAAGCCCTCGCAACTCGGGATGCCGGGGCTATCGGTCTCCTCCGGCGAGTTCTCCTGGCAGGTGGCATAGGTCATGCCGCGGGCCTCCACGAGGGCGCGAAGGCGCCCGTGGAAGGCCAGGCGCAGCGGCCGGCGCCAGAGGTAGCCCACGGAGGTGCCCGAGCGGTCGAAGGCGTAGTCGCGCCGCAGCGCGCCCGCCGACGTAGCGTCGAGGCCCATCAACAACCCCTCCAGCCGCTCGAAGGAGGACGATTGGTGGTCTGGCGGCGCTTTGCGCGTGAGGCGCCCCGTGGAGCAGATGACGTGACGGCTGCCGGCCTCTGCGAACCGGCCGATGAGCCTCTCAAGCTCTGCAAACCAACGGCTCCCATAGGCCGCTTCGTGGACGTGGGGCAGGAAGGGGTCGAGGCGCACGACGGCCTTGACGCCGGCCTGGGCGAGGCGTCGGACGCTCGCCAGGCGCTCCTCGAAGGCCGGCGCCCTGGGCGAGAGGAGCCGCAGGACTTTGGGCGGACCCTCGATGGTCGTCGCCACGACAAGGTTCGGGTGCGCCGCGAAACCCTCGACATCGAGCAGAAACGTCGCGTCGCCCTTCGTCACCATCAGCAGCGACGGCCCGCGCTGGACGATGAGCCGCACGAGGCGCGCCACCTCGCGCCTGACCTCCGGCACGTCCTGGCAAGGGTCCGTGGTGTTCGAGATGGAGATCGGCGGACACAGCGTGATGCGATCGAGGTCGCGCGCCACCAGCTCGGGCAGGTTGTCGTAGACCTCCAGCACGCCCCCGCTCTCGCGCGAGAAGACCGCGTCGCGCGCGTAGCAATACACGCACTGGTGGATGCAATGGCTGAAGCCGGGCGGCGTGACGTTGATGATCCAGTTGTGGATGCACTTGCGGTGGGGACAGGCGTAGGGGAAGTCGTGGAAGGTGGATGACTTCTTGTGGACCAGACGCACAGGGATTTCTGATTGCTGATTCCTGATTGCTGAATGAAGAGAAGAAACACGAAGCTCAGTGTGGGCGCCCATTGTTGACGTTCCGCTCCACGGGGTCTCTTCTGAAATCAGCAATCAGCAATCGGAAATCAGCAATCTTCAAATGCGGGTCCAGGTCTTCTTGAACTCGCGCGTGCTGATGAGGGCCACGAAGTCGGCCTGGCCGGTGCGCTGGCAGAGGTCGCGGATGACGGCCTCGCAGTCGGCCTGCTTTCGGCCGTGGGCCATGCAGTAGAGATTGTAGGGCCATTCGGGGCTGGTCGCACGCTCGTAGCAATGGGTGATGGCGTCGAACGTGACGGCCTCGCGTGCGAATGCCTCGACCCGTTCGGGCGGGACGCGCCAGACGCACATGACGTTGGCCTCGATCCCCGCCCTGCGGTGGGCGATGGAGGCGCCCATGCGCCGCACCTCGCCCCGCTCGAGCATCGCACCAAGCCGGGCCAGAAGCGTCTCCACCGAAATCCCCACCCGCTTCGCCACCCTCGCATATGGCTCGCGGACGAGCGGCAGGCCGTCCTGGAGCTCCTTGATGATCTCGCGATCGAGCGAGTCCATCTGTGCTACAAACATGCAGAATCTTGTTTTCCGGAAAGATTTTTCCTCCGCGTTTGGTTGCGGCTTGCCGCGATGGGATCTCTGATCTCTGATCTCTGATTCGTCCGAGCGTGCCGTGTGCCGCGTGCCGCGTGACAGGGAGGGCGGTGGCTCGGGGCAATGGGCACGCGGGACGCGGGACGCGGGACGAGACTCCTTAGCCGCTGTGCACTCGGCGGTGCGCACCGACCACTCGCGCTCATTCCCCGAGAAGTCGAACCGGACGCCGATCTTGAACTTCCGGCGGACGGGGAGGACCCTGACCGGCAGGCCGGTGGCCTTCTCGATTGACCCGACGGCCTCCGCCAGCGCCGCCTGGGACGGCGCCGTGAGGGTGAACCAGAGGTTGTAGGGGCACCGCCCGTCCAGCGGCGCGCGCTCGTAGTTGTGGGTCACGCTCGGGCAGGCCGAGGCCGCGGCTGCCACCTCTTCCAGGCGGTTCGCTGGCACAGCCATGGCGGCGAGTGCGCCCACTCGCCCGACCTTCTCGGGGTCGAGCACCGGCCCGATGCGGCGGATGAGCCCCTTGCGGCGCAGCGCGGCCAGGCGCCGCAGCACCTCCGTCTCGCTCAGCCCCAGCTTCTCCCCCACGGCCCGGAACGGCCGGGGCGTCAGCGGGAAGCCGCTCTGGAGCGCGCCGAGGATGAACAGCTCGGCGCTGCCTTCAGGTGGAGAGCCTGCCCTCATGGGCATATTCCCGACACATTCCACACGGAGGGTTCCGGGTTCGTAGTGCGGCCTTCAGGCCGTAGCAAGGGACGGGCTAAAGCCCGCACTACAAACATGATACGGGCTAAAGCCCGCACTACAAACATGATACGGGCTAAAGCCCGCACTACAAACCTGGCCCACGTTCAACTCGTCGTGCGCAGGAGCCTGACGCCGTAGGGGGGCAGTTCGAGGACGTTGCCCACTATGGCCCTGGCGAAGAGGTCTTCGCAGGGGTCCTTGAGGCGGA
>VGYW01000748.1 GCA_016872875.1 Planctomycetota bacterium | reverse complement strand
GGCACGTCAACCTCCATCGAGGTCACGAAGCCCGGCTCCGTCGTCTTCGTGCCCGTCTGCATCTGCCGCTCCTGCGCCATCGCCCCACTCGCCACCAACACACCCAACGGAACAAGCCCAAAGAGCTTTCTCATTCTACGCCTCCCGTAGTCGTTGTCGTCGCCGTTCTCCGGAACTCCGCATCTCCGGAACTCCGCAACTCCGCATCTCCCGCCGTCCTCACTGCCAGAACATGTAGCTGGGGATGCTCATCGCGATGCTGACGATGTTGAGGATGCTGCCCACGACGAACTGCCCCAAGATAAGACCGAGGAAGAAGGGAATGGTCTTGCGCAGGAGCTTGAAGGTGCCGTAGCGGACCAGGACGACCTTCAGGATCCACGCGATCATCAGCGGCATCCAGACGAGGTTCATCTCCCAGCTGCCGGAGATGGCATAGCCGAGCGGATGGAAGGGCCAGTTGGCGAAGCGCAGGCGCATGGTCTCCAGGGCGAAGGTGAAGACGAGGCCGACGCCGATGGCGCCGGTGGCCATCCAGGTCGGCGGCTGGTCCACGCCCATCCACGAGGCGAGGCGGTTGAAGGTCTCGGCGCCGAAGCTCATGCGCGACTTGGCGCGGGCGCCAAAGCTGTACATGAGTTGGAGCATGGCCCAGAAGCCGGAGAGGATGCCGACGAGGATCGCGACGACCTGGGCGAGCACCTGCGGCTTGAGGGGGCTCTCGGTGCGGTCGGCGAGCTTGTAGCCCTCCATCATGAAGGGCTGCGGGTGGTTGCGGTAGGCGCGGTTGAACCAGAAGTACAGCGACATGACGGTGAGGTCCTTGTCGCTGAAGGCGCGGGTGCCGCCGACGATGGGCATGATCGTATCGGGCCCGATGAAGTGCAGGTCATGGACGGGCGCGCCGAACTGCGCTCTCATGCGGGTGATCGACACGGACAGCCCGTAGTAGATGACGAAGAAGACGATGGCGACCCAGACCTGCATGCCCGCCACCGAGCTGAACCAGATGAGCCCGATGAAGGCGGCCGCGCCGATGAGCAACGAGACACGGTAGC
This sequence comes from Planctomycetota bacterium, assembly GCA_016872875.1. The sequence continues at coordinate 1,714 of VGYW01000748.1, read as the reverse complement.
TCAGGGGCTCGCGGCTGTCATCCAGCAATGTGTCATCGGCATCGGCGATGGTCGTACGCGCACTCGCCCCCAACACCGACCGCCGGAAGAGCCCCGACAGGAACTTGCGGCTGGTCCACAGGCCGTACAGGCAGAACATCGCATACGCGCCGAAGGCCTGCTCGCTGATGAACGGGAACCGCGGGATGTCCGTCAACCCCATCGCCACCGATGCGATCCGCTCCACCTTCCAGAACAGATAGAAGAACCAGCACGAGAAGAGGAAGTCGGTGGGCATGAGGACGCCCATGCCGATCATGAAGGGGTAGAAGGAGCGGGGCGTCCAGCCGATGGCGTTCCAGGGGCGGGCGGTGAAGTAGACGGAGAGGTCCTGGTGCTCGATGGGGATGCGGGGCATGACCGGGAAGTGGAAGGCGAAGCTGTTCCAGGTGTCGATGCCGGCGGCGACGGCGAAGCCGATCCAGAAGATGTGATCGCGGAAGAGGCGGCCGCGCGGGCTGGTGATCTCCAGGGGCAGCGAGACCAGAGGGCACATGAGGTGCTCGCGGTCGAGCCACTGACGGCGGAGGGCGGAGTTGATCGCCAACATGCCGACCATCAGGAGCACGATGAGCAGGCCCCAGAAGGCCAGCGGCTTGAGCCACGGCCCCAGGATCGCCCAGCGGTAGGGATTCGTCGAGCCCTCGAAGTAACCCCGGAAGACGGTCTCATCCTGCAGCGACAGCCACCGCGGGATGTTGGACATGAAGAGCGCTTCCCAGTTGTTCGCCGGAGTGGCGAACTGCCACGGCCAGGGGATCTGCGGCACGAGCACCTGCACGCCATCGTGTCCCGCGATGCAAGAACCGATGCAGACCATGCCGTAGGTGGTCAGCAGTTCGGCCTGCGTCAGCGCGCGCTTCGGCCGCCAGCGGGCGAGCAGCGCGTTGGCGCCGGTCAGCACGAGCAGGATGAAGATCGCGTTGAACAGGAGGGAGACCGTCGTGGGGTGCGCCGAGTAACGCACGACCTCCATCTGAATCTGCCAGTAGGCGTTCAGCGGGATGATGAGAACCGCCAGGCCGACTGAACGCCACGTCACGCCGCGCAAGTGAGAAACTCCCATGGGTAGGATGGGATGACCGAGGGGAGTTCGCCACGGAGGAGCAGGGGTCCTTCGGTTTCGAGTTTCGGGTTTCGAGTTGACGGCACCGTGACACAGGGGGCAGGAGACGGCGGGGATGAGGGGAAGGACGGCAGGAGAGGAATGTCTGCAGGAGTACGGAGGGAGCGATGCGACGGATGAGTGCGACCGGATGGGTGTGGGTGACCTTTGGGCTGATGGGTCTCTGGGCGCTGCCGGCCGGAGCGGCGGAGACGGCGCTGTACGTCGCGGCGGACGGCAATGACGGCTGGACGGGACGGCTGGCCGAGCCCAATGCCGCGAGAACGGACGGGCCGTTCGCCACGCTGGTGCGGGCGCGGGATGAGGTGCGGAGGCTGAAGGCGGGGGGCCGGGCCAAGGGGCCGATGACCATCTTCGTGCGCGGCGGGCTCTACCCGCTGCAGGAGACGCTGACCCTCGAGGCTCAGGACTCCGGCACCGCTGAGGCGCCGGTCACCTACCGGGCCTACCGCGCGGGCGCTAGCCGAGGGCTCTCGGGCGCCATGAATGGCGCCCCTACACGGTCGGGCGCGATGAATCGCGCCCCTACAAACGGCGCCACGGAGAGCG
>VGYW01000747.1 GCA_016872875.1 Planctomycetota bacterium | reverse complement strand
CCCCGATCGAGCTATTCCGCCTTACGCCCCCTTTCTCTCAGCCGGTTCCCCACCCCCTCCTGGCCTTCCTCAGCGCGACGAATTCCCGATTCCGCAGCCCTGGACCCGTGACGCGTGACGCGTGAGAAGAGACGAACGCGAGGGTGTCTTCTCTGGTCACGCGTCACGGGTCACGCGTCACGCATCTCGGCTCATCCACCTGGTTGACTGCTTTCGGCGCTCCCGCTATAATCGGCTCATGCTGGCGATCGAGAACCTCACCAAGCGATTCGGCAACAACGTTGCCGTCAACGCCCTCTCGCTCCAGGTTCGCCCGGGCGAGCTCTATGCTTTCCTGGGGCCGAACGGCGCTGGGAAGACGACGACGCTGAAGTGCGTGGCGGGCCTCCTCTGGCCGTCGGGCGGCCGCGTGCTCGTCGGCGGGCACGATGTCCACGCCGACCCCGTGCCCGCCAAACGCCTCCTGAGCTACGTGCCCGACCAGCCGTACCTCTACGACAAGCTCTCCGGGCGCGAGTTCCTCCTCTTCGTCGGCAGGCTCTACGGGCTCGACAGGGATTCCTGCACCCAGGCGGTGGAGGAGGTTCTCGACCTCTTCGAGGCGGACGGCTGGGCGGGCGAGCTGGCCGAGAACTACTCGCACGGCATGCGCCAGAAGATCGTCCTGGCCGCGGCACTCCTGCACGACCCGAAGCTCCTTGTGGTGGACGAGCCGATGGTGGGCCTCGACCCCGCTAGTGCGAAGCTCATGAAGGGCGTCCTGCGCGAGCGGGTGGAGAGCGGCTGCGCCGTCCTGATGTCCACCCACACCCTCCCGATGGCCGAGGAGGTTGCGGACCGCATCGGGATCATCCACCGCGGGCGGCTGGTCATCGAGGGCACCCAGGACGACCTCCGCCGCGCGGCATCCACCAGCGGCACCCTTGAGGACGTTTTCCTGGAGCTAACCGAGGCCGCAGCCGCGAAGTGAGGAGTGATGTGTACGCATACGCCCCCGAGGCACGCGAGCGGCTGCGGAGCATCCTCGCCCCGCTGTTCGAGTCGCTTCACGAGGTCGAGTTCCGCAACGGGGTGATCTTCCACGGCTGGGCGAGCGCCTACTGCGAGGCGCACCGCCGCGAGGTGGAGCGGGGCCTCCGCCAGCTCCCGGGGGCCTTCTGCCTCGAGCGGCTCGACGGGCGCTCGCGCCTCACCTACACGCTCCCCGGCCCCCTGGCCAAACCTGTCAATTGGGGCCTGCACGCGGCGCTCTTCGCCGCGACGGTGCTCACCACGCTCGTGGCCGGGTCGTCGTGGAACTTCACCTCCTTCCTGAGCGACCTGGCGGCGAGCATCGTCGGCGCGCGGGGCAGCAGGCCGCTGCCCGAGCTCCTCGTGCGGCTCGTGACCGAGGGCGGGCCGTTCTCGCTCGCCATCCTGCTCATCCTCGGCTCGCACGAGTGCGGGCACTACTTCATGGCCCGCCGCTACGGGATGCTGGTCACGCCGCCGTTCTTTCTTCCCGCGCCGATACCGCCCATCGGCACGTTCGGGGCGGTCATCAGGATGCGCAGCCCGATCATGCACCGCCGCGCGCTGATTGACGTCGGCCTGGCAGGCCCACTCGCCGGGCTCACCGTCGCAATGCCCTTTCTCGTCTACGGCATCCTCCACACCAGGGGCACCCTCGGCGAGCCCTTCGCCGTCATCCCGTCCTGGCAAGAGGGGGGGGCGGTCACATTCGGCGACTCCCTTCTCACCTGGGCGCTCTCGCGCCTGCTCGTCGGCGTCCCGCCGCCGGGCTACACCCTCGACTGGCTCTCGCACCCTTTCGCCTGGGCCGGTTGGATCGGGCTGCTGGTGACGGCCCTGAACCTCATCCCGATGGGCCAGCTCGACGGCGGCCACGTGGCCTACGCCCTGCTCGGACGCCGCCAGCGGCACGTCGCCTGTTTCTTCATCGGCGTGCTCCTTGCCCTCGGCGCCACGCAGTGGCGCGGCTGGCTCTTCTGGGCCGTGGTCATGACCGCCATCCTGCGCATCGCGCACCCGCCCGTGGTCGTCGAGGAGATCACGCTCGGCCCAGGCCGCAAGGCCGTTGGTTGGGCCGCCGCCGCAATCTTCCTCCTCGTCTTCATGCCCGCGCCCGTCAAAGGCGTCTTCTGACCCGTACACCTGGCGCGACCTGCGCGCTTTGGGTGTGTCGGGAGAGGATGGATGGATGACTGGATGGGTGGATGAATGTCCGACCGATCTTCTACAGTAGCTTTTCCTATCTTCCCTTCTCGCAAGGGGATAGGGAAACGCGGATCGGGCCTGGCACTACATGGGCATGGTGGAGCGTCGAGAAGAGGTCGCGGCGGCGGGCGAAGAGTGCCTCCTCGATCTGGTCCTTCGTCGTCCGCGGGGCGAACGGCGTGCGGTGGGCCTGCTCCGCCGCGGGCAGTTCCTCGCCCAGCCAGGCCATCGCCCGGTAGAGGTGGTGCAGCTCCATGCCCTCCATGCCGTCGAGTGCATAGCCGTCGCGCCAGACCTCGGCCGCACGGTCGCTCCCGGGGTCGAAGAGCCGGTGCAGCACCGCCACCTGGCCCGCGAACCGCGAACACGAACTCAGCAGCGCATCGAGCGCGCCCGTCTCCTGGAGCACGGCGAGGCGGCCCAGCGTCGCGATCACCTCCTGTCAAGGCAAAACCACGCACAAATGCAATGCCTCAGTAACGGGTGGCGGCGGAAGGGCTTCTCAGTTTGTAGTGCGGCCTTTAGCCCGCATTTCTCACGAAATGCGGGAAATCCCAAGAGC